>NZ_JBEYFE010000005.1:0-289691 GCF_040634235.1 Streptomyces sp. NPDC007157
CGGTGCGGCCGCCCCCGGCCGCCTGCGCCCCCAGCGGCGGGGTGCCGGCCCGCGGCCGGGGGGGGGGGGGGGGGGGGGGGGGGGGGGGGGGGGGGCCCCCCGCCCCCCCCCCCCCCACCGGGATCCTGAGGGCGGTTACCCGCCCGTCCTCACACGCCCACAGGGCAGATGCCGTCGAGCAGTGCCGACGGGGCCCGGAGCGGAAGGGGAACGCTCACGGGCGCGGCCTCGGGGCCGTCGTGGCAGGTGAAGCCGAGGCGCACCATGGCCCGGGTGACTTCGCCGACGGTGAAGTCACGGCGGTCCTGTCCCGTGGTGACCTGGCCCACCTGCTTGACGGGGTAGCGGCGGCGGCCGATGGTCACGGACGCGCCCGTGACCAGCTCGGGCTTGACGCCCTTCATCGAGGCCAGCACCCCGATCTTGGTCAGGTCGAACGGGTACCGGGCGATGACACAACGCATGATGCCTCCCAGGCATGACGGAAAGGAACTGACCCGGGCAGGGTGGATCAGCCGCGGACGGGAACAGGCCGGAGCCGGCTGCCGAGGACATCCCGCAGACGGATGCGGTCCGTGTACGTGGAACCGGCACGGAGAACGGCGAGCCGGGCCAGAGTGATCGAACCCGTGCTCTGGTCGTCCCCGTCGCACACGGTCAGGTACTCGACACGTGCACCCGCCATGAGGGCCAGAGCCACCTCGACGGTCATGTCGTCACAGACCCGAGGCCCGTGCGCTTCCATGCCGTCGACCACGGTCGTCGATGCGGGGTCCGCCACGCGACACTGCGTCTGAGTGGGCGTCAAAAAATGCCTCCTGCGGTGCGGGTTGGTCGGCTTGGTGGCCGTCGCGGCCTGGGGAGACCGCTGCGGCTCCGGCGTAGTGCTGGGCCTAGGCCGCCGAATCGATGGCGGTGCGCCGCTGTGCCCTGCGGCGCACCGCCGCGCCGGCGGGCCGCCCCTGGCCGGTGCGGCCCTGACGGCCACGGGACGGGGAAGACGTGCGGCGGGGACGCTCCACGGCCGGAGCGGTGATGACGACCGGGACACCGGACGGCGCCTGGGCGCCGGTGATGCGGCTCAGCTCCGCCTCACCCGAGCGCACCGGAGTGATGCGCGGGGTGATGCCGGCCGAGGCCATCAGTCGGCTCATGTCGCGGCGCTGGCCGGGTGTCACCAGGGTGACGACGCTGCCGGACTCCCCCGCACGGGCCGTACGACCGCCACGGTGCAGGTAGTCCTTGTGGTCGCCGGGCGGATCCACGTTGACGACCAGGTCGAGGTTGTCGACATGGATTCCGCGGGCCGCGACGTTGGTGGCGACCAGCACCGTGACGTGACCGTCCTTGAACTGAGCGAGGGTCCGGGTGCGCTGCGGCTGGGACCTGCCGCCGTGCAGGGCGGCGGCGCGGACGCCGCTGCTGAGGAGGTGCGCGGTCAACCGGTCCACGGCGTGCTTGGTGTCCAGGAACATGATGACCCGGCCGTCCCGTGCCGCGATCTCGGTGGTCGTCCGGTGCTTGTCCGCGTCGTGCACGTGGAGTACGTGGTGCTCCATCGTGGTGACGGCACCGGCCGACGGGTCGACGGAGTGGACCACCGGGTCGGTCAGGTAGCGACGGACCAACAGGTCCACGTTACGGTCCAGGGTCGCCGAGAAGAGCATCCGCTGGCCCTCCGGCCGCACCTGGTCGAGCAGGGCGGTGACCTGGGGCATGAAGCCCATGTCGGTCATCTGGTCGGCCTCGTCCAGGACGGTGACGGCGACGTCCCGCAGTCGGCAGTCGCCCCGGTCGATCAGGTCCTTGAGCCGCCCCGGTGTCGCGACGACGACCTCGGCCCCGGCCCGCAGCGCACTCGCCTGCCTGCCGATCGACATTCCGCCGACCACGGTGGCCAGCCGCAGCCGGACGGCGCGGGCATACGGGGTGAGCGCGTCGGTGACCTGCTGGGCGAGTTCACGGGTGGGTACGAGGATCAGGGCCAGCGGCTCCCGCGGTTCGGCGCGCCGGCCTGCCGTGCGGGCCATCACCGCGAGGCCGAAGGCGAGCGTCTTGCCCGACCCGGTGCGGCCACGGCCGAGTACGTCCCGTCCCGCCAGGGAGTTCGGCAGGGTCGCCGCCTGGATGGGGAACGGTACGGTCACGCCCTCGTGGCCGAGCGCGGCCAGCAACGGCGTCGGCATGGCGAGATCGGCGAACGTCTCGACGGCGGGCAACGCCGGTGTGGTCGTCTTCGGCGGTGCGAACTCACCCTGTGCGGCCCGCCGATTTCCGTTGCCCTTGGAGCGGCTCTGAACACCGGAGCGGCCGACAGCAGCACTTCCTGCGAAGCGGTCGTATGTGCGAGTCGTGCGTGTGCGAGTCGTGCGGGCACGGTTCATGTGGAACCTTCCTCGACGTGGGCGCGTATCAAGGAATTTCCGCAGTGGAACGAACGGCGCAGAGAATCGCGAGAACGAGCCGAAAAAAAACAGGGCTGAATCGCCCTGGAAATGAAGCGAGCTGGGGCCCGCACCCCAAGGTGCGGGCCCCAGCTGCGAAGTATGCGTAAGTGCCGACGCGTCAGGCGGGAACGATGTTCTCGGCCGTCGGGCCCTTCTGGCCCTGCGCGATGTCGAACGAAACCTTCTGGCCTTCCAGCAGCTCACGGAAGCCCTGGGCGGCGATGTTGGAGTAGTGGGCGAAGACGTCGGCGCCGCCGCCGTCCTGCTCGATGAAACCGAAGCCCTTTTCCGCGTTGAACCACTTCACGGTGCCAGTAGCCATTTTGTTTCTCCTTCGGAGACGGTGTCAGGAATACGCTCTGTGCGCTTTCCGTGTCGCCGTGATGATCAGCCGCCGGAAAACCGTTCTGGCAACCACACCTGCAACTGATACTGACAGTAGCACGTCGTGAGCGACCCCACGCGGTAAGCAATTCCTGGCCGTCACCCACCTCAGGAATATTTCTCGTGCGCCGTGTCGAATTCTCACTTCCCGACCACAGGAATTGCTCTCCCGGGCCACACTGTTGCCGTCGAGTCCGTCCGGTCGCAGCGCCGTGACCTCCTTCGACGGCCTGGGCGCGGCTGCCGTCGCCGTCAGCTGACGACATGCCGACGAACGCGCCGAGACCCCAGCAGCGAGAGGAAGGCCACACGGCGGTTCCGGCGGGGCGACCGCGGCGGTCTTGCGGCCCGCGGGCCGATCGAGCTCCGCACGTGCGCTCTCGGGTTGGGAGAGTTGCTCCCCTTCAACCCATCGGACTCGTCCACGGCTACTTCTTCTTGCCGTTGCCCTGCCCGCCGTTCGCCTCGCTGTCGGCAGACGCGTTGCCGGAAGCGCCGTCGCCCGCCGTGCCGTTGGCGGAGTTCGCGGCATCCTTGCCGGACTTGCCCGCACCGGCCGAGTGGCTCGGCTTGGCCGTCTCTCGTGTCAACTGCTCGGAGCAGTAGGCGGCAACCTTGTCCGCACCGCCGGCCGCCGCGACCAGTCGCTGCCAGGCTGTCGCGGCCAGCGCCTTGCCATGGCCCTGGACGTGCTCGTAGGCACGGCAGTGGGCTTCGGTGTCCTGGGCGGTGGCGGGCCGGTCCGTCGGCCGAGCACGGGCGGACGGGTGGGACGCGGCCCCGCCAACCGCCCGATGCGAGGCGGTCGCCGACGGGGGCGTCGTTCCCCGGCCGTGGCCGGCGCCGTCGCCGTCGGAGCCGGCGGAACCGGCGGAACCGGCGGAACCGATGGCCGCGACCGCCACGCCCCCCAGCGCGAGGCTGGCGAAGACCACGCCGAACGTCAGTTTCGCCGGGCGCCGCACCCGCCGCTCGACCTTCGGCCGCCAGTCGTCACGGCGCCGGGTACGTGCGCGATGCGCACCCGAGGCGCGGGCGGCTCGGAACGCGGCCACGGCCTGCCGCTCGCCCTGGGACGCGAGATCGTCTGCGCGGACGGCGGCGGCCAGTGCCGTCTCCAGCGCGGCGTCGTCACCCGCGTCCCGGGGGTCGGACGGGGCGCCGCCGGGCTGCACACGTCGACGGCCCCATACCCCGTCGCCGCCCAGCCGTTCACCCATGTCCGCTTCCGTTCCCGTCCGACCGCTTCGATTCGTCCGCTGCCCCGGCTCCGACGCCTGCCTGTCGATCCTGTCGCGGTTGTCGTTCATGTCGACTCCCCCAGCGCGCGGGAAGCCACATCCGTCACACCCTCCTCGGCTCCGCCACCGATACCCAGCTGACGGCCGAGGCGTTTCAGGCCCCGGTGGGCGGCCGTGCGCACCGCACCCGGCCGCTTGCCCAGGACCCGCGCCGCGGCGGGACCGTCCAGACCGACCACGACCCGCAGCAGCACGGCCTCTGCCTGGTCCCGCGGCAGTCCGCGGATCAACTCCAGAGCCCACTCGGTGGAGAGGGACTCCAGAGCCTGCTCATGAGTGCTGTGCGGGCCCGCCAGTTCCAGTACGTCCTGGTCGGTACCGCCTGCCTGGGGCCGTACCCGCCGACGACGCAGGTGGTCCAGCGCCCGGTGCCGGGCGATGGTCGCGGTCCAGCCGCGGAAGCCCGCGCCGTCGCCCTTGAAACGCCCGAGGTCGCGGGCTATCTCCAGCCAGGCGTCGGACGCCACGTCCTCCGCCTCCTCGCCGACGACGCCGCGAAGGTAGCCGAGCAGGCCCGGCTGCACGATCCGGTAGGCGACCTCGAAGGCGGCCTCGTCGCCGTCCTGGGCGCGCGCGACCGCCGCGCCCAGTTCCCCGTCGTACTCCTGTACGCGCCGAGGTTGCCGCACCTGGCCCAAGATTGCCCTCGTTCGCACCGATCACAACCGATTTCACACCGTCCGTCGTGCTCCGGTCGCAACGACGGCCCCACGATGACCAGCGCGCACTCTCACAGAAACGTCACAACACCCCAGGAGCCTGTCCGGTATCACCGGCAGAGGGCGAGCGGCAGCGGGCGATCAGCAACGCGCCGAAGCCCGCCACGGCCGCCGCCCCGAGCCCGGGACCGGGACCGCCAGGCCGCGTGATGCTTCGGCGCTCTCGTGCGCTCCCACTGTCATGAGTACCTACCTCCGTCTGCGAGCGGTACCGGCCCCGGCACTGCGCAACAGTCCGGCTTGGCTGGAACGGCTTTTCGCGAGCGATGCGGCGACTGTCCGGCACCAGCCCGGCCAGTGCCCCGAAGAGGTTCTGGACGAGTGCTGTCTGGACCAGGAGCGCATCTACACCGGCGCTCCACCGGCCGGTCCTCCGGAACGGCCCCAGGCCCAGGTGGTGCTCGGCGGCCGCCCCGTGTTCCGCACCGACCGGCAGAAGCCGCCGTTGCTGGTCCTCACGGCCGCCCAGGCCCGCCGGGTGGCCGAATTCCTGGAGCAGACCGATTTCGACGCGCTGTGGGACTCCGCCCGGGACGGACTGCTGCCCCGCTACGGCGGAGCGACCGCGGAGCCCGAGGCGTCGCGTGCGTTCGCCACCACGCACCGGGAGCTGCGGGAGTTCTACGCGCACACCGCCGCATGCGGGAACGCGGTGGTGAAGTGCCGTTCCAAGGCGTGAGGAGTGGCGATCCGAGACGGGAGAGGTGCCGCTGCGAGGCGGGACATGTGAGTGTCCGGAGTGGGACATATGACGGTCCGAGGCGGGAGGTGTAACAGTTTCGGCCCGCTGCGCTCTTTCCATGCGGACGACCACGTCGGTCGGCTTGGAGAGGAGGCGGGACTCGTGCAGTGGACGGGCGACAGCGGCGCAGGGTACGGCGAGGAGCCGTACGCCGGCGTCGGGTACGGGTATGCCCACGGCCACGAGGGCACCGGCGGCGGCATCACCGCCGACACGGCCACGGCGGAGCCGGAGCCCTGGACCGCCGATGCGACACTGCTCGTCGCCGGGCCGGACCACCTCGCCACGGCGGAGTGGGACTCTCCACACGGTGCCGTCATCACCGTGCTGCCGACGGACCTCGACGACTCCGGCCGTCCCGCATCGGAGCCGGACGCAGCGGAGAACGATCCGGCACGGCCCGTCTTCGTGGACGCCTCGGGGCGCCGCCAGCGCCGCGTGCGGCGCACCGCACGGCTGCTGCTGATCCCCGCCGGCTTCTATGTCGCCCTGCTGGTCAGCGCGGTGCTGGGCGGCCCCACCATCAGCGCTCCGTTCGTCCCGCTCCCGGATACCACGCCCCCGGCCGCGCCCCGAGCGACCGCCCCCGGATCTCCCGCCGGTACGGGTCACACGGCAGGGAGCGCGGGCCCCGGCGCGACGGACGAGAACGCCCGTGCCACGTCGCCGCGGACGGCCTCCGGCCAGACCGGCCGGCCGACGGCCGCGACCACCCCCGTGGCCACGTCCGCCACCACCGCGACGCCCACCCGAACCGCCTCCCCGACCACGACCGCCAGTCCCACCACCAGCGCCGACGCCAGCGCCGGCGCCACCAGCACCGACGCGCCCTCCGCCAAGGGGCGCGCCAACGCCGCGTCCCACAAGCCCAAGAAGTGATCCAAGGCCCTGACGTGACCGATCCGACCGATCGCGGACGCCGCTCCGCCATGCCCCGCCTCCGCGGCCGTACCCGCCGGGTCACACCCCGCACCCACTGGCTGCTGCTGTCCGTGCTGGTGGTGACCCTGTCGGCGGCCCTCCTGCTGCAGGGCTACACCCACCACATGTTCGCGATCACCTCGGACGACGTGACCGGCCCCCGCGGCCGTGCCGACGTGGTACCCGGCCAGGTGGCCCACGGCGGCCCCGTGATCGCGGACGCCGCCGGCTCCGCGCACACCGCCCGCCCGAAGGCCGGCACCATCGCCCTCACCTTCGACGACGGCCCCGACCCGGTCTGGACCCCGCGCGTCCTCGACGTGCTGCGTCGCCACCACGTGCACGCGACCTTCTTCGTCGTCGGCACCCAGGTCGTGGCCCACCCCGAACTGGTCCGCCGGATCGTCGCCGAGGGCCACCAGATCGGCATCCACACCTTCACCCACCCCGACCTCTCCCGCCTCGCCCCATGGCAGCGTTCCCTGGAACTGCGCGAGACCCAGCTGGCGGTGGCCGGCGCGGCCGGCGTCACCAGCGCGCTGCTCAGACCGCCGTACTCCTCGGAGAACGACGCCCTGGACGACGCCGACTGGTCCGTCCTCAAGCAGGCCGACACGGCCGGGTACGTCACGGTGCTCTCCACCCTGGACGCCGAGGACTGGCAGCGCCCCGGCACGGCCCGCGTCCTCGCGAACGCGACACCGCACGGCAAGGCCGGGCAGATCGTGCTGATGCACGACGCCGGCGGTGACCGCTCCCAGACCGTCGCCGCCCTGAACACCCTGATCCCCCGGCTCAAGGCACGGGGCTTCCAATTCACGACGGTCGGCGCCGCGGTCGGCATGGCCGGCCCCGTTCAGCGTGCCGGGCTGGGCAACCGCCTCCAGGGCATCGCCCTCATCAAGATGCTGCAGCTCGGCGACGGGACCATCCGGCTGCTCGGCGCGCTGATGTACGCGGCCGGAGCGATCAGCGTGCTGCGCGCGGCCGTCGTACTGGTGGCGGCCCATCGGCACCGACGACTGCGCACCGGGCGCCGGGCCAGGCCCTGGGGACCGCCGGTGACCGAACCGGTCAGCGTCATCGTCCCGGCGTACAACGAGAGCGCCGGAATCGAGGCGGCCGTACGCTCCCTGGTCGCCTCGGACCATCCGGTGGAGATCATCGTGGTCGACGACGGCTCCACCGACGGGACCGCCGACCTGGTGGAGTCCCTCGGTCTGCCGGGAGTGCGGGTGATCCGGCAGCGGAACGCGGGCAAGCCCGCCGCGCTCAACACCGGTCTGGCCGCCGCCGGCTGCGACCTGGTGGTCATGGTCGACGGCGACACCGTCTTCGAACCCGACGCCGTCCGCACGATCGTGCAGCCCTTCGCCGACTCTCGGGTGGGTGCCGTCTCGGGCAACGCGAAGGTCGTCAACCGCGGTGGCCTGCTGGGCCGTTGGCAGCACATCGAGTACGTCGTCGGTTTCAACCTCGACCGTCGCCTCTTCGACCTCGCCGAGTGCATGCCGACCGTGCCCGGAGCGGTCGGGGCGTTCCGGCGCCGGGCCCTGCTCGCCCTCGGCGGGGTCAGCGACGTCACCCTCGCCGAGGACACCGACCTCACCATGGCGCTGTGCCGCGCCGGCTGGCGTGTGGTGTACGAGGAGGCCGCGGTGGCCTGGACCGAGGCGCCCGCGTCGCTGGGCGCCCTGTGGCGGCAGCGGTACCGCTGGTGCTACGGCACCCTGCAGGCGATGTGGAAGCACCGCGGCGCGCTGGTGCAGGGCGGCGCCGCCGGCCGACTCGGCCGCCGGGGCCTGCTCTACCTCCTCCTCTTCCAGATCCTGCTGCCCCTGCTCGCCCCTGTGGTCGACGTCTTCGCCCTCTACGGCCTGGTCTTCCTCGACCCGCTGCGGATCACCGCCCTCTGGCTCGCCTTCCTGCTCCTCCAACTGCTGATGGGCCTGTACGCGTTCCGCCTGGACGGCGAACGCCCGGGCCCGCTGTGGAGCCTGCCGCTGCAGCAGTTCGTCTACCGCCAGTTGATGTACCTGGTGGTCATCCAGTCCGTCTTCACCGCCGTGTCGGGTTCACGGCTGCGGTGGCAGCGCATGGAGCGCTATGGCACCCTGCGGGCACCGGCTGGTGCGGAGACACCTGGCGAGGACCGCCCTCCGCGGATTCCCGCCTGACCCGGGGCCGTCCCGGGTCCGGCCCCGGGAAGACGACACCATCCGCACCGGATCTCCGTGCCGCAGGTGGCACCCCGACGGCACCAACGGCTACTCCTGCGCCCGCTCCTCGTCGACAAGTGGGTGGTGTCGGACTCGACAGGTGACCACCCGTCAGCGCTTCGTGGCACGCGTGGGGGATTCGGCGGCGTCGTCGGGGCATGCTGGTGGTCCTGCGCGCAGGTCGGGAGGTACTGGGATGCGGTGGTGGGCTGGGGGATGGATGGTTGCCGTGGTGGTTGTCCTGGCGGGGTGCCACGCGTCGGAGGGCGGCGGATCGGTGGAAGGGCCGTCGGCGAGCAGCGGCTCGGCGGGGCCGTCAGCCGGTGCGTCGACGCACACGCCGGCAGCGCCGTCTACGAGTCCGACCGGGGGAAGCCCGTCAGTGTCGGCCACCAGCCCCTCCCCTTCGCCGGGAAGCTGTGCCGCTGGGCACGCGGAGGTCACCGTCAGTCCCGGTGACCCGGTCGAACAGCGACTCTGTGTGCGGCCCGGGACTGTGGTGTCGCTCGTCCTGCGGCCTCGCACGGATGACAGGCGGTGGACGGCCGTGCGGAGTTCCGCGCCGGTTCTCGTCCTGGCGTCCGGATGGCGGGTGGACGCGGACGGTACGTCCCACGCCTCGCTGCGGTGTGCGGGGACCC
Source organism: Streptomyces sp. NPDC007157 (assembly GCF_040634235.1). NCBI lineage: Bacteria > Bacillati > Actinomycetota > Actinomycetes > Kitasatosporales > Streptomycetaceae > Streptomyces > Streptomyces sp. NPDC007157. Next base: position 9,375 of record NZ_JBEYFE010000005.1, read on the forward strand.
GGGCCGGTGCGGCCGAGGTCACCGCGTCGGCGAAGGCGCCGGACGTGGCGGGTGCGGCGAGGGTCGCCTTCACTCTGCACGTGAGTGTGGTGCCGTACACGACGCAGGGGTGACCCCGGCAACCCGGGATCACCCCTGTGACGTCGCTGCGTCAGTGGCAGTCGCGCACATCGATCGTGTAGATGCCGCGCCCGTGGGTGGCCGCGTACAGCGTCCTGCCGTCCGGGCCCAGCTTGAGCTGGAGCACGGCGACGGCCGGCAGGTTCCCGATGCGCTGCCAGGTCGTACGGCCCGGCGCGCGGTAGACGACGCCGAGGTCGGTGGCGACGGCGAGGCCGCCGTTCGGTGTGACGACCGCGGAGTTCGTCGGCACGTCGGGGAGGTTCTTCGAGATGTCCTTCCAGGTGGTGCCGCCGTCGGTGGACTCGAAGACGTGACCGACGCCGGCGCCGGGGCCTTCGGTCCAGTGCCGGGAGAAGCCGTTGACCGCGAGGTAGACGTGGTCCGCGTTCTTGGGGTCGACGGCGAAGCCGGCGAGGTACCGGTTGGGAACGGTGCCGTCCGTGCCGGTGGCCGGGAGGGTGATGTCGTGCCAGCCGGTGCCGTCCGCGTTGCCGACGGAGATACCGCGGGCGAAGCCCTGGTTGTTGCAGGGGCCGCACCAGGCCGCGTACACCTTGCCGCCCGAGGCCGCGACGGCGGTCGCGGTGCGGCCGGCGCCGAGGTCGTACACGCTGGTCCACTCGTCGCCGCTGCGGATGGCGTAGCCGTGGGTCTGGACCCAGATGTGGCGGCCGCCGGCGATCCAGGTCGAGCTGTTCTTCGCGTCGGCCGTGATCGGGGCGATGAAGCGGGCCTCGCCGGTGGCGTTGTCGGCCGGGGCGACGTTGTACGACGTGACCTTGCTGGGGTCGGTGACCCAACTGCCGTCGTTCACCGCGCAGTTCTGGGTCACCTGGATGGCGAGGTAGACGTACTCCTCGGCGAGGTCGCAGCCGTTGGCCGGGTCGGTGAGGGTGTCGCCGCCGTCGCCGCCGAAGTCGGAGCCCATGACCTTGTCGTTGCTGCGCAGGATCGACTGGCCGTTGTCCTGCAGGCCGCCGGTGACGGAGACGCCGCCGTAGGTCAGGTCCTTGCCGACGCCCACCGAGTAGTACTGGAGGGTGTCGATGGTGCCGTCGTTGAGCGAGGTCCAGTCGGTGGCGTGCCCGGAGGCGTCCTGGGAGCCGTTGAGCGGGCGCTTGTAGACGCCGCCGTCGTTGCCGACGTAGACGAAGCTCTTGCCGTGGTAGCTGCCGATCGCGACGCCGTGCTGGTCGGAGTGGGTGGTTTGACTGCAGTCGCCCGTCTGCTTGGACGGGTCGATGCTCCAGCAGGGGAAGCCGAAGTTCCAGTACGGGCCGACGGTCGACCAGCTGGTGCCGCCGTCCTTGGTCTCGTAGACCTCTTCGAGGCCGGCGTAGACGTGTTCCGCGTTCGCCGGGTCGACGGCCAGGAACTGGTTGTACCAGGCCTGCACGCCCGGCATGTAGCCGCTGGAGGTGAGCGCCGAACCGTCGGCTGCCAGGCCCTGGTAGTCGGCGATCTTCGTCCAGGGGCCGGTGGGGGACCCGGACTTGGAGACGTAGATGCCCTCCAGACCGCTGTCCGGGTTGGTGTTCAGCTGTTCCGGGGACTGGTCGATGGCGTAGTAACGCGAGCCGTCGGCGGAGCGGGCGAAGGTGACGTTGCCGACGTCGTCCGCGTCGGCGGGCAGGTCGCCCAGCCCGCTGGTGATCCGCGACCAGGTGCCGTCGGAGCCCTTGGTGTAGAAGCCGTTGTAGTCATCACCGCTGCGCCAGCCGACCGCAAGGACCACCTTGGAGGGGTCCTTCGGGTCGATCGCGATGTCGTTGGCGATGTTCTTGTACGCGGCCGAATCGTCGTTCGCGAGGGAACCGCCCGGCAGGTAGTCGGGGTTGGGCGCGAACTCCAACTTCCAGGCGCCGCTGAGCGTCCTCGTGGAGTGGCTCCACACGCCCTCGCTGGTCGCCGCCCACACCTTGCCGCCGCCGAAGCGCAGCTCGTGGATGGTGGTGGACTCCAGCTCGTCGCCGCCGACCCGGCTGCGGGCGGAGAAGGTGCCATGGCGGGGGTCGGACAGGACGTAGACGCCGCTGCCGAGGTACGCGTCCGCGTTGGTCGTCGCCTCGCCGGTGCCCAGCCACAGCCGCCCGCCGCCGTCGAGGGCGAGCGCGCCGGTGGACTGCGAGGACAGCCTGTCGCTGATGGGCTGCCAGTGCCCGCCCCCGGACCGGGACCGCCACACTCCGCCGCCCGCGCTGCCCGCGTACACGTACCCGTCGTCATCGGCGGCCATCGCGGCCATCCGGCCGGTGACATTGCCCGAGCCACCGCTGGAGTTGGAGTCGTAGTCGCGGTAGCGCGAGTCGTCGGAGTTGTACGGCAGGTTGGTGATGTTGCGCCAACTGCCGCCGGTACTCGGCAGGTTGGTCAGGCTCGTCCAGGCGGCTCCGTACGCGCCCGGTGCGACGACGCCGGGTGAGGTGCGGGCCTCGGCATACTGGTCCGCACCCTCGGCTATCTCGTCGGCCTCGTTGCCGTCGTCACCGCCGTCGTCCTCGGCCTTCACCCTGGGGCTGACGGCACCCGCCGACTGCCCCCGTTCTGCCGCGAGTCGGGCGAGTGCGCGAACCCCGAAAGGGGTGCCGCCCGGGCCGGGCGCGGCACCGGCGGGTATCGCCACGAGTGCGGCGGATGCGGTGATGGCGCAGATCGTGAACCAACGTCTCTTACGGGTTGGTGCTGACACCAGGTCCTCCCCAACGGGAACGGGTACAGCCGTCGGGGACGACCCGACCACCGGCGGCGGGAACCGTCCGGCACTTGGACAGTCCTTGACCAGAACCTGTCACTACAGATGGCCGGAAGCCGACCGGCTCGTCGCGCCTTCATCGGGGACTCCGGGTCAGAGGGCCGCGGTCCGCACACGGACAATGACCGGCAGCACACCGGCGAGGACCAGCGCGATGCCACCGGAGACCAGCAGCGGGAGGTGGCCGTCGGCGCCCCAGGAGAGCCCGGCCCACACGCCCGCGAGCAGGACGGCGGCGCCGGTGGCGCCCTGGTAGAGGCCCTGCGCGGTGCCCTGCTGGTGATCGGGGACGAGCGTGGAGATCCAGGCCTTGCCGACGCCGTCGGTGCAGGCCGCGAAACCGCCGTAGAGCGGCAGCACCACGAACACCGACCAGGGGCTGTGGACCAGACCGAGGCCCAGGTAGCCGATCGCGAAGAAGACCAGACCGGCGGCGAAGACCAGCGGGCGCGGCAGTCGGTCGGACAGCGCCCCCGCGGGGTAGGACAGGGCGGCGTAGACGAGGTTGTAGACCGCGTACGCGCCCACCACCCCGGCCGTCGAGAGGCCCAGGTCGTGAGCGCGCAACAGCAGCAGTGCGTCGGGGAAGTTGACGAGGTTGAAGGCGAGCAGCACCCCGAGGACCCGCCAGTAGGGGCGGGGCAGGGACCGCCAGGGCGTGCGGGCGGCCCGCGTCGAGGAGCCGCCCGCCCCTATGGCTCGGGGGTCGCGGACGGCGGCGACCAGCGCGACCGACGCGAGGGCGGGGATCACGGCGATCCAGAACAGCGGGCGCAGCCGGTGGTCGAGCGCCTCGTACAGGACCAGCCCGACGAGCGGGCCGACCACCGCGCCGGCGGTGTCGGCGGCCCGGTGCAGCCCGAACACCTTGCCGCGCTGTCCGTTCGGAACGCCCTCGACGAGCAGGGCGTCGCGCGGCGCCCCGCGCATGCCCTTGCCGAGCCGGTCGGTGACCCTGGCGACGAGGACCAGCGGCCAGGCGGTCGCGAGCGCGATGAGCAGCTTGCCGACCGCGGCCAGGCCGTATCCCGCACCGATCAGCGGACGCCGGGCGAACCGGTCGGCCAGGCGCCCGGCGGCCACCTTGGTGATCGAGGCGGCCCCCTCGGCCGCCCCCTCGATCGCGCCGACCGCGACGGGCGGCGCGCCGAGCACCACGGTCAGGAAGATCGGCAGGATCGGATAGAGGAGTTCGCTGGCCGCGTCCTGGAGAAAGGACACCCCGCACAGCACCTTCACGTTGCGGGTCAGCCAGGCGGGGCGGCGTCCGGTCGGTCGCGGGGCGCTACTGGGTTCTGTCACGGGTACAGGATCTCCAGGAAGCGGTCGAGCGCCATGGAGGCCATTCGGAGGCACCGCTGTGGCACGTGACGTGGGTGACTCGCACGCTGGACGTCGGACATGGACGACTTGCCACGCACCACGTGATGGCAAGGCCTTGCAGGAGGAACGAGTGACCGCTTCGTCGCCCACCACCGACGTGCCACCGGCCCGGTACGACGACCTGCGCGCGCTGGTGGTCAACTGCACCCTCAAGCGTTCGCCGGAGACCAGCAACACCCAGGGGCTGATCGACCGCAGCACCGCCATCCTGGACGCACAAGGGGTACAGGTCGACGTGGTGCGAGCGGTGGACCACGACATCGCCACCGGGGTCTGGCCGGACATGCGGGAGCACGGCTGGGAGACGGACGCCTGGCCCGACCTGTACCGGCAGGTCATGGCGGCCGACATCCTCGTACTGGCAGGCCCCATCTGGCTCGGCGACAACAGCTCCGTGATGAAGCAGGTGATCGAACGCCTCTACGCCTGCTCCAGCCTGCTCAACGAAGCAGGCCAGTACGCCTATTACGGCCGGGTCGGCGGCTGCCTGATCACCGGCAACGAGGACGGCGTCAAGCACTGCGCCATGAACGTCCTCTACAGCCTCCAGCACCTGGGCTACACCCTCCCTCCCCAGGCGGACGCCGGCTGGATCGGCGAGGCGGGCCCCGGGCCCTCCTACCTCGACCCCGGCTCCGGCGGCCCGGAGAACGACTTCACCAACCGCAACACCACCTTCATGACCTGGAACCTGCTGCACCTGGCACGTGCGCTGAAGGATCTCGGAGGCATCCCCGCCTACGGCAACCAGCGCACCGCCTGGGACGCCGGCTGCCGCCACGACTACGAGAACCCCGAACACCGGTAGGGACACCAGTGGCCGGAGCAGCCGTGCGCAGCCCGGAAGCAGCGTCCGTCTCCGCCACCGCGCGTGGCACGGTGCCGCATCGTCGGCCCAGCGCCTCGAGAACCGTGAGGATGTCAGCGGGTTCGGCAGAGGTGGTGAAGATCCATCGGCCACTGCCCCTCTGTCGTCGAAGAACGCACTACCCCTGATGAGGGTGGCGTGGCCACAGGGCACGGGGACCTGGAGATCACCGAGGCAGTGGTTCCGCCGTTCGGCTGGAGACTGACACCCGCTTGCACCTCGGGCCCGGACAGCCCACCTGACCTGTGCCAGCTTGAGGGTGTCCTGTCCATCCGGAACAGGTCGCCGCATTGAGGGCCGTCCACTTGTGAGCACGGCTCGAAGACCGGAGGAGACGGCCGATGGCAGGTGGCGGACGGCCGTCGGGTCCGGCCCCGACCGGCGGGTCGCGACACCCGAGACCGGAAGAGACGTCGGCGCTGAAACGGCTGAAGCGCGCACGCGGCACTGTGGCTGCCGCCGCGGCCGCGGGCCGCGGTCGGATTCGCGGAACGGCAGAGCGTGTCGGGCAGCTTCCCCCGCCGCCGGGTCCGTTCCGCCCCGGATTCTGGCGCAGTCCGATCCGCGGGCCCTGGCTGACCTCTCTATTCGGCCTGGTCCTCCTGGTCGGCATTCCGCTGCTGTTCATCACCGGACTGCTCTCCTACGCCGCCTACAACCCCGGGCTGAGCCCCCTCAACGACGAGACCCCCGACAAGGGCATCCTGGGCTTCTACCTCTTCAGCTGGCCCACGCATCCCTACTGGCTCTACCGGCTGCTCCAGGGCGTGCACGTGACACTGGGCGTGGTCCTTGTACCGGTGCTGCTGGCCAAGTTGTGGTCGGTGATCCCGAAGCTCTTCGAATGGCTGCCGGTACGCTCCGTCGCCCACGGCCTGGAGCGCTTGTCCCTGCTGATGCTGGTCGGCGGCGTCATCTTCGAATTCGTCACCGGAATCCTGAACATCCAGCTCTACTACGTCTTCCCGGGCTCGTTCTACCGCCTCCATTTCTACGGCGCATGGGTGTTCATCGCCGCCTTCGTCGTCCACGTGGGCCTCAGACTCGGCCGGATGACCCGGGCCCTGCGCTCGCGCAGCCTGCGTACCGAACTGCGCACCGACCTCGCCCACACCGTGCCCGAACCACCCGATCCCGACGGCCTGGTGGCGGCCGCCCCCGCCGCACCGACGATGACCCGCCGCGGCGCGCTCGGCATGGTGGGCGCGGGATCGTTGCTCCTCCTCGTCGTGACCGCCGGACAGAGCATCGGCGGCCGGCTGCGCGCCACCGCACTGCTCGCACCGCACAACCGCAACCCCGGCAGCGGCCCGAACGCCTTCCAGATCAACAAGACGGCGGCGAAGGTCGGCATCACCCCCGCGCTCGTCGGCCCCACCTGGCGGCTGGAGGTCCACGGACGCGGAGCACCACAGGTCTTCACCCGCGAGCAGCTCCTGGCGATGCCCCAGCACGCCGCCGCACTGCCGATCGCCTGCGTGGAGGGATGGTCCACCGAGGACCAGCACTGGAGCGGCCTTCGGCTGGCCGACCTCGCCGCTCTGGCCGGCCTGCCCGGTGCGGGAAGCGTCCTGGTCCAGTCGATCCAACCGCCAGGCCCCTTCACCAGGGTGGTGCTGCGCGGCAACCAGATCCGCGACCCCCGAGGGCTGCTCGCCCTCCGCGTCAACGGCGCGGACCTCTCGCTCGACCACGGCTACCCGGCCCGCATCATCGTCCCGGCCAACCCCGGCGTGAACAACACCAAGTGGGTCCACCGGCTCACCTTCAGGGCGTGACCATGGCACGATTCGGCCGCTGGTACGGCTCCGGACCCCTGCACCTGCTCGTCCTGATCGCCTCGTTCGCCCTCACCGGCTACGCCATGGTGCGCATGTTCGCCGTCCAGCCGTGGGGGGTGGCGATCTGGTTCGTCGGGGCGGCCGTCCTCCACGACCTGATCCTGCTGCCCCTGTACTCGCTGTCCGACCTGTCGGCCCTCTCCGTACTACGGCACCGAGCCGATGCCTCCGACAGGCCGACGGCGCCATGGATCAACCACCTGCGCGTCCCCGCCTTCCTGTCCGGTCTGCTCCTGCTGGTCTGGTTCCCTCTCATCCTCCGTCTGGCAGTCCCCTACCCCGGTGACACGGGCCTGTCCTACAGCGTCTACCTCGGCCGATGGCTGGCGATCACCGGCGTGCTCTTCGCGGCCTCCGCGGTCGCCTTCGCGGTGAGACTGCGCCGCGTGCGCCGGCCCGGCGGCAGCGACGGGAGCCTGCCCCCTGCCGGGGATGGCGCAGCACCATGACAACGGACGAGGACGAGCTGTACGACGCCGACGAGGACCCCGACGAGGACCCCTACGCGCTCGCCCTGCGACCCGGCCGCGGACCGGTCTACCTACGGCTGGACGACGGGCGCCGCATCCGGATGCCGGTCCACCGCTGGCACGAACAGCCCACGGCGGCCGACAGCACCGTCCTGGAGCGCTGCGCCGGCCCCGTCCTCGACATCGGCTGCGGCCCGGGCCGCATGTGCAGAGCACTCCTGAGCCAGGGAGTCTTCGCCTTCGGGGTCGACATCACACCTCGCGCGGTCGCACTGACCACCGCCCTGGGCGGGCTCGCACTTCGGGCATCTGTCTTCGACCGGCTACCGGCCGAGAAAGGCTGGCAGACGGTGCTGCTCATCGACGGCAACATCGGCATCGGAGGCGACCCGCGTGGCCTGCTGCGCCGCTGCGCCGGCCTCATCGCCCCCACTGGATGCCTCGTCGTCGAGGTCGACCCCCAGGACGTGCAAGAGCAGTGCACCGCCCGGTTCGAGAACGTCCAGGGCCAGGCGGGGCCGTACTTTCCCTGGGCCCGACTGGGACGACCAGCGCTCCGCAGGATCGCCGCCGGGCTCGCCCTCACCGTCACCGACCAGTGGACGAGCGGCCACCGCTGCTTCGCCGCCCTCACCCACCAGGGATCATCCTGCGACCGTCCTGACGCGGACCCCACAGCGACGGAGGACGGCGGGGCAGCGGTCGTCTGAGCCGGCCGCTGCCCCGCTCTCCTGCGCTGCCCGGGGTCGGTCAGCCGGCAGCGCGTTCTGCATGCCGCCTGCCCGGGTCTGGCGGACCCCTGAATCGTGGGGTCAGTCGGCTGCGGCGTGCGCCTCGACGTCCTCGATGCCGGCGGCCTGCCCGGCCCCCGCCCACTGGCCTGGACAACAAAGAACCCCCGGGTCCACGACCTGGGGGTTCCTGCTGGAGCGGGTGACGAGAATCGAACTCGCGCTCTCAGCTTGGGAAGCGACGGCGCTTGTGCGGTCTCCATGGCCTTGACCTGCTTAGATGTCTTGCATGTGCGGCGCCGCGAGGCCCGTCTCGCGCCCCTGTCGACCGTGGTTGTCCTCCCTTACGGGCACGGATTGGGCACGGCTTCGGGCCAAGCGGTTCGGCAGTGCCGTCACGCCCTCGGAAGGACGCCCCAGGCGGAGGCCGGGTACGGCGAGTGCGGCCGCTGTTACGTGCGCAACCGGTGGCGCAGTCCCCGCGAGAGCCCCCACGCATACTCAACGCCAGTACGCGGTCTTCCGCGCCTACCGCTCTGGGCCGGAGAACATGTTCTGCTTACGTCGGGAACGTCGCGCACAGGGCTGTCAGGGCCTGGCCCTCCACCACGCGGAACGAGCGGTCGCGGGCCAGCGCCAGCGCCTGTTCGGCGTGGGCGCGGGCCTCGTCGTACCGACCCGCCGCGGAACGCGGTGAACAAGGTACTGAAGGGCGCACGGATGCATACGTGGCCGAATCTCCACAGCGAATGCGCAACTGCGGCACGGGTGCATTCAATTGGTGCGGAGTTGTCCTGGTCGGAACTGCCGTGGCAATAGCTGTCGGTTTCCTATGCGGGGCTCCATGTAGAGAAGCTGCCCTCAATTCGTGTGCATGCGCCCATGGATGAGTAGTCGACTGCTTCAACTGCCCCGCTGGGAGCAGTGAGCGACTGGATGCCGGGCAGGCTCCGTGATTTGATCCTGCGCACCGCCGGGATCGCGCCAAGGCGTCCGGAAACGGATGGCGCGGGCCTGCGGTCGCGGCCCACCGGCTATCCCCAGCTTGGCCGCTCCCCCTTGTGGAACATCCATACGAAGGGCAGTTTCATCATGAACTCCGCTCCCCAGGTTCAGACCCTTGAAATCTCCGACGCCGAACTCGACACCGTTTCCGGCGGCCTGAGCCCGCAGGTCGGCATCGCCGCCGGCCCCACGGCGATCAGCAGCTCGGACCTCGTGGCTCAGTTCGGCGCGGTCAAGGACGGGGTCCTGGACACCGTCAGCCAGTACCACCAGGTCGGCGTCACTGTCTCCTTCTGATCGTCAGATCGCGGGACTTCCTCATCGCGGGATCGCCGATACCGGCAGCCTGACCGCCGATCGGCGTCCACGGCGACAGGCCCCCTGCCCGCGGGTCCTCGCGGGCAGGGGGCCTGATCATTAGGGGTTGCCTCTTCTTGTCCCGGGTCTTGTCGGGGATCTTGGTGACCTGCGCTTCCCTGCTCAGCAGGGAGTAGGCCCTTGCGCCTGATGGTCGTCCTCGAGCGGCTTGGAGTGACACCTGAGCACCCTCGGGCGGCCCACATGCCTGAACCTAGGACATGCAGGGACGCCTACCCTGGATTGGACTAGACAACAAACAACCCCCAGGCCACTGACCTGGGGGTTTCGCATGGAGCGGGTGACGAGAATCGAACTCGCGCTCTCAGCTTGGGAAGCTGATGTTCTACCATTAAACTACACCCGCGTAAGACGGCGACCGAAGTCGGTGTCCGAACGCTCGCTCACTGTACCTCATCGTGAACCCCCGGCGCTCAGGCCTTGGGGTTCGCGTGCGTTTCGGGGGTGGGTCGGGGGTGGGATCCGGGTGCGGGCGGCCGGAGTTGGGGCGTACGGTGGGCGCGTGGGAGAGGGGCCGGGTGTGCCGGAGTGCCGCCTGGAGAGCCGTCTCTTTGATCCCGTAATGTGGCTTTCCGTCGTCACGGCAGTAAGCCCGACGCGGCTCCTGGGGAAGGGATTCAAGGGACTTGATGGAACGCACCGTCGTCCGCTGTGCCGAAGGGCACGTGTTCAGCACCACTTCGTTCCCGATGCAGCAGGCCGAGCGGCTCGGCCCCGGTCGGCTCGTCCGGTGTCCCAAGTGCGCCCGGCTGCGCAGCGTCGTGCCGGTCACTCTTGAGAAGCAGCAGCAGTAGTCGACCGCAGTAACACGGGCGCGTGGACTGTCACGATTGTCGTGGGTCCGCGCGCCTTGCGTATCCTCGGGGCGTGCTTCTCTCAGACAAGGACATCCGGGCCGAGATCGACGCCGGGCGGGTACGGATCGATCCCTACGACGAATCCATGGTGCAGCCGTCGAGCATCGACGTGCGGCTGGACCGCTTGTTCCGGGTGTTCGAGAACCACCGGTACCCGCACATCGACCCCTCCGTCGAGCAGTCGGACCTGACGCGGCTGGTCGAGCCGGAAGGCGACGAACCCTTCATCCTCCACCCCGGGGAGTTCGTCCTCGCGTCGACGTACGAGGTCATCTCGCTCCCCGACGATCTCGCGTCCCGGCTGGAGGGGAAGTCCTCGCTGGGACGGCTCGGGCTGGTCACACACTCCACCGCCGGGTTCATCGACCCGGGGTTCAGCGGGCACGTGACCCTTGAGCTGTCCAACCTCGCGACCCTCCCCATCAAGCTGTGGCCGGGCATGAAGATCGGGCAGCTGTGCATGTTCCGGCTCTCCTCCCCCACCGAGCACCCCTACGGCAGCGAGCGCTACGGCTCCCGTTACCAGGGGCAGCGCGGGCCCACCGCCTCCCGCTCCTACCTCAATTTCCATCGGACGCAGGTGTGAGGGGCCGGCCATGAGCAGTGACGTACGGGAGAACCTCACCTACGAAGGGTTCGGCGTCGCCGTGCGCGAGCTCGCGCAGACCATCGCCGACGACGGCTTCGAGCCCGACATAGTGCTGAGCATCGCCCGCGGTGGCGTGTTCGTCGCAGGCGGGCTCGCCTACGCCCTCGACTGCAAGAACCTGCATCTGGTCAACGTGGAGTTCTACACGGGGGTGGGGACGACTCTCGAGATGCCGGTCATGCTCGCGCCCGTCCCCAACGTCATCGACTTCAGCGAGAAGAAGGTGCTGATCACCGACGACGTCGCCGACACCGGCAAGACGCTGAAGCTGGTCCGCGACTTCTGCCTGGACACCGTCGCCGAGGTCCGCTCCGCGGTGATCTACGAGAAGTCCCACTCCCTCGTGAAGTGCGAGTACGTGTGGAAGCGGACCGACGACTGGATCAACTTCCCGTGGAGCGTCGAGCCGCCCGTGGTGAGGCGGGGTGGGCAGGTACTCGATGCCTGACGTGCGACGTGCGTGAGAAGGGCCCCCGGCGTGGCAGCCGGGGGCCCTTCTTCTGTGCGGATGCGGGTGGGGCTAGAACGTGCCCAGCTTCACGATCGACAGCAGGGCGATCAGCTGGATCGCCGACGCGCCCAGGGCCTTCGGCCAGGGCAGGTCGTGGGACTTGCCGACCATGAGGGTGAGCAGGGCGCCCGCCGCGATCCAGGTGGCCCAGCCGAGGATCTGCACGAAGCCCGCGTCGCCGCCGAAGAACATGGCGAAGAGCAGACGGGGGGCGTCGGTGATCGACGTGATCAGCATCGACAGGCCGACCGTCGGCTGCCAGGCCCCGTCGCCGCCCAGCTGGCGGGCCAGGGTGTGGGTCACCACGCCCAGCACGAAGGAGGAGAGCACCATCGCAATCGCCGTCGTCAGCACGATCGGGACGGCGTTGGTGAGGGTGGCGCTTATCGCGTCCGAGCGGGCACCGTCGAAGCCGAAGACCGCGAGCAGGCCGTAGAGGAAGGTCACTATGAGGGCGGGGCCCCACATCGCGTAGTCCCGCATCTGGAGGAACGTCTGGTTCGGGGCGAGCACGATCCCCTTCAGCAGGTCCTTCCAGTGCAGGCGCGGGCCGATCGGGCCGGACGGCGCCGCCGAGCCGGCGTGGTAGGTCGCGCCCCGCGTGTAGCCGTCGGCCTCGTCGACCGAGAACGCCTGGGTGTGGCCCGGATTGTCGGCCGCGTACGGGTCCGGAGCACCGGCGGCCCGGCCGCCGTGACCGCCGTAGCCGTTGTCGTCGCCGAAGTACTCCGGGCCGTCGCCGCCGGGCTGTCCCTGCCCCTGCCCCGGGTAGCCGCCGCGGCCCTGCGGCCAGCCGCCGCCCCCGCCGTTCTGCGGGTACGGCTGCGGAGCCGACGGGTACCCGTACGACGGTCCCGCCGGCTGCCCGCCGAAGCTCTGGGGCGGCGCCTGCTGCCCGTACGCGGGTTGTTGCGGTCGCGTGTGCGGGGCACGGTCGTCCCGGCCTCCGCGTCCGTTCCTGAATCCAGCCACGTCATCGAACGTACCTGGTCCCGGAGATCCGTGTGGCGGGCTCGGGCACCCGAGCCCGCCATTGCGGCAGAGCTGTGACATCCCCTAAGGGGAACCCTCAGGAGCCTGCCGATCGCCGTCGCTCACTGCCCGAACAGGGAACCCAGCTGCGCCGACGTCCCCGACACGCCCACCGACGTGGCGTGGAAGGACACCGCGCCGGCCGTCGTCGGGCCCGTGGCGGAGCCGGGCAGGGTCCATGCCGCGCCCTGTCCGCCGTTCTCGTGCCGGGCGCCGACCGCCAGGTCGGCCTTGCGGTCGCCGTCGAGGTCGGCCAGGTGGACGGCGGAGCCGAAGAAGTCGTCGTCCTCGTTCAGGTCGGGGATGCCCGGGGTGTTCTGGGTGTACCTCGTCGAGCCGACCCCCGTCAGCCCGGCCGCGGAGCCGCGCAGCAGGGTGACCGTGCCGGTCTGCGAGGCCGTGGTGACCGTCTCGTAGGGCGTGCCGACCGCGACGTCGTCGTAGCCGTCGCCGTCGGCGTCACCGACGGCGAGCGAGTCGCCGAACGAGCTGGTGCCCTGGGCCCGGGTGGCGCCGGGGACGCCCGGGCTGTCCTGGGTGATCGCCGCCTGCGGGGTGGGGCTGATGCCGTGCGGGCCGCCGAGGTACGCGATGACCTCGCCGGGTCCGACCTGCGAGCCGTAGACCAGGACTCTGGCGGTGATGACGTCGTCGTAGCCGTCGCCGTTGACGTCGCCGACGACGACCGGCTGCCGGCCGTCGGTGACCAGCGTCCGCTGGGCCTTCGGCCGGGAGTCCGCGCCCAGGTACACCACCTGGCCGTCGAAGGGTTCGTCGGACTCCCCCACGATCGTCCCGCTGACGACGAGGTCGTCGACGCCGTTGCCGTTGATGTCGCCGGCGGCCAGGGACCGGACGCCGTAGGAGTCGCCGGTGCGGAACGAGGGCACCACCCAGGTGCGGGACGCGGGCCCGGCGGTCTTGGTGAAGCCGCCCCGGAAGATCTGCACGTCGGCGCCGGTGCTGCCGACGGCCAGGTCGGCGCGGCCGTCCGCGGTGAAGTCGCCGACCGCCAGGGACATGCCGAAGCGGTGGTGGGAGGAGCGGGCCGGGTCGGCGACGATACGGCCCCCGGTCAGGCCCTTCCTGCTCCCCCAGACGATCGTCACCGAACCGGCCTTGCCGTCCTCGCCCTGGGACCCGACGACCAGGTCGGCGTAGCCGTCCCGGTTCAGGTCGCCGAAGGCGAGCGCCGAGCCGAACTCGTCGCCCTTCTCGGCGGTGCCGGGGACGCCTGCCGAGTTCTGGGTGACGACCGTGCGGTTCGATGCCTTGATCCCGGACTTGGACCCGTAGGTGACGACGACCGCGCCGGCGTCGGTCCTGCCGCCGACCGTGGCGCCCGCGGCGGCGGTGGCGAGGTCGCGGTAGCCGTCGCCGTTGAAGTCGCCGGCGTACTTGGCGGGTGCGGCCGAGGCCGGGCCGGCCAGCGGGACGAGGCCGGCGGTGAGGAGGGCGGCGAGGGTCGCCGCCGTACGCATACGCATGTCAGCCCTCCAGTAGGTCGCCGAAGTAGGCGGTTCCCGACGGTCCGCCCAGGGTGGTGCCGGTGAAGGTCTTGGAGCCGCCCGCCGTGACGCCGGCGGTGGTGGACTTGAAGAGCCAGACGGCGCCTGTGCCCTTGTCCTCGTTCGAGGCGGAAGCGACGAGTTCGGCCCGCCCGTCGCCGTTCGCGTCGACGAGGCGGACGGCCGTGCCGAAGTAGTCGAGGGTCTCCGCGGTGCCGGGGACGCCCGCCGTGTTCTGGGAGAAGACCTTGGCACCGCCGCCGGTCAGTCCGGAGGCGGAGCCGCGCAGGACGGTGACCGTGCCCGCCTTGCGCGCCGCGCCGAGGGTCTCGTCCTGGGCGCCGACGGCAATGTCCGGGTACCCGTCGCCGTTGACGTCCCCGGCGGACAGGCTCCAGCCGAAGCCGTCGCCCTTCTCGCCCTTCTCCGGGACGCCCGCGGTGTCCTGGGTGATCCTGACGGGCGTACGGCTGCTGAGGCCGCCGGCCGCGCCGTACGTCACCGTGACCGCCCCGCCGAGGCCGCCGTTCGGCTCGCTGGCCGACTTCTCCATGAAGTTGCCGGTGACGATGTCGCCGTAGCCGTCCTTGTCGACGTCGGCGATGACCGCGTCGTAGCCGCCCGCAAGCCTCTTGCCCAGCTTCGGACCACCGCTGGTCCCGGTGTACAGGACGCTGCGGGTGCGGTAGTCGCCGGAGGCGGTCTCCTCCTGGCCCATGACCAGCAGGTCGGTCTTCCCGTCGCCGTTGACGTCGCCCGAGATCAGCTTGTCGGCGTAGATCGTGGTCTGGGCGATCGTGTCGATGCCGGTCAGGGAGGCCGCCTTGCCCTTGCGGGTGAAGGGGCCGCGGAAGATGTTCAGGGACGGCGTGGCGTTGTTGCCGACGGCCAGGTCGGTGTGGCCGTCGCCGTCGAAGTCGCCGGCCGCCAGCGCCCAGCCGAGTTCGCTGCGGTACCTCGGCATCGGTGAGGAGAGGTTGCTGGCGCCCTTGAGGCCGCTCGCGCCGCCCCAGAGCACGGTCACGTTGCCGTAGGAGTCGGTGGTGCCGATCCGCTCGCTGTGGACGCCTACGACCAGGTCGGTGTAGCCGTCGCCGTCGAGGTCGCCGGTGGTGAGCCGGTCGCCGAAGTAGTCGCCGGAGGCCGGGTTGCCGGGGACGCCGGTGGTGGCCTGGCTGATGACCTGGCGCTTGGTGGTGTCGAGGCCGTTCTTGGTGCCGTAGACGACCGCCACGTAACCGGCGCCGGACTTGCCGGAGATCTTGGCGACGGGCGCGGCGATCGCGAGGTCGCGGTAGCCGTCGCCGTTGAAGTCGCCGGCCAGGCCCGAGGGGGCGGCGGAGGCGGTGGCGGCGGGCAGGGCGGTGAGGAGGCCCGTGGTGAGGGCCGTGGCGAGGAGCAGGGTGGTGCGCTTGGACATGGACTTCCCCGTGAGGTGGTGAAGTGGCGAGGTGCCGAGGCGTGGCCTGGTGGCGGTGGGTCAGCCGGTGAGGCCTGTTCCGAACGCGCCGTACGTACGGGAGAGCCCGAAGGTGCCCGGGCCGAAGGACTTGGCACCCGTGGCGGTGATACCGGAGGCGCTGCCGCGCAGGGCGGTGACCGCGCCGACACCCTCGTCCTCGAAGGAGGCCCCGACGGTCAGGTCCGCCTTGCCGTCCTTGGTGACGTCCGAGAGCACGAGGTCCGAGCCGAAGTAGTCCATGGACTCGGCGGCGCCGGCGACACCGGGGGTGTTCTGGGAGATCGTACGGGCGCCGGTACGGGAGACGCCGCCTGCCGAGCCGTTCATCAGCACGACGAGGCCGGTGTCCTCGGCCGCGCCGATGTCCTTGAAGACGACGCCGATGGCCAGGTCGCCGTAGCCGTCGCCGTTGGTGTCACCGATGGAGACGGCGCCGCCGAAGCCGTCGCCGGCCTTGTCGGTGCCGGGGACGCCCGTGGCGGACTGGGTGAGCTCGGCCATGGGGGCGTCGCCGTTGACCGGACCGCCCTTGCTGCCGCGGATGACGACGACCTGGCCGCCGAGGGTGCCGGTGTGGTCGTCGTCCTTCGAGAGGACGTTGCCGATGGCGATCTCGTCGTAGCCGTCGCCGTTGATGTCGCCGAGGGCGAGGGAGGTGCCGCCGTTCAGCGGGCGCGGCTGGGTCGCGACCACGCCGTTGGACGCACCGAGGTAGGCGGCGCCCTTGGACCAGCTGCCCGACGGGTCCGAGGTGAGCGCGGTGCGGTAGGTGAGGACGAGGTCGGCCTTCTTGTCGCCGTTGGTGTCGCCCGCGGCGAGCGCGTCGATACCGTACTTCGTCTTGTCCGGGGTGGGGACCTTCTGGGTGCCGCCGGTGGTGCCGGACTTGGTGAAGCCGCCCTTGACGATGTAGGCGTACGACGCCGCCGTGCCGGACGCCAGGTCGGCCTTGCCGTCGCCGTTGAAGTCACCGGCGGCCAGTACCGAGCCCCAGGCCTCGTGCTTGGCCGCTGAGGGGTCCTTGACCGTCGTACCGTTCTTCAGGCCGCTCGCCGAACCCCACAGGATCGTGACCGAACCGCCTTCGGTGTCACTGCCGTTGTCCTCGCCGGGCGTGCCGACGGCGAGGTCGGTGTAGCCGTCCTTGTTGAAGTCGGCCACGGCGAGCGCTCTGCCGAAGAAGTCCTCGGTCTCGGCGGTGCCGGGGACACCGGCGGTGTTCTGGCTGACGATCGTGCGCTTGGCGGGGTTGAGTCCGGAGGCGCTGCCGTAGACGACGGCGACGTACCCGGCCATGCTCTTGCCGCCGACCTTGGCGTAGGGGGCGGCGAAGGCGACGTCGCCGTAGCCGTCGTGGTTGAAGTCGGCCTTGTAGGCGTGAGCCGTGGCGGCGGACGCGACGGGGGCCGAGAGGGTCAGCAGACCGCCGGTCAGCGCGGCTGCGGTGAGCGTCGCGAGGGCGAGGCGGTGGCGGTGATGTCCGTTCACGGGGTGGGAGCTCCTGAGATCGGCGGCATGGGTGCCGGAGGTAACGCGGGTACGCGGGTACGCGGAGGCGGTGCTGGCGGCAGGGCGGATTTTGTGCGGGAGCGGGAGCAGGAGCAGACGCGGGACCGGGCAGGCCCGTGGTCGTACGGTCGACGGGCCTGCCGGTACGCCGTCCGGAGAGGCTTTTCCGGCCTGCGGGTCAGTCGGAGAACATCGCGCCGAGCTGCGGGGTGCCGGTCGTCGAGACGCCCAGCTTGCTCGCGGCCAGGGTCCGGGAACCGGTCGTGGTGATCTTCGAGCCGTTGGACGGCAGGTAGGTGACCGCGCCGTCGCCGGCGTTCTCGTACGAGCCGACGAGCAGGTCGGCCCTGCCGTCGCCGGTGACGTCGTCGAGCTTGACGTCGGCGCCGAAGAGGTCGTTCTTCTCGTCGTCGCCGGGGACGCCGGCCGTGCTCTGCGCGAAGGACTGGGCGCCGGAGGCGATGTTGATCCCGGTCTTCGAGCCGTAGAGGATTGTGACCTGGCCGGTGTTGGTGTTCTTGCCGATGTCCTCGTTCGGGGTGGAGACGACCAGGTCGGCGTAGCCGTCGCCGTTGACGTCACCGAGGTCGATCTCCCAGCCGAAACCGTCACCCTTCTCGGAGGTGCCGGGGACGTTGGAGGAGTTCTGGTTGAACATGGTGGCCTTGGCCGGGCCGGAGGCGCTGCCGTAGGTGATGGCCACCCGGCCGCCGGTGGCGGCGTCCGGGAAGACGGTCCCGCCACTGCTGGCGTCCCAGGATGCGCCGCTGACGATGTCGCCGAAGCCGTCGCCGTTGATGTCGCCGACGCCGGTGACGATGCCGCTCTTAAGCGCCTTGGCGCCGGTGGCGGTCACGCCCTTGGAGCTGCCCGGCAGCCAGTAGTTGGTGTTCCAGTGGTTGCTGGTCTTCGTCTCGTACCCGTCGACCACGAGGTCGGTACGGCCGTCGCCGTTGACGTCACCGGCGGTGAGCTTCATCGGGCCGTACGGGTAGGAGCTGGTGCCCGGCTCGATCGGCGGTTTGACGGTGTAGCGGCCGCCGGGCGTGCCGCCGGCGGAGAAGCCGCCCTTGAACACCCAAAGGGTGGCGGCGGAGCTGCCGACGGCGAGGTCCGCCTTGCCGTCGCCGTCGAAGTCGCCGGCGGCGAGCTGCAGCCCCCAGTAGTCGTGGCTGCTCGGCGACGGGTCCTTGATGTCGACGCCCTTGCCGGTGAGGCCGCTCTTGGAGCCCCACAGGAGGGTGACGGTTCCGCCGTCGGTGTCGGTGCCGACCTTCTCCTCCGGAGAGCTGACGGCGAGGTCGTCGTAACCGTCGGCGTTGAAGTCGGCGTACGCCAGAACCTCGCCGAAGCTGTCGCCGGCCTCGGCGGTGCCGGGGACGCCGGCGCTGTTCTGGCTGAGGGTGGTGCGCTTGGCGGTGGTGACGCCGGAGGCGGAGCCGTAGAGGGCGACGACCTGGCCGGCGCCCTTGTGACCGCTGACGTAGGCGGTGGTCGCGGAGGTGGCGATGTCTCCGATGCCGTCGCCGTTGAAGTCGGCACGCGCGACCTTGAAGGAGTCCGCGGCCGTCGCCGAGGCGGCGGAGAACGTGAGAAGACCGCCCGTCAGCGCGGCCGCGGTGGCCGTCGCGAGGGCGAGGCGCGGGAACGTGTGCATGCGGGTCGTCTCCTGCGGCATGCGGGGGCCGCCCGCCTCCCGGCGGACGGCCGGAGTCAATGGTGTCCAGCGATCAGGAGACCCGCACGGAGGAGTAAGGGTTGTACATGGGTTCGGTGAATCTTTGAAGCTGCTGTGACTTACGGAGTCGTTGGTCCCGACTGGTGCGCGATGGGCCCATGAGCGTAGTGAAGATCAACGTGCTGACCGTTCCCGCCGAGCAGCGGGAGACGCTGGAGAAGCGGTTCGCCTCGCGGGCGCACGCCGTGGAGAACTCGGACGGGTTCGAGTGGTTCGAGCTGCTGCGGCCGCAACGGGTGCGCTGATGTGCCACTAGACGAGTAGTTCCGAAGTCCTGTCGGGTTGTTGGTTCTGGGCCTGGACGACGGCGAGGTGTCCAGGTCTTTCCGGTCAATCACCGTGAAAGGAAGTCCTACCTTTTGGACACGGGCAGGGTCAGCCAAGAGCGGGGCTCATTAGGTCAAGCATCAGCCGGTTCCCCCAGTCGTTGGTGAAGACGGCGCTCATGCCCTCGTAGTACACCCTGACGAACGGGTTGGAGTGGAACATTACGGCGACCCACTGCAACGAGCGGTCGGCGTTGAGGCGGGCGAGGTAGCCGATGTTGCCCATCCCGCCGCCCCCGCCGGACATCCAGCCTGATCCGTCCGGTAGTGGGCTGTCGAAATAGGTGTCCACCTCGTCGATGCCGTGCTCCTCAATGGCCTGGGCCACATCGAAGGGTCCTCCGATGCGGAAGGGAATCGGCTGCCCAGCCTCCGGGTGATACGCCCCGGGACCGTCAACATGCAACTCCAAGCCAGTGTCGTCCGGCCGGTACAGCCCGTCGCGGAGCGGCATCTCCCCGGCCTTCCAGAGCTCCTCGACCATTCCCATAGCCCATCCCATCGTCAACTACTAAGACGAGTTAGATCCGAAGTCTGGCTGCATGTAAGCACGGAGGGTGTCCAAGATCAGTTTGTGACGACCGATCTGAACACCCTCTTGACCGCACTACGTGAAGATCGACGACGAGATCGGAGGGACTCGATGGATGTGACGGCCACCCCTGCTCAGCGACTCCGAACTCGTCTGTCTCGCGGTCGCCCAAGCCCTGCTCGGATACCACTCCGAGGCCCGCTGGTTACGCTATGCCCGCAAGCACCTGTCCGACATGTTTCCCTATCTGCCCCAACGGTCCGGCTATCACAAGCGGTTGAAGGCCGCGTTGCCGCTGCTCAAGCGCATGATCCGGGAGCTTGCCATGGACAGCGATTTTTGGACCGACACAGTCTGGATCGCAGACTCGACTCCGGTGCCCTGCGGAATGTCACGCCCGACCGTTCAACGATCGAGCATGGCCGGCTGGGCTGGCTACGGCTACTGCGCCTCCCATTCGCGCTTCTTCTGGGGCCTGCGCCTGTACCTGGTGTGCACCCCGACAGGCATGCCGATCATCTGGGCACTTGCCAACCCGAAGATCGGCGAACGTGAGGTCCTGGCGGCGATGCTCGAAGTCGACGCCGACCTGATTGCCGGGCGTAAGGGCATCCTGCTCATCACGGACAAGGGCTTCGCGTCCAAGCCGTTCGAGAAGGACCTCGCCGAGCAGGGGATCGAACTCCTACGGCCGTCGCTCAAGCGAGAGAAGAAGCGCTACGGGGAGCCGATGCTCAAGAAGGTCCGCCAGCTGATTGAGTCGGTCAACGATACTCTCAAGGGCCAGCTTGACCTGGAACAACACGGCGGACGGACCTTCGAAGGCGTGGCCGTCCGTGTCACCCAGAGAGTACTCGCGATGTCCGCAGGGATCTGGCACAACAACCTGATCGGCGCACCGGCCCCCCGCTCACTGATCGCCTATGATCACTGATCACTTTGGAACCACTCGTCTAGCCGATAAGGGTCCGCTTCGGGCGGACCACGCAGAACTCGTTCCCCTCCGGATCCGCCAGCACGGTCCATGACTCGTTGCCGCTCTGCCCGACATCCGCCCTGCGGGCGCCGAGTGCGAGGATCCGCTCGATCTCGGCCTCCCGGTCCTCCGCGGCGGACGTCAGATCGAGGTGCAGGCGGTTCTTGACGGCCTTGCCGTCAGTCACCGGCATGAAGCAGATACCCACCGGTGCGGTCTCGTCCGGCCCGATCACGACCTCCCGCTCCCGCTCGGACAGGATCCGCCAACCCAGTACCTCAGCCCAGAACCGGGCCAGGGCGGGCAGGTCGTGGGCGTCGAAAACGATGTGGTGCAGCGCTAAGGGCACGTCGGCCAGTATGCCCCGTGCTCCGCGGGACAGGTCCTTGAAGCCGGATACCGACGGCTGCACCGCCGCTACCAACGCAAAGCCGGGAACTTCCTCGCGTTCGTCGCAGTATCCGCCGCCCTCATCATCTACCGCCGCCTTGCCCGGTGGAGCGATCATGAAGCGGTGACGTCCGCTCAACTCCCAGACCGTTGCGTCACATCGGGCCGGCGACCCGGCTGAGCCATCCCTGGCGGGGCTGCTTGTCCCTGTCGATGTCGATGTCGATGTCGATGTCGATGTCGATGTCGATGTCGATGTCGATGTCGATGTCGATCAAGAAGTGTGCTGTCTGCAGTGGGTCCTGCGGGAGCCGGCCTGTCTGGTGACGTTGCCAGTAGCGGGTCACCCTCCGCTCCAGGTCGGCCAGGTCGCTTCTGCCGGTCGTGGCCAGAGCGACCGAGCCATCCGGGCCTTCGGGAGCGTCCAGTGCCGACAAGCGACCGTCCGATGTGTACGCCGCCGTGTATTCACCCTCCGACACGTCAATCGCCTCAAGGCAGTTCGTGCCGTGCACGAAGGACTCGAAGACGATCAGGTCTTCGTCTTGGTCGAAGACGAGCACGGTGTCGGGAGGGAGATCCATACCGATCACTGCGACAGCCGCTCTCATCGTGCTGTACCAAAACAGGCGGCGTCTTGGTCGCTCACGCCCTTCTGATCACCCCTGGTACAGGATGGACCCATGAGCGTAGTCAAGATCAACGTACTGACCGTGCCCGCCGAGCAGCGGGAGACGCTGGAGAAGCGGTTCGCGTCTCGGGCGCACGCCGTGGAGAACTCGGACGGGTTCGAGTGGTTCGAGCTGCTGCGGCCGGTCGAGGGGACGGAGCAGTATCTGGTGTACACGCGGTGGCGGGACGAGGAGTCCTTCCAGGCGTGGATGGAGGGGCCGATGAAGACGGCGCACCAGGGGGGTGCGGAGGGCGAGCGTCCGAAGCCGGCGGCCTCCGGGTCGACGCTGTGGTCCTTCGATGTGGTGCAGTCGGCGGGGCCGAAGGGCGAGTAGCGGCCGGTTGGCGCGGGGGATCACGGATCACGGCCCGGCCCGCCGGAGTGGCGGGCCGGGCCGGTTCGGGTCGGTCGGGTCAGGCCGGGGTGGCTGTCCTCTCGGTTGCCGGGGCCGGCTTCGGCAGGGTGCGGCGGGTGCGGGTCGGGAGGGCGAGGGTCGGGTTGGCGACGGCCCAGGCCGCGCCCTTGCAGACCAGTTCCTTGTAGAGGGCGGCGGTACGACCCGTCAGGGCCGCCCGTACGGCGCGGTCGTCCGCGGTGACGTACTGGATCAGGCCCTGCCCGCGGCCCAGCGAGATGCACTGGTTGTAGTAGCGCAGCGGCACCTTCGGCAGCTTTCCGCCGGTCAGGCGGGCCGCGAGGGCGTCGGCGGCCTGCCATGCCATCGGGGCGCCCGACGCGCACGACATGCGCAGCGGCTTGTCGCCGGGGCCGGTCGCCAGCGCCGCGTCGCCGACGGCGTACACATCCGGGTGCGAGACCGACCGCATGGTCCCGTCGACCACGATCCGGCCGGAGCCGGTGACCTCCAGCGTGCTGGCCCGCGCGATGGGGTGGACGGCGAAGCCGGTGGTCCACACGGTGACCGCGGCGGGGATCGTCCCGCCTTCGGCGGTGGTGACCCGGTCGGCCGCCACGGCGGTGACGGCGGTGTGCTCGTGCACGGTGACGCCGAGACCGTCGAGGACCTTCCGCAGGTGCCGGCGGCCCTTGGCGGAGAGCCAGTCGCCGAGGGCGCCGCGGGCGGCGAGCGAGACGGCGAGGTCCGGGCGGGCCTCGGCGATCTCGGTGACGGCCTCCAGGCCGGTGAGTCCGCCGCCGACCACGAGCACCGGCTCTCCGGCCGGCAGGGCGGCGAGGCGCTCGCGCAGCCGGAGCGCGCCGGGGCGGGTCGCGATCTGGTGGGCGTGCCCGGCGGTGCCGGGGACGCCCTGGTCGTTCCAGGCGCTGCCGAGGGCGTAGACGAGGGTGTCGTACTCCAGCACCTCCGTCGCCTCCCCGGCGTCGACGGTGGTGACCGTCCTGCGGTCGGCGTCCACGGCGGTGACCCTCGCGAGCCTCAGCTCCACGCCGGTGCCCGCGAACATCTCGGCGAACGGCCGGGCCCTGAGGTCCTGGCCGGTCGCGAGCTGGTGCATGCGGATGCGTTCGACGAAGTCGGGTTCGGCGTTGACGAGGGTGATGGCGACGTCTTCGCGGTGCAGTCGCCTGGCGAGACGGCCGGCGGCGATGGCTCCGGAGTATCCGGCGCCGAGGACGACGATGCGGTGCTGCATGTCCGTGCTCCTGTCGGGAAACGGCGAGTCTGGAAACGACGGCTCGGGGAACGGCGAGTCGGCCCTTGAACCGGGCGGCCCGCCGATTCCTGACAGGCACGCGGAGTGAGGCGGCTCACACAGGGTCAGAAGAGCCGGAGCAGGGGTTCGCCGTGGCCGGTGGCCGCCCACTGCCTGGTCGCGCGTTCGAGCTTGTCGGGGTTGACCTGGTTGCGGAGCGCGGCGATGCCCTCGGCGGTGATCTCCAGGCACATGACGCCGAAGACCCGGCCGTCGACGACCGCCACCAGGGCGGGGCCGCCGTTGGCGGTCGCGGCGTAAAGCTCGACCGAGCCGCCCGCCAGGGCCCGCTGTGCCGGGCCCGGTCTGAACAGGCCCCGCATGAACGTCGCGACCGCGAGGGCGCCCTCGAACGCCTTGGCGCGGGCCGGCACCTTCCCGCCGCCGTCGCCGACCGCGACGGCGTCCTGGGTGAGCAGCCGGACCAGCGGCTCGGTCCGGCCGCTGGTGGCGGCCGTGAGGAACTCCTCGATGATCCGCCGGGCGGCGGCCTCGTCGACCTCGGCGCGCGCCTTGCCGGCCGCGACGTGCTTCTTGGCCCGGTGGAAGGTCTGCTGGCTGGCCGCCTCGGTGATGTCGAGGATCCGGGCGATCTCCCGGTGCGGGTAGTCGAAGGCCTCCCGCAGCACGTACACCGCGCGCTCGCCGGGCGTGAGCCGCTCCAGCAGGGTCAGGACGGCGTACGACACGGACTCGCGCCGTTCGGCGGTGTCGGCGGGGCCGAGCATCGGGTCCCCGGCGAGCAGCGGCTCGGGCAGCCACTGGCCGACGTAGGTCTCGCGCCGGGCGCGGGCCGAGGTGAGCTGGTTGAGGCACAGGTTGGTGAGCACCTTCGTCAGCCAGGCCTCGGGAACCTCGATACGGCCGGTGTCGGCGGCCTGCCAGCGCAGATACGTCTCCTGCACGGCGTCCTCGGCCTCGCTCGCGGAGCCGAGGAGGCGGTAGGCGATGGCCGCCAGCCGGGGCCTGGCCGCCTCGAACCGGTCCACCTCGCTCATGGTCTGGCCCATGGCCCGGATCCTAGCCCGCACAGCACACGGCTACCGCGCCCACACCAATTCCGGCCACTCACCTCCGCCTCGGGCCACCCGGCCTCCGCCTCCGGCCACCCACCTCCGGCCGCCTCCGGCCACCCACCTCCGGCCACCCGCTTCCGCCTCCGGACGCCCAACGGTCGCCGCCCCCGGCCAGCGGCGCCGTGCTCGCCCTCTACACCGACGGTCTGATCGAACGCCCCGGCACCGACGTCCTGCACGCCACCGCCGACCTGGCCGCCCACCTCGCCCGCGCCGACGTCCACGACCTGGAGCACCTCATCGACAGCCTCGTCCACCACACCTGGCCGGCCGGCGGCCACACCGACGACGTGGCGGTGCTCCTGCTGCGGACCGCCGCGGCGGCGGGGCCGGACCGGAGTGCGGGGCTCAGTTGTGGTGACCGTAGGCGGTAGCGGTGGTCCCGGCGCGGGTGGCCGCTTCCGCGGCGCGGTACCTGGCGTGGGCGGCCTCCTCGGCACGGCCGGTGCTGTCCAGCACCCGGACCAGGTTGTTCCAGGTCAGGGTCATGGCGTACCAGTTGTCGGACTCCCGGCGGATCCGGATGGACTCCCGCAGGACGGCGACGGCCGGCTCGGTCCGGCCCGCCGCGTGCAGGACGCAGCCGAGGCTGTTCAGGGAGTCGCCGTGCAGGAAGCGGTTGTCGGTCCGGTGGTGCAGGACGCAGGCCCGCCGGAACGCGGCCGCCGCCTCGTCGTACCGGCCCAGACCGTCCAGCGCCAGACCGAGGTTGTGCCAGGCCCGGCCCTCGTGGGAGAGGTCACCGGTGGCACGGAAGCGCTCGCAGGCCCGCCGGTGGGTGACGAGGGACTCGTCGAGACGGCCGGACCTGCGCTGCGCGAGACCTAGGTTGTTCCACGCCACGCCCTCGCCGTTCGGATCGCCGAGCGCCCGGAAGAGGCCCGCGGCGTGCACGAGGGGTTCGAAGGCCTCCTCGGAGCGGTCGGCCCGCAGCAGGGCGTTGCCGAGGTCGTTGCAGACGGCCGCCTCCGTGTGCCGGTCCCGCGACTCGCCCGCCCGGTCCCGGGCGGCGCGGCCGACGGCGACCCAGTCCTCGAAGAACCGCCGCTCGCGCAGGAATCCGGCGAGGTGCAGCGCGAGTTCCACGGTGCGGACCGGGGCGCGTCCGTCGGGTCCGTCGGGTTCGTCGGGTTCGTCGGGCCACTGGGCGGCGGCGACGAGGTTGACCCGCTCGGCGTCCAGCCAGCCGAGCGCCTCCGTCCGGCCCTTGAACAGGTCGGGCAGCGGGCCGTCGCCGGGCGCCCGCAGATGACGGTCGGCCGCCTCCGCCTTCGTCCGGTAGTGGTGGCGTATCCGCCGGCGTGCCCCGCGCCCCTCCTCTCGCAGCGCGGGGTCGTCGGCGGCCAGCGTGATCGCGTAGCCGCGGACCAGGTCGTGTATGCGCCAGCGCTCGGGGAGTCCGCCGGCGCGCCCCTCGCCGGTGATCAGATGGGTGCCCACCAGGTCGTCGAGGAGTTCCAGCGCCAGGGACCGGTCCTGGCCGGTGGCCACCACCGCGGTCTCGGTGCTGAAGTCCGGGAAGGGCACCTGGGCCAGCCCGCACAGCGCGCGGCGCCGGTCCGGGAGCAGCCGGCGGAAGGACAGGTCGAACACCGGGGCCAGCGCGAGGGCCTTGCCGTATTCGTCGACGCCCCGGCTGCGCAGGACACTGCTCCGGTCGGCGGCGTCCCTCAGCTCCTCGACCAGGGAACCGAGCGGGTTGTCGCGGACCCGGCGCCGGTGCAGCCGGGCGGTGGCTATCCGCAGGGCGAGCGGCATACGGCAGCACAGCCGGGTCAGTTCGCCCACCGCCTCGGTCTCCTCGGGCGTCCACTCGGCCTCGGCGGTGGGGCGGCGCAGCGCGGGGGCGATCAGGCGGGCGGATTCGTCGGGGCTGAGCGGCCCGAGGGGTAACTCGACGGCCGTCAGGGACTCGTGGCACTCCCGCGAGGTGATCAGGACGCAGTGCAGGCCGCTGGCGGGCAGCAGCGGTGAGACCTGCGCCGAGTCCGAGACGTTGTCCAGCACCAGCAGGACCCGACGGCCGGCGTCGGCGAGCGCGGCGAGATGGCTGCGGTACGTGTCGAGCTGGTGGCCCTCCTCCCCGAAGTGGCCGACCCGGTCGGCGCCGGTGTCGAAGTCCCCTGCGGCCAGGGCGTGCAGCAACGACGTCACCGCCTGGGTGGGGGTGACCGGGTTGTCGTCGTAGCCCGCGAGGTCGAGGAAGAGGGCGCCGCCGGCGAACCAGCCCGCTGCGCGTGCCCGGTGCGCGGCCTTCAGGGCGAGGGCGGTCTTGCCCATGCCGCCGAGTCCGGTGACGACACTGACGACCGGTGCGTCCGGGGCCGGGTCGGCGGGCGCCCGCAGCCGTGCCTCCAGCGCGGCCAGCTCCGTCGCCCGCCCGGTGAAACCGGCCTGGACCATGGGCAACGTGCACGGACCGGTCCGGTCGGGGCGTGTCCCCTGCTGCACGACCACCTTCCCGACGACGGGCCCCATGAAGGTGCTCCGCCGGAAGTCGACGTGGTCGCCGACGCGGTCGCCGTCCGGGTCCCGGTCGTCGCCACCGGGGACCGGTCCGTCGTTGCCGGAGTCCGGTGTCCGGCCGTCACCTGCGTGCACCCGTGGCTCCTCTTCGGCCGGCATCCGCCAGGATCGGACCGCTTTGAGGGGCTTCACGGTAGAGCATCCCCACCGCCCGGGGGACGACTTCACCCAACCCCGCCCGCCCTGTCCGGTCACCGGCTGCTCCGCGTTCACGGGGACGCCGGGCGGCCCCGAGGGGTCTGCCGCGGTCCATGGGGGCCGCCGCCGGGCGGGCCCGATGGGCCTGCCGCCCGGGTGTGGCCGCCCTCGGTTGAAGGGCGCACCGTGCGGCGGGATGCTGGGAGCGGGCGCGGGCGACCCGGACACCCGGGCCGCCGGGCACCCGGAGGCACCATGGAGGGACGCGTACCGCAGGACCCGACGGCCGTACCGGACGACCTCGCGGTCGTCGTCGACGCCGACGGGTCGGTCCTGGTGTGGAGCGCCGGTGCCCGGCGACTGCTCGGGTACGAACCCGCCGAGGTCGTCGGCCGCCCTGCCCAGAACCTGCTCGCCGCCGACCTGCCCACGTCCGCGCGCCGCCACATCGCCGTCGCGCACCGCTGGTCCACCGAGGCGGCCCTGCGGCACCGCAACGGCGACCGGATCGTCGTACGCCTGCAGGGCATCCCCCTCGCGGACGCGGGCGCCCGGCCGCTCTGGCTGGTGACCGGTGCCCTGCGGGCGGCCGTGTCCGGGCACGACCAGCCCGGGGCGGCGGCCCTGTGGAACCTCACGCTCGCCCAGCTGCCCATGCCGGTGGCGATCTACGACCGCGAGGCCCGGCTGGTCGCCGCCAACGAGGTCATGACCCGGATCATGGGCCTGTCCGTGGCGGAGATGCGGGGCCTGACCCTGCGGGAGATCGAGTCCGGCCCGCCGTTCGACGAGTACGACCGCCTCCAGCGGCAGGTGCTGCGCACCGGGCGGACCATCTTCCACGAGCAGCACGGCCAGGCGCCCGGGGAGACCCGGGAGCACGCCTGGTCGATGTACTTCTCCCCGCTGAAGGACGAGTCCGACACGGTGCAGGGCCTGTCCGCGATCGTCTTCGACACCACCGAGCAGTACTGGGCCCGCCGCCACCTGGCCGTCCTCAACGACGCCAGCCTGCGGGTCGGCAGCACCCTGGACGTGACCCGGACCGCCGAGGAACTGGCCGAGGTGGCCGTGAGCGGGTTCGCGGACTACGTCACCGTCGACCTGCTGGAGTCCGTCACCGACGGCGACGAGCCGGCCCCGCTGCCGCCGGGCGAGGCGATCACCGTACGCCGTACCGCGCAGCGTTCGGTCCTGGCCGGCTGCCCGGAACGGGTGGCCGAACCGGGCGACCCGATCCACTACCCGGTGAACACGCCCCCGATGTGGACCCTGCTCGCCGGTCACGGCACCCGCCACCGGCCGGGCGACCCCGGCATGCCGGAGTGGATCGGCGCCTCCCAGGCCCGCGCGGACTCCGTCGCCCGGCACATGATCCACTCGGTTCTGATGGTCCCGCTGCGCGCCCGCGGTGCCACCCTCGGCCTGGTGCACTTCGTCCGGCACCGCACGCCCGAGTCGTTCACCGAGGACGACCAGCGGCTCGCGGAGGAGATCGTCGCCCGGGCCGCGGTGTGCCTGGACAACGCCCGCCGCTACACCCGGGAGCGCCGCACCGCGCTCGCCCTCCAGCGCAGCCTGCTGCCCGGCCGGCCGCCGCCCGGCCTGGAGGCGACCGAGGTGGCCTACCGCTACCTCCCCACCGGCTCCGGCGCGGACGTCGGCGGCGACTGGTTCGACGTGATCCCGCTGTCCGGTGCCCGGGTCGCCCTGGTCGTCGGGGACGTCGTCGGCCACGGCATCCGCGCCTCGGCGACGATGGGGCGCCTGCGGACGGCGGTACGGACGCTGGCGGACGTCGACCTGGCCCCCGACGAACTCCTCACCCAATTGGACGACCTCGTCATCAGGCTGGCCCGTGAGGAGGACCCGGAGACCACCTCGGGCGAGGTCGGCACGACCTGCCTCTACGCCGTGTACGACCCGGTGTCCCGCCGCTGCACCATGGCCCGGGCCGGCCATCCGCCGCCCGCCCTGGTCACCCCCGGCGGCGCGGTCCGCCTCCTGGACCTCCCGGCCGGCCCGCCGCTCGGGCTCGGCGGCCTCCCCTTCGAGTCCACCGAGGTGGAACTGGCGGAAGGCAGCCTGCTCGCCCTCTACACCGACGGCCTGGTGCAGACGGCCGACCACGACATCGAGGTGGGCCTCGGCCTCCTCCGCCGCGCCCTCGCCGCCCCGGCCGCGCCCCTGGAGGAGACCTGCGACCGTGTCCTGCGCACGGTGCTGACCGGCCACCCGGCCGACGACATCGTGCTCCTGCTGGCCCGCACCCGCGCCCTGGACGCCGGGCAGGTCCGCACCTGGCAGCTCCCCCGGCACCCGGCGGCGGTCGCCGGGGCCCGCAAGATGGCCGGCCAACAGCTGGAGGCCTGGGGCCTGACGGACGCGGCCTTCGCCACGGAGCTGATCGTCAGCGAGCTGGTCACCAACGCGGTCCGCTACGGCGACGGCCCGATCGCCCTCCGCCTGATCCGCGACGCGTCCCTGATCTGCGAGGTCTCCGACGGCAGCAGCACGGCCCCGCATCTGCGCCGGGCACGGGTCTACGACGAGGGCGGCCGGGGTCTGCTCCTGGTCGCCCAGCTCTCGGAACGCTGGGGCAGCCGCCAGACGCCGACCGGCAAGACCATCTGGGCGGAACAGCCACTGCCCGCCCCGGCGCTCGTCTAGTGGGTGAGGGGAGCAACTGCCCGCCCCGGCGCTCGTCTACTGGGTGAGGGGAGCGTCCCGGCGCAGGAGGTCGAACACGGCGGAGACGACCGCGGAGGCGACGAAGGTCCCGACCATGACCAGCCCCACCCCCACCATGAACAGTCCGCTGGCGTCGCCCGACCAGTCGACGTAGGCGGCGAGCGTCAGCCCCGCGGTCGTACCGCCCACGGCGGCCGCGCTGTGCCCCCGGGCGGCCGCCCAGCCGACGGCCACGAGCAGGGTGAGCACGAGCCCGCCGACCTGCCAGGCCTCGTACGGCCCGCTCGTCGTCCCGTCGGCCCGTATGTCGTACTGCTGGTCCCAGCCCAGCCAGGCGGCCCAGGCCGCCGCCGACACCCCGGCCGACGCGAGCGCCGACAGCACCACCCGAAGAACTGGCTTGTGAAGTCCCATGCCGTCAGCTTCGTGGCCGGCTCGGTCACCGGACAGAGCGCGGATACTCAGACCGAACCGAGTACCTGCCCGTACCGGCCGGGCGCGGCCTGCCGGGCTGTTCAGAAACGCCGTGCGACGGGTACGTGTGACGCCGTCGCCAAGGGGGCGCGAACGTGAGTACGGTTCATCGCGAGCCTTCCGCAGGAGCCCCCATGCCACTCGTGTCACCCGAGCCCTCCCTGTCACCCGAGCCCTCCGAGCCCTCCGTGCCCTCCGCGGCCCCGAAGCCCAGGCCCCGCTTCGCCGTTCTCGGTGCCGGCACCATCGGGTGTCATCTCGGCGGCCGGCTGCGCGCCGCCGGGTACGACGTGACGCTCATCGGCCGGCCCGCGGCCATGGACGTGCTGCGCAAACGGGGGCTCACCCTGAGTACCTCCGTCCGGCCGCCCGTCCGTCTCGCGCCGGAGCGGCTGACGTTGGCCACCGGCCCACAGGCCGCGGCCGGCGCCGACTATGTGCTGGTCACCGTGAAGACCGCGGGTACCGCGGCCGCCGCCGAGGACCTCGCCGCGCATCTCGCCCCCGGCGCCGTCGTGGTGAGCTTCCAGAACGGGCTGCACAACCCCGCGACCCTGCGCGCCGCGCTCCCCGGTCACACCGTGCTGGCCGGGATGGTGCCGTACAACGTGGTGCAGTCCGAGCCGGGCACCGTGCACCAGGGCATGCCCGGCAGGCTCATGACCGAGCCGGACGACACGCTCGTCGCCGCCTTCCGGGAGGCGCACCTGGCCGTCGAGGCCCGTACCGACATGTCCGAGGTGCAGCACGCCAAGCTGCTGCTGAACCTCAACAACGCGATCAACGCCCTGTCCGGGCTGCCGCTCCGCGACCAGCTCGGCGGGCGGGCCTACCGCCGTTGCCTCGCCCTGTGCCAGCGGGAGGCCCTCGCCGTCTACCGCGCCGCCGGGGTCACCCCGGCCCGCCTCGGCCCCACCGCGCCCACCGTCACCCCGTACGTCCTGGGACTGCCCGACGGCCTCTTCCGCCGGCTGGCGGGGGCGACCCTGCGGATCGACGCCCACGCCCGCTCCTCGATGTGGGAGGACCTGCAGCGCGGCCGGGCCACGGAGATCGACTCCCTCCAGGGCGAGATCGTCGCCCTCGCCACCGCCCACGGGCTGAGCGCACCCGCGAACGCCCGTCTGGTCACCCTGGTGCGTGCGGCGGAGGCCGCGCCGCGCACCTGGCCGGGCCCGGAGCTCTACGCCGAACTGCGCGCCGCACGCTGAACGGGCGCGGACGGCAAGGGCCGTGGCCGGGCTCCTCGGGGAGCGACCCGGCCACGGCCCTCGGCCCACGGCGGTGTCAGACCTCCGTCGGCTCCAGTGCGGCGGCCGCCGCGGGCACGGGCGCCGGACCGCCCTCGCTCAGCCCGTACCGGGCGTGGAACCTCCGCAGGAAGCCGGGCGCGTACCAGGCCGCGCGGCCCAGCAGCCGCATCGCGGCGGGCACCAGGACGCCTCGCACGGCGACCGCGTCGATGAGGATCGCGATCCCGCTGCCCAGCCCGAACATCTTCATGAAGCTGATCTGCGAGGTGACGAAGGCGAAGAAGCTCACCGCGAGCAGGCAGGCCGCGGCGGTGACGATACGGCCGGTGTGGCCGAGGCCGTGCACGACGGCGGACCCGGTGTCCTCGCCGTGGTCGTGGAGTTCCTTGATCCGGCTGGTGACGAACACCTCGTAGTCCATGGAGAGTCCGAAGGCGATGCAGAACATCAGCACGGTCATCGACGTCTCCATCGGCATCGGGGTGACGCCGAGCAGGGAGGCGAGGTGGCCGTCCTGGAAGATCCAGGTCATGGCGCCGAGAGTGGCGCCCAGGCTGACCATGTTGAGGAGCAGGGCGCGCAGCGGCTGGACCACGCTGCCGGTGAAGAGGAACAGCAGGACGAAGGTGGTGAGGGCGACCAGGCCCAGGGCGAGCGGGATCCGGCCGCCGACGGAGGCCTTGGAGTCGACCAGGGCGGCATCCATGCCGCCGACCAGGGGCTGTGAACCGGCGGGCGGGGCGACCGCGCGCACGTCCTCGACCAGGTCCTGGGCCGCGCTCGACCTCGGCACCAGATCGCTCACCACGTTGAGCCGCTGGGCGTCGGGGCGGCTCAGGGCCGCGTTGCCGGGGCCGGCCGCGGTGGACCGTCCGCCGGTGTAGGTGCCGGTGCCGGTCTCGACGCGGACGACGCCCTCGAGGGCGGAGAGTTCGGTGGCGTACGAGTCCAGCGCGGTCCTGCCGACCGCCTTGTCGATGACGACGTGGATGGCGCCGCTGTCGTCGCCGTCGAACTTCTCCCGCAGCACCGTGGAGACCTGGCGGCTCTGCGCGTCCTCGGGCAGTACGCGTTCGTCCGGACTGCCGAGGGTGATACCCAGCAGCGGGCTCGCCGCGACCAGCAGCACCGCGAGGACCGGCAGTGCGGTGAGCGCGGGCCGCCGCATCACGGTGCCGGCGAGGCGCCCCCACATCGACGCCCGGTTCGGGCGGGTCTTCCTCGTCCACGGCAGCCGCCCGCTGTTGACCCGGTGCCCCAGCACCACGAACAGCGCGGGCATCACGAACAGGGTGCTGACGGCCGCGATGGCGACGACCCCGACACCGGCGTAGCCGAAGGAGCGCAGGAAGTACTGCGGGAACACCAGCAGCGCGGCCAGTGCGACGGCCACGGTGGCGGCGGAGAAGGCGACGGTACGGCCGGCGGTGCGCACGGTGTGCCGTACGGCGTCCGCCACGCTCGCCCCGGTCCCGAGCTGCTCCCGGAACCGGCTGATCATCAGCAGGGCGTAGTCGATGCCGAGGCCGAGGCCGAGGGCGGTGGTCAGGTTGGTGGCGTTGACCGAGACGTCGGTGGCGCTGCCGAGCAGGGCGAGTTCGGCGAACGTGCCCGCGATGGCCACGGTCGCGATGGCCAGCGGCAGCAGGGCCGCGACCACGCTGCCGAACACGAACAACAGCAGGACGAGGGTCAGCGGCACGGCGATGGTCTCGGCGAGGACCAGGTCCTTGGGCACCTGGTCCGACATGTCGTTGCTGACGCCGCTGCCGCCGCCGGCCTCGACGGTGAGGCCGCCCGCGTCGGTGCCGGTGTACTTCTCGATGACGCTCCTGGCGTTCTTCTCCTGCTGGGTCTCGTCGCCCTTCACATGGGCGAGGACGAGGGCCTCGCGGCCGTCCCGGGAGCGGAGGGTGGGGCTGTCCGTGTCCCAGTACGAGACCACGTTGTCCAGGCCCGGCTCCTGCTTCAGGCCGGCCACCAGCGCGCGGCCGCTCCGCTCGACGGCCGGGGTGTCCACGCCGTCTTTGGGGGTGCGGACCAGCAGGACCAGGTCGGTCTCCCCGCCGAACTTCTCTTCGATGGCCCGGGCGGCCCGGGTGGACGGGGAGGCCGGGTCGTCGTAGCCGCCGCCCTTCAGCTTCGTGAACGCGCCGGCGCCGAGGGCGCCCATCAGGGCCACCGCCACCACGGCGACGACGAGTACCAACCGGGCCCGGCGGATGGCCAGTTCAGCTATGCGGTCAAACACGACCGGTCTCCTTAGACAGGGAAGAGGGGCTGGCGCCGGTCACGAAACTAACGGGGCATAACAAACCTTGGCAGTGTTAGATTTTCTTCATGCCCGCACAGACAACGGCCGTCCTCTCACTCCGTGAAAGGCGCCGAGCCGTCGCCACCCAGGAGATCCTCGACGCCGCCGAACGCCACATCACCGGACACGGCCCGCAGGCCCTGTCCCTGCGCGCGGTCGCCCGTGACCTCGGCATGACCGTGCAGGCGCTCTACCACTACTTCCCGAGCCGGGACGCGCTGGTCACGGCGATCATCGCCAAGGCGTACGACGACCTCGCCGACGCCGTGCGGACCGCCCTGGACACCGCGCCCGACGACCCGGACCTGCCACGGCTGGTGGTCGCGGCCGAGGGCTACCGCCGTTGGGCCATCGCCCACCCCGAGCACTTCCAACTCCTGTACGGCACGCCCCTGCGGGACTACGCGGCCCCGGTCGAGGGCCCGACCACCCAGGCGATGCGCCGGATGGGCGGGACCTTCCAGCACGAGCTGTTCGGCGGGTTCACCGAGGCCCAGCTCGCCGCCGTCGAGACCCCGGAACTGTCCCCCGCACTGCTCGCCCACCTGGACCGGCTGCCGGTCGGCGACATGGGCTATCTGCCGCCCGCCGCGAACGCTCTGCTCATGTGCGCCTGGGGCCAGATGCACGGCCTCGTCGTCCTGGAGGTCTTCGGACACACCCCGCACCTCGGGGCCCATCAGGCCGAGATCTTCCGTATGGCGATGCGGAACATGCTGGACGACATCCGCGGCCGGATCCCCACCGGCTGAGTCCGGCCGGGCCGGTCGCAGGTGCTGTCGGCGCTACCCGCCGGCCGGTGGCGTGCCCTGCCTGTCGATGAGGGCGCGGAGTTGGTGGCGGCCCGCGATGCCCAGCTTGGGGTAGGAGCGGTACAGGTGGGAGGCGACCGTGCGCGGCGACAGGAAGAGCCGGTCGGCGAT
Source organism: Streptomyces sp. NPDC007157 (assembly GCF_040634235.1). Taxonomy (NCBI): domain Bacteria; kingdom Bacillati; phylum Actinomycetota; class Actinomycetes; order Kitasatosporales; family Streptomycetaceae; genus Streptomyces; species Streptomyces sp. NPDC007157. The sequence continues at coordinate 44,157 of NZ_JBEYFE010000005.1, forward strand.
CTCGCCGTTGGTCAGGCCGTGTCCGGCGAGCACGACGATCTCGCGCTGCTGGGCGGTGAGTCCCTCCAGCGCGCCCGGGGCGGCCGGCGGGGCCTGCACGGGGACACCGCAGGCCCGCAGTTCGGACTCCGCGCGCCGGGTCCAGGGCGCGGCGCCCAGGCGGCGGAACGTCTCCAGGGCGGTGGCCAGGACGGGCTTGGCGTCGTTGATGCGGCGACGCCGGCGCAGCCACTCCCCGTGGTCCAGCTGGAGCTGGGCCCGCTCGAACGGCCAGGCGTCTCCGGCCGGATCGGCCAGCGGCGCGGCGAAGAGGGCCTCGGCCTCGTCGGGCTCGGCGAGCAACCCGCGGGCACGGGCGGCGAGTTGTTCCAGACGCGGTCCGGGCGCGGGCTTCAGCAGGGCCAGCGCGCGCTCCAGCACCGTCCGCGCTTCGAGGTGCCGTTCGCAGCGCGCCGCGGCGGCGGCGAGATCGGCGACGGCGAGATACGAGAAGTGGTGGTGCAGGGGTGTGCCGTCGGCCGCGAAGAGCCGGCTGAGCTGGGCGTAGGCGGTGACGTGGTCGCCCTGGGCCAGGGCGGCGAGCCCGGCCGCCTGCCGGATCCGGGCGGCGAACCCGCGGTACTCGGAGGTGTCCACGGCGGCGCGCACCCGGGCCAGCAGCGGTGCCACCTGCTCGTGTTCACCGCGCAGGGCCGCCACGACGGCCGTGGTGAGGTCGGCCGAGCCGGCGACGGTCTCCATCTTGTAGGCCGCGGCGATGTCCCTCGCCTCACGGGCGGCGGCGAGCGCGTCGTCCCAGCGCCCGCTGTCGACACACGCCCACGCCAGGGCCGACAGGACCCCGCCGCTCGCACCGCGCACGCCGGGGGCGCGCAGCCGGCTCAGCGCCTCACGCAGCACCCTGACCGCGAGTTCGGTCTCGTCCAGGACCCAGGCCGCGGCGCCGACCGTGCCCGGGTCGAAGAGGACGCCGTGGGATCCCTGGGACCCCCGGGATCCGTCCGTCAGCCGCCGCAGCCGGGGCACGATGTCGGCTCTTTCGCCGAACGGGTCCGTGCAGGCCCTGATCCAGAGGCGGTACTCGTCGGCACGGGCGGCGGGCCAGTCCTGCGCCCCGTCCCCGGAGTCGAGGGCGTCCAGAGCGTCGAGGGCCGCGCGTGCCTTGGCGCGGACCTCCGGGAGTCCGGTCTGGTGGACCACCGTGGCGGCCATCCAGGCGGCCTGCCAGGCGATGGCCGGCAGCTTCGGGGCGGCCTCGGCGGCTACGGACAGGAGGGTGTCGATCGCGTCGGCGTTGCGGTTGGACCACAGCAGCGACCAGCCGATGTCCAGCCGGGCGGCGATCCGCAGGTCCGGATCGGAGGTCAGGGTGAGCACCCGGCCCGCCAACTCCCTCACCCAGTCGGCCTGTCCGGCGGGCAGCGCGAGGTCGGCGGCGGCCAGCAGCCGGCGGGCCCTGTCGGGTTCGCCGGGGCTCAGCTCGGCGGCGCGTTCCAGGGCGCGGGCGGCAGCGGCGGTACCGCCACGGCGTTGCGCCTGGACCGCGCTGTCCTCGAGAAGCGCGGCCAGCTTCTCGTCGGGTTCCAGGGCCGCGGCCGCCAGATGCCAGGCGTGCCGGTCGGGCTGGTCGCGGAGCGCGTCGGCGACCTGCCGGTGCGCGGCGGCCCGCTCGGCGAAGGTCGCGGCGTGGTAGACGGCCGACCGGGTCAGCGGATGGGCGAACTGCGGGCCCGGGGTGCCCAGGCGGATCAGCCCCGCCGCCTCCGCCGGGGCGAGCGCGTCGGCGGACAGCCCCGGTATCGCCGTGGTGAGGTCCGGGCTGTCGGCGACGGCCGCGAGCAGCAACGCGGACCGGGCGGCCGCGGGCAGGGTGACGTACTGGGCGGCCATGATCGCGGTCAGCTGCCCGGTCAGCGGCAGCGGCTCGGCGGTCCAGCGGCGCCCCGCGTCGGGATCCGCGGCGATCATCCGGGCCAACTCGATCAGCGCCAGCGGGTTGCCGGCCGCCTGTGCGAGGACCTGTTCACGCAGCCGGCCGTGCGGCGGGTGCGGCTGGGCGTCCAGGAGCAGGCCCGCGTCCGCCCGGGTCAGCGGCCGTAGCAGCAGCTGGGGCAGGTCCCGCCCGAAACCGGCGGGGGGTACCGGCCCGCGCGCACCGGCGAGCATCACGAGCCGCTCCGACTCCAGCCGGCGGGCGGTGAAGGCGAGCGCGTCGAGCGAGGCACGGTCCAGCCACTGCGTGTCGTCGACGGCGACCAGCAGCGGCCGCTCGTCGGACAGCTCGGACAGCAGGGTGAGTACGGCGATCCCGGTGAGCAGCGGGTCCGGCGGCACGGGCTCGGCGGAGAGCCCGAACGCACCGCGCAGCGCCTCCGCCTGCCGGGGCGGCAGACCGGCCACCCGGTCCAGCAGCGGGCGCAGCAACTGGTGCAGTCCGGCGAACGCCAGGTCCCGCTCCGACTCCCGGCCGGTGGTCGCCAGCACCCGCATCCCGGCCGCCCCGGCCGCCCGCGCGGCCTCGGCCAGCAGGGCGGTCTTGCCCAGGCCCGGATCACCCAGGAGCAGCAGAACCCGGCTCTCCCGGTGGGGCGGGGCGACCAGCTCCCGCAGCCGGGACAACTCCGCACGCCGTCCGACGACGGTCGTGTCCTTGCCGGTCATCGCGGAAACGCCACCCTCACCCGGCCCAATATAGGCCGCACACGACCGAGGTGATCCGGTGCGTGGAAAGCCGGGTGCGGGGCCGTGGGCGAGGCCGTGAGCAGTCAGGGTGCGAGTACCGGACGGCCGCTGCCGCGGCACAAGGGGGAGCGTATGGACGATCTCCGGCGCGTGCGGGGGAACGCGGATGCGTGAACGGTGCTTGGGCCCGTGGGCCCGCGGGCCCACGGGAACCGCGGTACCGGCAGGCCGACCGCGCCTTCCGGCGGGTCCGGGCCGGGCCTGGGTCCACGAACAGGCGTGAGTGCCGGGTACTACCCCGCACGAACAGACGTGAGTGCCGGGTAGTACCCCGTCACTGGTCGCCGGCCGCCGACCGCAGCTCCGCGATCTGCTTACGGGCCGCGGCGACGAGTTCGTCGTTGGTGTGGGCGTGTCCGGCCAGCCCCCAACCGCCGGGCACGGCCTCGGTCAGCAGCACCCAGGTGCGGTCCGCGAGGGCCGGGTCGGCGGCGGCCTCCGCGACCATGCCGGTGAACCGGCGCACCACCGCGAGCTGCTTGTCACGGTCGAGAGCACCCGCGTTGGTCAGCACCTGCACGCGGACGTGGTTCGAGGCGCCGTCGACGTCCGAGAGGTCACCGGCCGGCAGCTCGTGGACGAAGGCGGCGGTGTTCTGGCGGAACATCGGGATGTCCGGGACCTCCTCGATGGCCATCAGGGCCGCGGCGAGGTCCCGGGCGAGCTGGTGCCTGTCCGGGAACGTGCCGGTCGTGGCATACACGTCGATCATCGGCATGGCGTGCTCCTTCTGCTCCTTCGTATGACGGGCGGCCCGACCGGGCCGGCGGCCGGCGCGGTCGGGCCGCCACGTGGATTCCCGTGCGCGGTCGGTACCGCCGGTCCGGTCGAGCGCGTCGAGTTCGGCCATGTCCTGGTCGGAGAGGGCGAAGTCGAAGATCCGTGCGTTCTCGTGGGCGCGCCCACGGTGCGTCGACCCGCGCCGACGACGCGCCCTGCTGGAGAACCCGGACCACCAGCATCCGACCGCGCCCCGCCGGGTGGTATCAGCAACATGACTGCACCGGGGCCGGTCCGGCGGACGACGCGCCGGACACGGCAGGTGAGCACGTCCGGGCCGGAGCCGGGCGGCCCCGGGTCGGAGCGGACGCCGGCGGACGGTGCAGTCATGATGCGGATACGCCCCGGCCGCTCCAGAGGTGATCATGTGGCGATGAGCCTTGACTTCGACGTGTTCGTGGTGGGTCCCAAGCCGATCCCGAGTGCCGTGCCGGGATTCGAGGAGGCGGTGGGGCCGGCGACGTGGCCGCCGAGCACCTCGACCCTGATCGGCGACGACGAGGGCACCCTGCTGGTCGACTGCCTGATCACCGTGCGGGAGGGGCGGGAGCTGGCCGAGTGGGTGAGGTCCCACGACCGCGAGCCCGACCACGTCTACATCACCCATCCGCACGCCGACCACTTCCTCGGGCTGTCGGAGATCCTCGCGGCGTTCCCGCGGGCCAGGCCGGTGGCCCTGGCGGACTCCGTCTCCGCGATGCGGGAGCAGATCTCGCCGGGCTATCTGAAGGTCTGGGGCGGTTTCTTCCCCGGTGAGCTGACCGGCGAGCCCGTCGCTCCCGGACCGCTGGCGGGTACCACCCTCCCGATCGGAGCCGCGACGGCCACGGTGATCCCGGTCGGGACCACCGACACCGGGCACTCCAGCGTCGTCCACGTCCCCGAGCTGAGCCTGGTCGTCTCCGGTGACGTCGTCTACAACCGGACCCACATGTGGCTGGCGGGCTCCACCCCCGACTCCCGGGCCAGCTGGGCGCGGGCCCTGGACACCGTGGCGGCGCTGGCCGCCGACACCCTGATCGCCGGCCACCGCGACCCCTCGGCCCCCGACGACGACGCCCGCCGCCAGATCGACGAGAGCCGCCGCTACCTGGCCGACTTCGAGACGGCCCTGGCCCGCAGCTCCGCACCGGCCGAACTGATCGACCGGCTGACGGCCGCCTACCCCGACCTCGCCAACCCCTACACCCTGTGGGTCGCCGCCCACGATCTGCTGGGCACCGGAGCCTGACCCCGGCCGAGACGGATCGCCCCGCCGTCGCGACCCGGGCGGTACGCCGAACGGACCGATCACGCGCCGGCGCGGGCCGACCGGCCACGCTGCGCACAGGCTCGGGCGCTGACGGAAATCTGTCACGGCGGAGCCACATCTCCGAGGCTGCCGGAGTTAGGGTTGCCGTGCGACGCGGATGGTGCCGAATCCTTCGGAGACCGGTGCCAGGCCCGCCCGGGCCCCCGCCGCGTCCCCGAAACGAAGGTGTCATGCCCGCTGAGAACGCCCCGGTCGTCGGCAACCTCGACGATGACGACTACCCCGCCTACACCATGGGACGGGCCGCCGCCGTTCTCGGCACAACCCCCGCCTTCCTCCGCTCAGTCGGCGACGCCGGACTGATCGTTCCGCTGCGTTCGCAAGGCGGTCACCGCAGGTACTCCCGCCGCCAGCTGCGCACCGCCGCCCGCGCCCGGGAGCTGGTCGACCAGGGCACCCCCGTCGAGGCCGCGTGCCGGATCATCTCCCTGGAGAACCAGCTGGAGGACGCCCTCCGGCTGAACCGGGAGATAAGCCGGAAGCTCGACGGGTGTCGCACAGATACCTAGTGCCGCCAGTACAGAAATTCCGTCGACGGCGGCACTAGAATTGCCGTGCGGCCCCGAAAACACATGGCCGCTTACAGCCCACCTGTGTTAGCGTGATAGCAGTTGCAGTTTTGGTTGCCAGAGAAATTTTTTCTTTGTAAAGCTTTCCGGATCATTCCGGAGGGGTGATCATCGCGGCGACTCGGCTTCGTAAAGTGCGGAGTCCGGCACTGCCCCTCAAGGGAGATTCAATATGGCATCTGGCACCGTGAAGTGGTTCAACGCGGAAAAGGGCTTCGGCTTCATCGAGCAGGAGGGTGGCGGCCCCGACGTCTTCGCCCACTACTCGAACATCGCCACCCAGGGCTTCCGCGAGCTTCAGGAAGGCCAGAAGGTGACCTTCGACGTCACGCAGGGCCAGAAGGGCCCGCAGGCCGAGAACATCGTTCCCGCCTGAAGCTGACGCGAACCGTGGCGAGCCACTAGCTCGCGCGATTTGAGGCTGGGGCCCGCGCTCTTGGGGTGCGGGCCCCAGCTTTTCTCTTTTTCTCCGGCTCATTCTTGTGATTCCTCGCGCGGTCACCCGTCCGCCGGCCGGAATTCCTCGATACGCCGCATCGAGGAAGGTTCCTTCTTGAACCGCACCCGCCGCACCGGCGGCAGTTCCGGCGGCCACCGCACGGATCGCAACACCGCACGCTCGGCAGGCTCCAGCTCCACCCCCGGCAACCGCTTCCGCGGCCAGGGATCCGGCCACCAGGGCCCCCGTCAGGGCGCCGGCACCGGCCGCAAGAACGGCCAGGCCCCACGCTCCGCCCCGCGCCGCCAGGAGTTCGCCCTGCCGGTCACCCTCACCGAGCCGCTGCCCGCCGTCGAGACGTTCACCGAACTGGACATGCCCGAACGGCTGTTGGCCGCCCTCCGCACCGAAGGCGTGACCGTCCCCTTCCCGATCCAGGCCGCCACCCTGCCGAACGCGCTGGCCGGCCGGGACGTCCTGGGCCGGGGCCGCACCGGCTCCGGCAAGACGCTCGCCTTCGGCCTGCCGCTGCTGGCCCGCCTGGACGGGCAGCGGGCCCAGCCCAAGCAGCCGCTCGCCCTGATCCTCGTCCCCACCCGCGAGCTGGCCCAGCAGGTCACCGACGCGCTGACCCCCTACGCCCGCGCCCTGCGGCTGCGGCTCGCCACCGTGGTCGGCGGCATGTCGATCGGCCGTCAGGTCAGCGATCTGCGCGCCGGCGCCGAGGTCGTCGTCGCGACGCCCGGCCGCCTCCGGGACCTCATCGAGCGGGGCGCCTGCCGGGTGGACCAGGTCAACATCGCCGTCCTCGACGAGGCCGACCAGATGGCCGACATGGGCTTCATGCCGCAGGTGACCGCGCTGCTCGACCAGGTCCCGGCCGGCGGCCAGCGGTTGCTGTTCTCGGCCACCCTGGACCGGAACATCGACCTCCTGGTCCGCCGCTACCTCCACGACCCCGTCGTGCACTCGGTCGACCCGTCCGCGGGCGCCGTCACCACCATGGAGCACCACCTGCTGCATGTGCGCGACGCCGACAAGGAGACCGCCGCCACCGAGATCGCCGCCCGTGACGGACGCGTGCTGATGTTCCTGGACACCAAGCACGCGGTGGACCGGCTCGCCAAGCGGCTGCTCGCCGTCGGTGTGCGGGCCTCGGCGCTGCACGGCGGCAAGTCCCAGTCGCAGCGCACCCGGACACTCGCCCAGTTCAAGGACGGCCACGTCTCGGTCCTGGTCGCCACCAACGTCGCCGCCCGCGGCATCCACGTCGACGGCCTCGACCTCGTCGTCAACGTCGACCCGCCCGCCGACCACAAGGACTACCTGCACCGCGGCGGCCGTACCGCGCGCGCCGGCGAGACCGGAACCGTCGTGACCCTCGTCCTGCCGCACCAGCGGCGGGCCGTGGACCGTCTGATGACGGACGCCGGGGTCACCGCGAGTGCCGTCCAGGTCCGCCCCGGTGAGGCCGAACTGCATCGCATCACCGGCGCCCGCACCCCCTCGGGTGTGCCCGTCACGCTGGTGGCGCCGACCACCGACACACCACGCGAGGGCACACGGTCCGCCGGCCGGGGTCGTGGGCGTGGTCGCGGGGGCCGCTCGTCCGCCGCCCGAACGCGCCGTACCACCTCAAGGGCCGATTCGTAGCCGACGGAGGACCAGCTCACTGCCGGAGCACGGGGATGCGCTCCCGGCGGACTGGCCGAGCCGACGCCCGCCCCGCCCGCCCCGACGCTGGACCGCACCCCGGACGTGTCCCCCGTGGTCGACGAACACGGATACACCCGGGCGTTCAAGCCCTCACCCCCTGACAGCTGTCCGAAACCCCGTCCCGCCGCGTCTCGCGGTCGCCCCCTGAGGAGGCATCCATGCGTGTTGTCATCGCCCGTTTCCCCTTCGACCTGACCAAGAGCGAGGTCGAACAGTCGATGAGCAGCCACACGCCCGAACCCGTCACCGGCGTCGGCGTGACCATCGACGGCCGCGTCTACCCCGTCATGCAGGTCGGCGAAGTGATCACCCGGCAGAACCGCCGCGACTTCACGTCGCTGGAAATGCGCCGCGCACTGACCCGCCTCGGATTCACCTGCCACGACCCGCGCCCGGTGACTCCGCCCCGGGAGGCGCGCGCCGACGAGGACGTCCTCGGCTGGTGACACCCTCCAGGCGACCGTGAGTACTGCGCGATCCGCGGGTACTGCGCGATCTGCGGGTTGGAAAGCCTGAGATGTGGCACCCGGATCCTGAGCGGGCCGTACTTCGGTAGGAGCGGCCGCCGGTTCAGCAAAGAGCCGCACACCGCACACACCCGGCACGCCCCGCTCAGCCGGTTGTCGCTGTGGGGCTGCCCGGCGGCAACCGGTACCCCACGCGTGCGGTATCCCACCGTGCGGAACGGCACGCGTCCGGGACGGCGTCTCTTCCCCCAGGGCAATCAGGCCTCCTTGTTGATCAGTTCGTCTGTCACCCAGCTCGCGACTCCCTCCGGATACGGGGCCGGCAGGCCCAGGACGATGTGCCGGAAGCCGGCGTTGAGCGCCTCCGCGATCGCGGTGCGGGTCGTTTCCGGGTGGTCGTAGGAGACGGGGAGATGGATGGAGCGGGTGATCTCGGCGGGGTCGCGGCCGATCTCCGAGCAGTAGCGGTCCAGGAGCGCGCTGCGGCGGACGCAGTCCTCGATGTCGCCGCCCGGGATGTTCCAGAGGTCGGCGTGTTCGGCGGTCACCCGGAGGGTCGCCGCCGAGCGGCCCCCGATCAGGATCGGCGGGTGCGGGCGCTGGACTGGTCTGGGGTGGGCGAAGGCACCGGTGAGCTGGTGGTGGGTGCCGTGGAAGTCGAAGGGTTCGGTGGCCGTCCACAGGCGGCGGATCAGGGCGCAGGCCTCCGCGAGGCTCTCGACGGCCTGTGCCGGAGGGGTGAAGGGCAGGCCGTGCGCCGGATACTCGCGGCGGGCCTCGGGCGGGTGCGGCCGTGAGCCGACACCGATGCCGAAGTCGAGCCGGCCGCCGGAGACGACGTCGACGGTCGTGGCGATCTTCGCCAGTATCGCGGGCGGCCGGAAACGGTTGCTGGTCACCAGGAGACCGAGGCGCAGTCGTCGCGTCTGGGCGGCCAGGGCGGACAGCAGCGTCCAGCCCTCGAAGATCGGCCCGTCGGGATCGCCGCCGATCGGCATGAGGTGGTCGAACAGCCAGGCGTGCTCGATCCGGGGGATCGCGTCCGCCTCCCGCCAGACCCGCAGGATGTCGTCGTACGACACCTGCATGGGAGCGGTCATGATCCCGAAGCGGGGTGGGTTCGTGGTCGTGGATTCCATGGGGCGCCTCTCTGCCGTCGGTCAGCGGCGGCGCAGTACCGGGTCGAGCAGGGCGGGCGGGGTGTCGTGCTTCTCGTGGGCGGCCAGGTCGGTGCCGGGGGCGACGATCGCGTCGATCGCGTCGAGGACGTCGGCGGAGAGCACCGTGTCGGCGGCGGCGAGCTGGGAGTTCAGGTGGTCCTGGGTGCGGGGGCCGATGAGGGCGCTGGTGACGGCGGGGTGCGCGGTGACGAAGCCGAGCGCGAGCTGGATCAGGGTCAGTCCGGCCTCCTCGGCCACGGCGGCGAGCCGCTCCACGGCGTCGAGCCGGGCCTGGTTGGCGGGCAGGGCGAGGTCGAAGCGGTCGGGACTGAGCCGGGACCGGCTGGTGGTGATGGGCCGGCCCTTGCGCACGGCCCCCGACAGCCAGCCCGAGGCCAGCGGGCTCCACGCCAGCACACCCATCCCGTACTCCTCGGTCACCGGCAGCACATGGGCCTCGACGCCGCGCTGGAGGAGGGAATAGCTGGGCTGTTCGGTGACGTAACGGCTCAGGTGGTGCTCGCGCGCCGCCCACTGGCCCTGCACGATCCGGTGCGCCGGGAAGGTCGAGGAGCCGAAGTAGCGGATCTTCCCCGCGCGTTGCAGATCGGTCAGCGCCGACAGGGTCTCCTCGTCGCTCGTGGCCGGGTCCCAGCGGTGTATCTGATAGAGGTCCACGTGGTCGACGCCGAGCCGGCCCAGGCTGTTCTCCAGCTCGGTGACCAGCCACCGCCGTGAACCGCCGCGGTGATTGGGCTCGTCGCCCATCGGCAGGCCCGCCTTCGTGGCCAGCACGATGTCGTCACGGCGGCCGGCGATCGCCTTGCCGACCATCTCCTCCGACTCGCCCTGGCCGTACATGTCGGCGGTGTCGATCAGGTTGATGCCGGCGTCCAGCGCGGCGTCGACGATCGCCGTCGCCTCCGCCTGCGTGGTGCGGCCGACCGCGCCGAAATTCATCGCGCCGAGCGCGAGCGCGCTGACCTGCACACCGGTACGGCCCAAGGTGCGGTACTGCATGACCGAATCTCCTCACATGACGCAACATGACGTACGGATAAACAGGACGAACTGGAAAGCGGGACGATGTCCCGTTTCATGTCTTCGACGATACGGAACGCTGTCCCGTTTAGCAACGCCCCGATAGGGTGACACCGGAGGGAGCACCCGACGAAGGACGGACGATGAAGGACGAGGAGCAGGCGGTCCGGCCCCGCCGGGCGGACGCCCGGCGCAACGAGATGACCCTGCTGGAGGCGGCCGCGGCGGCGTTCGTCGCGTCAGGCGTGGAGGCACCGGTACGCGACATCGCGACCCGGGCGGGCGTCGGCACGGCGACGATCTACCGGCACTTCCCGACCCGCGCGGACCTGATCATCGCCGTCTACCGGCACCAGGTGGAGGCCTGCGCCGAGGCCGGCCCGGCCCTGCTGGCCGACGCGCCCAGCCCGTACGACGCGCTGCGCCGCTGGATCGACCTCTTCGTGGACTTCCTGGTCACCAAGCACGGCCTCGCCGCGGCCCTGCGCTCCGACCAGGCGGGCTTCGACACCCTGCACGCCTACTTCCTGGACCGTCTGGTCCCGGTCTGCACCCGCCTCCTCGACGCGGCGACCGAGTCCGGCGAGATTCACACCGACATCGCCGCCGTCGAGCTGATGCGCGGCGTCGGCAACCTCTGCATCGGCGCGGAGAACGACCCCGGCTACGACGCCCGCCGCCTCGTCGCCCTTCTCGTCACCGGGCTGGGCCGGACATGACGCACCGGGCATAAGGTGCCCGGCATGAGAGGCAGTTGCGAGGTCTGCGGCAACCCGATCAAGAGCGGCGGCGGCCCCGGCCGTACCGCGTCGTACTGCTCCCAGGCCTGCCGGCAGCGGGCCTACCGGGAACGGCGACGGGCGGACGGCATGCCTCCGGCCAGGGAGCTGCTCTCGGACCTCGGGGACCGGCTGGGGCGGGTACGACTGGCGCCGGGGACCGCGTTCCACGCGGACGTGGAGGGCCTCACCACCCGCTTCGCCCAGCTACGACGTCTCGCCCGGGAGGCGGGACAGGAACCGGGGCAGGGGCAGGGGCCGGGACAGGAACCGGGGCACGGGCCGGGACGAGAACCGAGACAGGAACCGGGACGAGAACCGGGGCAGGGGCCGGGACAGAAACCGCGCCGGGGCGCCGCAGGAGACTCCGACACGGGACGCGTCACCAGCGCAGGCGCGGGACGCGTCACAACCTCCGGCGCGGAAGACGTCACACACCCCCGCCCGAAAAGCGTCACGGCCCCCGGCCCGGAATTCGTCACACCCCCCGCTCCGGGAAACGTCACTCCCGTCGCCGTGACGAAATCGGACGACGCCGGCTTCACCGCCCTCGTCGAGGGCCACCGCCGCGAACTGCGCGTGCACTGCTACCGGTTGCTCGGGTCCTACGACGAGGCCGAGGACCTCACCCAGGAGGCGTTCCTGCGGGCCTGGCGGGCCAAGGAGACCCTGGACGGGGTCGACAACGTCCGCGCCTGGCTGTACCGGATCGCCACCAACCTGTGCCTGGACTTCCTGCGCAGACAGAACCGGCGCCCGGTCCCCTACGAACCCGTGCCGGGCATGGACTCGGGCGACGGTCCGCCGCCACCCCGTATGCCCTGGCTGCAGCCGTTCCCCGACGACCAGTTGCCCGAGCCGGCCGCGCCGCGGCACGAGCCCGACGAGCAGGCCGTGGCCGGCGAGACCCTGGAGCTGGTCTTCCTCACCGCCATCCAGCGGCTCCCGCCACGCCAGCGGGCCGCGGTGATCCTGCGCGATGTCGCCGGCTGGTCGGCGCAGGAGACCGCCGACCTGCTGGGCGCGAGCGTGGCCTCCGCCAACAGCGCGGTGCAGCGCGGCCGTTCGGCCCTCCGGGAGGCGCTGCCCGGGCGCCGGGAGGACTGGTCGGCCCCGGCCACCGCCCCCAGCGCCACGGACCTGGCCCTGCTCCAGCGCTACATGGAAGCCGCCGCCCGCGCCGACATCGACGCCATGGTCGACCTCGTCCGCGAGGACGCGGTGCTCACCATGCCGCCGAACCCGTTCTGGTTCACCTCCCGCGACGCGCTCTTCGGCTTCGTCCGTCCCAACCTCGACCCGGCGTCCCCGATGTTCGCCGGCCACTGGCGCCACCTGCCCGTACGCGCCAACGGCCAGCCCGCCGTGGCCGGTTACCTGCGACGCCCCGGCACCAGCGTCTTCCGCGCCCAGCTCATCGACGTACTACGGATCGAGGGCGGCCGGATCGCCGAGATCACCACCTTCGAGCCCCACCTCTTCCCGGCCTTCGGACTGCCGATGACCCTCCGATGAGTTCACGGCTGCCGCGCGTCCTATGAAGCGACGGACATCCACGAAGCCGAACGGAGCTCACCAGTCATGTTGCTGAAGGACAAGGTCGCGGTCGTGTACGGCGGAGCCGGTGCGCTCGGGGCCGGGGTGGCGCGGGAGTACGCGCGGGCCGGGGCACGGGTGTTCCTGGCCGGGCGTACGGAGGCGACGCTGCGGGAGGTCGCGGCGGAGACCGGCGCCGAGTTCGACGTGGTCGACGCCGAGGACGAGGCAGCCGTCGAGGCGCACGCGGCCGCCGTGGTCGAGCGGGCGGGCCGGCTCGACGTCTCCCTCAACCTCGTACCGCGCGGGGACCTCCAGGGCGTCCCGCTGACCGAGATGTCGGTCGAGGACTACACCCGGCCGGTGGTGCGGGGCATCGCCTGCCAGTTCATCACCGCCAGGGCGGCCGCGCGCCGGATGGCCGCGCAGGGTTCGGGCGTGATCCTCGCCCTGAACAGCGGTTCCCACAACGGCACCCCGATGCTCGGCGGCACGGGCGCCGCCGACGGCGCGATCGACGCGCTCATCCGGCAGCTCGCCCAGGAGGTCGGCCCGTCCGGCGTCCGGGTCTGCGGGATCTGGACCGCCGGGGTCACCGACACGCTCACCCCGGAGAAGCTGAGCGCGGCGGGTGCCCCGGCGATGGACGAGGCGGCGGTGGCCGGTATCCGCGCCCACCTGGACTCGCTGCGGATGACGAAGCGCTCCCCGCGGATCGCGGACATCGCGGCGCTGGCCACGTTCCTCGCCTCGGACGCCGGGGTCGCCCTCACCGGCACCTGGGTCAACGCCACCGGGATGTTCCCCAGCTGACGTCACCGTCCCAGGCGAGGCCGACCCGGCACGGCGGTCTCCCACGTCCTGGCTGGGACCGGCTCCCGGAGGGCTTCGCGGAGAAACCCCTCGAGCCGGTCCTCGCCCGACGCGGCAACCGAACCCGTCCGCGCGCCGCGCGGTGCTGCCGCCTGCCCACCTGCACGCCCGCCCACCTGTTCGCCGGCTCACCTGCACGCCCGCCCACCTGCACGCCCGCCCCCTCGTTCGCCCGCCCACCTGCGCGCCTGCCGCCGATGCCGTTCGGGCGGCGGATATTGCCTGGCATCGGTGCCCGACCGGGGCGGAGACTCGTGCCATGGCCGACATGAGGGCGTTCCGGGACGCGGTCGCCGACTGGGCGGGGAGCGAGGACGAGGGCCCCGCCCGGGAGTCGGCCGGGCGGCTGGGTGAACGGCTGGGGGTGCGGGTCGCCGTGCTGCTCGAAGGGCCGAGCGATGTCGCCGCAGTCGACGCGCTGGCCGCGCGGCGCGGGCGGGATCCGGCGGCCGAGGGAGTGTGCGTGCTGTCGATGGGCGGTGCGATGAACGTCGGGCGCTATGCCCGCCTGCTCGGACCACCCGGTCTGGGGCTGCGGCTGACCGGGCTGTGCGACGAGCGGGAGTGGCCCTACTACGCCCGTGGCCTGGAGCGGGCCGGTGCCACACGGCACGGGTTCTTCGTCTGCGCCGCCGACCTGGAGGACGAACTGATCCGCGCCCTCGGTCCGCCCCGGGTCGCGGAGCTGGTCCGGGCCGAGGGCGACGGGCGAGCCCTGCGCACCTTCCTGAACCAGCCCGCCCAGCAGGGCCGTGCCCCGCAGCAGCAACTCCGCTGCTTCCTCGGCACGAAAAAGGGGCGGAAGATCCATTACGGCCGGGCCCTCGTCGAGGCCCTGGAGCCCGACCAGGTGCCCACACCGCTGGCCGGGCTGCTCGACGCGTTGCTCGACGGCCTGCCCCGCAGCGTGCCCGACGGCCTGCCCGACGGTCTTCCGGCGGAGGTGCGCGGCACCCCCTGACGACGGTCGCAGGGGCGCCCTTGCAACCGGCGCGCTGATCCGGCGTGAGTGTCGGACCCGTCTGCCACGGCTCCGGTCATGGAGACGACGCTGCAACTGACGATCGACCGCGCCGCCCCGCAGAGGCTGGTGGCGTTCTGGAGCGAGGCGCTGGGATACGTGCCCGAACCTCCGCCGGGCGGCCATGCCACGTGGCGGGAGTAGCCGTCGAGGACCCTTAGCCGACCAGACTTCCGGCCGTCCAGGAGCTCCAGGCGCCCAGGACCTCCCGCCGCCCAAGACCTCCCGCCGTCTAGAAGCTCCGGCCGCCCAGGACCTCCCGCCGTCTAGAAGCCGGCACCGGCCCCGGCCCCGCCCAACTCCAGTGCCTCCGCCAGCGCCCGGTATCCCGGCAGGGGGTCGGTGTCCGCGGGGTGGAGCAGCTGGAGCGCCACGTGGTCGGCGCCCGCCTTCTGGTGGGCGCGGACGCCCTCCGCCACCCGGGCCGCCTCGCCGTGCAGGATCAGCGCGTCGAAGAGGCGGTCGCTGCCGCCGTCCGCGAAGTCTGTGTCGTCGAAGCCGAGACGGCGGAGGTTGCCGAGGTAGTTGGTCAGGTTCAGGTAGAAGCCCAGGGTGGCGTCGCCGATGGTGCGAACCCGGACGGGGTCCGTCTCCAGGACCACCTTCTGCTCGGGGGCCAGGATCGGTCCGGCGCCGAGGATCTCGCGGGCCTCGCGGGTGTGGTCCGGGGTGACGAGGTACGGGTGCGCGGCCGCCGTACGGTCGCCGGCCAGACGCAGTACCCGGGGACCGAGGGCCGCCAGGGCGCGGCGCGCCACCGGGACACCGCCCTCGTCGAGGACGTCCAGGTAGTCGTTGAGGGCCTGGTACGGCCGTACGAACTGCTTGGTCGCCTCCGGATGGCCGGCGCCGACGCCCAGCAGGAAGCGGTCCGGGTGGCGCTCGGCGATCCGGCGGTACGAACGGGCCACCCGGTCGGCCGGGTTGGACCAGATGTTCACGATGCCGGTGGCGAGGACCAGGGTCTCGGTGGCGTCCAGCAGCCGCTCGACCACGGTCAGGTCCGGGTCGGTCACGTTGCCGAGCCACAGGGTGCCGTAGCCCAGGCGTTCCAGCGCGACGGCGAGCTCCGGCTCGGTGTCCGCGTGGCGCCATGCCCCGACGGCACCCAGGTCGATCTTGCGCGTCTCATCCACGATCTCGTCCATGTCTGCCACAACCGGGGCCCGACGACAGCTATTCCGATTGCCATCGAAATAACGGTCATCAGCTTTCGGTGATCACATCCCTGAACTCCCTTTGCGTACATGACCCTTGACGCATCCACGGCACCTTCCCTAGCTTCACGGAGAAAGCGCTTTCCGTCGCTACCTGTCCCGCACGTCCGGTCACACCTCCGAACCCGAACGGAGACGAACGATGCATGTGAGACCAGTCATCGCGTCCCTCGGCCTGCTCGCCGGCACCCTCGTCGCACTGTCCGGCACCTCCGCGCAGGCCGCGTCCACCGTGCTGTACGTGTCGCCGAGCGGCACCGACAGCGCGGCCGGCACCCAGTCGGCGCCGACCACGCTCACCTCGGCGATCAGCCGTATCGCCGCCGGCGGCACGATCTACCTGCGCGGCGGCGCGTACAACTACTCCTCCACCGTGACCGTCCCGGCCGGTTCCAACGGCAGCGCCGGCGCCCTCACCACCCTCTCCGCCTACCCGGGCGAGACACCGGTGCTCGACTTCTCGGCACAGAGCGAGAGTTCCTCCAACCGGGGCGTCCAGCTGTACGGCAACTACTGGCACCTGTACGGGCTCACCGTCCAGCACGCCGGTGACAACGGCATCTACGTCGGCGGCAGCGACAACGTCATCGAGCGTGCCGTGACCGCGTACAACCGCGACACCGGGCTGCAGCTCGGGCGGATCTCCTCCAGCACGCCGAGCAGCCAGTGGCCGGCCGACAACCTCGTCGTCAGCTCCGAGTCGCACGACAACGCCGACAGCGACGGGGAGGACGCGGACGGGTTCGCCAGCAAGCTGACCACCGGGACCGGGAACGTCTTCCGCTACGACGTCTCGCACCACAACATCGACGACGGCTGGGACCTCTACACGAAGACCGACACCGGGGCGATCGGCCCGGTCACCATCGAGTACTCGCTCTCCTACGGCAACGGCACGCTCAGCGACGGCAGTCAGAGCGGGGACGGCGACCGCAACGGCTACAAGCTCGGCGGCGACGACATCGCCGTCAACCACGTGGTGCAGCACGACATCGCCTACGGCAACGGGCACCACGGGTTCACCTACAACAGCAACCCGGGCACGATCACCGTCTCGAACAACGTCGGCATCGACAACGCCGAGCGCAACTTCTCCTTCGACAAGGGCACTTCGGTGTTCCGGACCGACACCTCGTGCCGGTTCGCGGTCGACGGCTCCAACGACAAGACCGTCGGCGACGCCGACAGCTCCGACCAGTTCTGGACGGGCACCAACGGCTCCCGGTGCGCCACCTACGCGGGCGCCCTCGGCTGGTCCTTCGCGTCGAACGGCAAGCTGAACGTCACCTTCGGCGGCAAGGTCGTATCACCCTGAGAGCGGTCGCCGTCCGGGCGTCCACAGCCTGTGGACGCCCGGACGGCGTTCAGGTCCTGACCGTGAGGTACAGCCGGCCGCCCCAGGTGCTCGCGTCGCTCGTGTCCGTCGCGCTGTGGACGTACTCCGAGCGCACCCGGAACTTCTGGCCCACCGCGTGGGTCAGGGTCAGCAGATGCGGATCAGGAGCCGCGGATCAGTCGGCCAGGACCGCGCCGAAGTAGGGGCGGTTGCCGAGGCCCAGCTGCTGGCCGGTGTGCAGGGTGGAGCCGGTGCCGGTGGGGCCGGTGGCGGTGCCGGGGAGGTAGTAGAGGCGGCCCATCTCGTCGGCCGTGGCGATCAGTTCGGCGCGTCCGTCGTGGTTGAAGTCACGCAGCAGGACGGAGGAGCCGAGCCATGCGTTGTCCTCCGTTCCGCCCGCGACGCCGGGGGTCCTGACGTCGTACTGGCGGGAGCCCTTGCCGGTGAGGCCGCCGGTGCCGCCGCGCAGGACGGTGACCGCGCCCTGGTAGGTGCCCTCGTCGTGGAACCACTCCATCGGGATGCCCACCGCGAGGTCCGGGTAGCCGTCGTTGTTCACGTCGGCCGCCGAGACGTCGGAGCCGAAGCCGTCGGGGAACTCGGCGGTGCCGGGGACGCCGGTGGTGTTCTGGGTGATGGTCCTGACCGTGGTGCTGGGTCCTGCCGAGGTGCCCTTGAGGATGTCGACGGCTCCGCCCTTGCCGGAGCGGGGCACGCCGATCGCGAGGTCGCCGTAGCCGTCCTTGTCGAAGTCGGCGACGGTCAGGGACGCGCCGACGATGTCTCCGGCCTGGGGCAGGCCGATCTTGCGGGGCGGGGTGGTGGGGCCGCCCGAGCGGCCGCGGTAGAACCAGACGCGGTTGGTCCTCTTGTCCACGTCGTAGCCGAGGACCGCGAAGTCGGCGATGCCGTCCTTGGTGACCTTGCCGGAGACGACGTGGTCCGGCTTGATGTCCTCTCCGTCGACCGGGTCCAGGTTGGTCGCCCTGCCGTGTCCGCCGGTCTTGGTGAACGGGCCGCGTTCGACGTAGACGTAGTCGTCGGTGACCGCCACGACGTCCTGCTTGCCGTCCCCGGTGAAGTCGCCGACCGCGACGTCCTTGGCGAAACCGCAGTCCTTGCAGCCCGGGCTCTTGAAGGACGTGCCGTTCGTGAGACCGGACTTGGAGCCCCACAGGATGGTGAAGGTGCCGCGGTAGGCGCCGTCGTCCTCGCCGGGGGCGGTGACGACGACGTCGCCGTAGCCGTCGTTGTTCATGTCCGCCGCGGTGACCTTCATACCGAAGAAGTCGTTCGTCTCGGCCGCGCCCGCGATGTACGGGGTGTTCTGGGTGATCACCGAGCGCTTGGCGAAGTCGGGGCCGTGGGCCGTGCCCCACACCACGACCACGGCTCCGGCCTGCTTCTTGCCGCCCACGGTGGCCGTGCTGTCGCCGAGGACGAGGTCGCGGTGGCCGTCGCCGTTGAAGTCGTCCGGGAACTTCGCGGTGGCCGCGGCCGCCGGCGCGGTGAGCGCCAGCGGCGTGAGCCCCGAGGCGAGCAGTGCGGCGGCGAGCAGAACGGTACGCGTGCGCAAGGGATCCCCCATGGATGAGTACGGATGGTGCCGGTGACACTGCGAAGACCGCACTGCGAAGACCCTTGGCAACACGCTTGGGTTGTACGGGAGTCCGGTGAACTCCGGGCCGGCCGGTGCCCTACCGCCGGGAGCCGGCGAAGCGGGCGAAGGTGTGGCTGAACTGCCAGGTGTCCTGGGCGGTTCCGGAGCAGGAGTTCGAGCCGCCGGTGCCGACGCAGCCGCCGTTGTCACGCTGGAGCGCCCAGAAGGAGAGGGTGTCGATGCCCCGGGCGGCGGCCCAGTGCTCGACCTCCACGGCGTTCTGGGTGGTGAAGGTCTCCGCGGGGCCGTAGTCGTCGATGCCGGGCATCTCGGTGACCCCGACCATGCCCCACAGCTCCTTGGAGCTCTTGTGCGGGTAGAGGGCGGCGAGTTGGGCGTGCAGGCCGTCGGCCGCGGTCCGGGTGTCGGTCGCCATGTCGTGGCTGGCGCCGTCGTAGTAGTCGAAGGTCATGACGTTGACGACATCCACGCGCGCGTGGTGGGCGACGGCGTTCTGGAGTACGGCCAGGCCGTTGGCCTCCAGGCCCTTGGTGGTGGTCGGCAGGGTGTAGGAGAACTGGAGCGGGTGGCCGGTGCGGTCGGCCCAGCGCTCGGCCTTGGCGATCGCCTGGTTACGGCGGTCGACCCCCGCGGTGTCGGCGAGGGAGTCGGCCTCGATGTCGAGGTCGATGCGGGAGATGCCGTACGTCGTGACGAGCTTCTCGTACACCCCGGCGATGGCGTCCACGTCGGTGCAGCTGTCGGCCAGTTCGGTGCCGGTGGTGTCGGCGCCGTAGCCGCCGAAGGAGGGGATGGCGTTGCCGCCGCGGGCCTGGAGGGTGGCGATGTCGGCGCCGAAGGTCGACCGGGAGATCGGCTGGGTCGCGTCGCCGTTCCAGTCGGCGGTGCAGGAGCCGGCGGCGGGCGTCTGGAGGAAGGCCAGGGTGAGGTACTTGTTGCCGGACTCGGCGGCGAGGGCGGCGGGGCTCTCGCCGGTCCAGGCCTCGAAGTAGGGCGCCGCGACCCGCGCGGGCATGGGCTTCGCGGCGTGCTGCGGGGAGGCGTGCGCGGCGCCTGATCCGAGGGCAACGAGCGCGGTGGACAGGGCGGTTGCGGTCAGGGCGGCCTGCAGGGCACGAGTGCGTCTCATGGACGCCCATATTTGGTTTAGACCAATTAACTGTCAAGGTTCCTTACAATCGGCGGCCCGACACCCCACGACCGACCGGCAGAGAAGGCCAGTTGGCGACCGGTGGCCGGATTTTTTCCATGCGGAGATTTGAACTGAACATAAGAGAGTCATTAATGTCTGGGACTCGTACTACCAGTTGATCGATCCACCGCTTGATCCACCGCTTGATCCGTCGCTTGATCCACCGCTCGACTCATCGCTCGGAAGGAGATCGCCCCCGTGGCGTTCCACCGTCGTCCCAAGCAGCCGAGCCGTGCTCGGGTCACCGTGCTCACCACCGCCGCCGCTGCCGCCGTGGTCCTCTCCTCGCAGGCCGCGAACGCCGCGCCGAGCGAGAAGCCCAGCAAGGACGAGGTCAGGTCCCGGGTCGACAAGCTGTACGAGGAGGCCGAGCAGGCCACCGAGAAGTTCAACGGGGCCAAGGAGAAGCAGGAGAAGCTGCAGAAGCAGATCTCCGGGCTGCAGGACTCGGTCGCGCGCGGCCAGGACGAGCTGAACGAACTGCGCGACGGCATCGGCTCCATGGCCACCGCCCAGTACCGCAGCGGCGGCCTCGACCCGTCCCTCCAGCTGTTCCTCTCCGCCGACCCGGACGACTACCTGGACAAGGCCTCCACCCTTGACCAGCTGAGCGGCCAGCAGGTCGAGACGCTGAAGAAGATCCAGGCCAAGCAGCGCGAACTGGCCCAGGAGCGGGCGGAGGCCACCGGCAAGCTCAAGGACCTGGCCGCCACCCGTACCGAACTCGGCACGAAGAAGAAGGAAGTCCAGGCCAAGCTGGCCGAGGCGCAGAAGCTGCTCAACAGCCTCACCGCGGCCGAGAAGGCCGCGCTCGCCGCCGAGCAGGACCGCGCCAGCCGCTCCGCCAGCGAGCGGGTGGACCTCGGCAACGACACCTCCGCCACCGGCCGGGCGGCGGCCGCGTTCGCCGCCGCCAAGACCAAGCTCGGCACGCCGTACGTCTACGGCGCCACCGGCCCGTCCTCCTTCGACTGCTCGGGCCTGACCTCCTGGGCCTACGCGCAGGCCGGGGTCTCCATCCCGCGCACCTCCGAGTCCCAGACGGGGATCGGCACCAGGATCTACTCGACGTCCGACCTCCAGGTCGGCGACCTGGTCTTCTTCTTCAACGACCTGCACCACGTGGGCCTGTATGCGGGCAACGGGCAGATCCTGCACGCCCCGCGCACCGGCACGGTCGTCCGCTACGAGTCGATGAGCACCATCGGCGGGCCGTTCATGTTCGGCGTCCGCGTCTGACCCGCTCGTAACGGGTCAACGGGTCAACGGGCCTCGGCCCGCGGGTCCTCCCTGGGCGGGCCGCCGGCCGGCACGCTCGCCACCGGGTGCCGTCGGTCGAGGCTGTCCGGGTGGGTATCTGCGGCGCGCCGGCCCCTGAAATCCTGTTCAGCCCTGCGTTTCGGGGCGGCCCTCCGTCGCCCAGTGGGTGTGGAACGCCCCTTCCCGGTCGACCCTGCCGTACGTGTGCGCGCCGAAGTAGTCGCGCTGGCCCTGGAGGAGTGCCGCCGGAAGACGCGGGGACCGCAGCGTGTCGTAGTGGGACAGGGCCGCCGAGAACGCGGGGACGGGGATGCCCCTCCGGGCCGCCGAGGCCACCGTCTCCCGCCACGGCACCTGCGCGTCGGCGATCTCCTTCGCGAACTCCCGCTCGGCCAGCAGGCTGACGAGGTCCGGGTCGGCCCGGTACGCCGCGCGGATCCGGTCCAGGAAGGACGCCCGGATGATGCAGCCGCCCCGCCAGATCCGGGCCACCGCGCCGAGGTCGATCTTCCAGCCGTACTCGGCGGCCGCGTCCTGGATCATCGTCCAGCCCTGGTCGTAGGCGATGATCTTCGAGGCGTACAGGGCGTGTTCGACGCGGGAGGCGAAGCGGTCGGCCTCGGTGGCGCTGAGCGGGGGCGTCGTGCCGCCGGGCAACCCGGCGTACGCGGACCGCAGTTCGGCGCGGCCGGACGCGGCGCGGGCGAAGGTCGCCTGGGCGATCGCGGTGACCGGCGAGGCGAGGTCCAGCGCGGTCTGGACGGTCCAGCGCCCGGTGCCCTTCTGCCCGGCCGCGTCGGCGACGACGTCGACGAACGGCGCACCGGTGGCGGCGTCGACGTGCCCGAGCACCTCCGCGGTGATCTCGATGAGGTAGGAGCCGAGCCGGCCGCCGTTCCACTGGCGGAAGACGTCCGCGATCTCGGCCGGGGTGTACCCGCCGACCTGGCGGAGCAGGTCGTACGCCTCGGCGATGAGCTGCATGTCGGCGTACTCGATGCCGTTGTGGACCATCTTCACGAAGTGCCCGGCGCCGTCCGCGCCGACGTGGGTGGCGCACGGCTCGCCGCCGACCTTCGCGCTGATGTCCTCGAACATCGGCCCGAGGACGGCGTACGACTCCGCGGAGCCGCCCGGCATGATCGACGGCCCGTTGAGCGCGCCCTCCTCGCCGCCTGAGACGCCGACGCCGACGAAGTGCAGGCCCTTCTCCCGCAGGGCGGCCTCGCGGCGGCGGGTGTCGGCGAAGTGGGCGTTGCCGCCGTCGATGACGATGTCACCGGGTTCGAGGAGCGGCACGAACTCGTCGATGACGGCGTCGGTGGCGGCACCGGCCTGCACCATGATCATGAGCCGCCGGGGGCGTTCGAGGGCGGCGACGAAGTCCGCGGCGGTCTCGGCGCCGACGAACGTGCCCTCGTGCCCGTACTCCTCGACCAGGGCGCGGGTGCGGGCGGGGGTGCGGTTGTGGACGGCGACCGGGTAGCCGTGCCGGGCGAAGTTCCGGGCCAGGTTGCGGCCCATCACTCCGAGGCCGGTCACGCCGATGGCTGCGGATGCGTGCACGGGGGACTCCGATCTGCGGACGAACGCTGTCCCCGCAAGTACGGGCGGACAAGGGCCGGGTGTTCAGTCACCGGCCATGGTGAAGACGATCCGCCGGCCGGGCTCGACCGGCGCGGTCCAGGCCTCCTCGACCTGGGACAGCGGTACCGGCAGGGCTTCGGCGGTGATGGTGCCCCGGGTGAGTTCGGTCATCAGGGAGGGCAGTTCGGCGACGATCCCGCGAGCCGTGACGGAACCCTGGCCACTGCCCATGAGCCGCAGGTTGGCGGCGCGCAGCACGGCGGACGGCAGGGTGATCTCCGGTCCGGCCAGGGAGCCGATCTGGATCCAGTCCAGCGGGGCGCTGCGGTCGGTGCGTCGGGTCAGCACGGCCGGGATGGCCCGCTCGGTGGGGGCGCCCCAGGTGTAGTCGATGACGACGTCGACGTCCGCGGCGGCCTCGCCGAGCCGGGCGAAGTCCTTGTCCGGGTCCCCGGCCAGCGAGACCACGTCCGTGGCGCCGAGGCCGGCGAGCAGCTCCAGGCGGAGCGGGTCGCGGCCGGCGGCGACGATCCGGTCGGCGCCGAGGTGCCGGGCGACCTGTACGGCCATCCGGCCGGCGTTGCCGGTGGCGCCGAGGATCAGGACGCTCTGTCCGGGCTGGAAGGTGATCCGGCGGCGCAGCGCCACCCAGGAGGACATGGCGGGGTTCATGGCGGCGGCGACGGTCACCGGGTCGGCGTCGTCGGGGAGCGCGACGGATCGGCGCGGGTCGACGAGGGACCGCTCGGCCATGGTGCCCGGGCCCTCGTCGTCGGCGACGAAGTAGACGAGGCGCCCGTCGGGCTGCCGGCCCACCCCGTCGATGCCGGGGATCAGGGGGAGCCGGCCGTCGCTGGTGTAGTGCGTGCCGTCGGCACCGGAGCGGACCCGGAGGTGCAGGCCGGCGGCGACCATCTCCACCAGCAGCTTGTCCCCGTCGGGCACGGGGGCGGCGAACTCCTCGAAGCGGGGGGCGCGGTCGAACGAGCGGACCACAGCAGCGTGCATGATGACTCCTCCGTCGCAGGTCAGGCCCGCTGTGGGTCTTCACCGCAGAGTTAGTACGTGACACCAATTAAATTAGTTCGCACCACGTACCAAGTCAAGTAGTTGGCGGCGCGTACCAATCCTCGTAGGATGGCGATCATGGCGAACGAACCGGAGGACGTGGCGGACCTGGGGATCGTGGACAGCCTCGCCCAGCTGTCGTTCCTGGTGCAGGCCGCGCTCGGGAAGGTCGCGGCGGAGCACGGTCTGTCGGTCGCCCAGCTGCGGCTGCTCGGCGTGCTGCGCGACCGCACGCCCGGCATGCAGGAACTCGCCCATCACCTGGGCCTGGACAAGTCGAGCATGACCGGCCTGGTCGACCGCGCCGAACGCCGGGACCTGGTCCGCCGCTCCCCCTCGCCGCACGACCGGCGCAGCCTCCTGGTGTCGATCACCCCCGAGGGACAGGACCTGGTCCGGCGCTGCGAGCCCGAGGTCGAGCGGCAGATCCAGGACCTCACCGCACACCTCACCGACGCCCAGCGCGGCCGGCTCTCCCTGCTCGCGAGCGCCCTGGTCAGCCCCCACACCCCGATCTGACCGCCGGATCCGAACGGGCGAAGGTCACGGCACCCGGCGTGTGAGGCCGCCCCGGGGCCGCACGGTGGCACCGCTGCCGTGGCCGCGACGGCACGGGGTGCTCGTCCCGCCGTAACCGGGCCGGGGCGTCGGCGGCCGGGGTCCTCGCACAGCAGTCCAAGATGCCCACAACGGGCAACTCGCCCTTCCGGAACGGCCAGACTGCACCCCATGGCACGTCTGAGGTTCCTCCTGGTCGCCGCGCTGGCCGCCCTGTTCCTCCTCCCCGTCTCCCGCCCGGAGACCGCACGGCCCACCGCCCCCGGCCCCTTCGGGGCGTACGTCGGCTACGGCGCCGACGGCGTGCGCCGGGTGAGCGCGCTCGGCAGCTGGCTGGGGCACGAGGAACCCCGGGTCGGACACACCTACCTCCCCGGTGACGTGTGGCGGAACATCGAGGGCGCCCCCGACTTCGTCCGGCTGTGGGCGAACTGGCGGCGGGCCGAGCCGGACCGGCTCCTCGTGCTCAACGTGCCGATGCTGGAGGGGACGGAGGCCCATCTGCCCGACGCCGAGGTGCGCCGGCAGCTCCGGTTCGGGGCGCAGGGGCGGTACGACGGACACTTCGGGGCGCTGGCCCGGCGACTGGTGTCGGTCGGCGCGCCGGACACCGTCGTGGTGCTCGGCTGGGAGATGAACGGGGTGACGTACACCCACCGCTGCGGACCGGACCCGGCCGCCTGGAAGGCGTACTGGGTGCGGATCGTCACGGCGATGCGGTCGGTGCCCGGCCAGCGGTTCCGGTTCGACTTCACGCCCAACCGGGGGCGGGACGCGGTGCCCTGGACCCGGTGCTATCCGGGGGACCGGTTCGTGGACATCATCGGCATGGACGCCTACGACTCCCCGCGGGGGCTGTCCTTCGCGGAACAGGTCACCGAGCCGTACGGGCTGCGGGCGCAGGTCGCGTTCGCCCGCGCCCACGGCAAGCCCGTCTCCTATCCCGAGTGGGGGCTCTACGAGAACGGCGACGACCCGGCCTACATAAAGGGCATGGTGAAGTGGTTCGCGGACAACCGCCCGCTGTACCAGACCATCACCGACTACTGCCCGCACGGGGTGTGGAGGTGCCGGGGCAACCCCAGATCCACGGCCGTCTACCGGTCCCTGATGAGGAAATAGGGGCCTTCAGCTCTCCGGGCTCAGCCGGCCCATCCTCGATCGGAGACGGGCGAAGAGCCAGAGGAGCAGGCCGGCGAAGAACAGGCCCCCGACCAGGTCGAGCACGGCGTCCAGCAGCTTCCCGGCGGCGAACCCGGAACCGGAGACGAGCGCGTAGACGAGGAGGAACAGCGTGCCCAGGAACTTCAGCACCATGTTGCTCACGACCATGAGGGCCGTATGCCCCAGCGGGACATCGCGCCAGCTCCTGCGCGCGCGGCGCCGCTCCCCTGCGTCCTTTTCGGCCATGGCCGGATTATGGCATCACCATTTTGTCAGGATGAGTTCGCGCTCGACGGGCCGAAGAACTCTATTTCGGCGATGGCCACCTGGGTGGCCCCCGAGGCCTGGTACGACGACTCGATCGTGAAGCGGACCGAGATGACGTTCTTCGCGCGGAAGTCCCGGGTCTGACCGCCGGCCGTCTGGTCGAGGGTGATCTCCCTGGTCTCCGTCCTGCCGTCCGACGTCTTGATGGTCGCCTTCATCCGGTGCGGCAGGGCCGACTTCTTCAGCTGGTCGAAGCGTTTCGACTCACCGGAGGAGATGACGACGTTCAGCAGGCGCGTCGGTTCGTCGAAGCGCGCCTCGATCCACTCACCCACGCCGCCCTGGACCACGCCGGGGCCCCACCAGGTGTTGTTCAGCTTGTCGAAGACGAGGTCCGGCTTGTGACCGGCGTACGAGCGGGACGCGCTGACCCGGTCCGGGGAGACCTGGGCGCGCTTGGCGAAGTGGTCGCGGGTGGCGCTCACCGCGTTCGGGATGTTGAACGCCAGGACCGTGACGAGCGCGATGACGACGGCCGCGCCGAGCCAGGTCAGCACGCGGTCGAAGGTACGGCGCAGGCGGGGGCGGTCGCCGGCCCAGGGGGTCTCCCGGTTGCGGAAGTCGAAGATGCGGCGCCACCAGGGGCGGGGGGCCGAAGGCGCGGTGTGGCCGTGGCCGGCCATGGGCATGGCACAGCGGGTGCAGAAGTGGCGGTCGGGGCGGTTGGGGGTGGCGCACCAGGGACAGGGGGTACCGCCGTGGGCGCCGAGGTCCTCGCCGGGGGCGCGCACGGACTGGGGGCGTTGGGGGGTGGGGCGGCCGGGGAGGACGGGGGTGACGGAAGCGGGGGCCGGGGCCGGGGGGTTGGGGTCCGTCACGGGGATGAGGAGGCGGCGGGCCCGGTCGTGGTCGTCTTCGGCGGTCGTGTTCCCGCGCCCACCGACCGTGCGGCTCTCGTTGTCGGGTGCGGTTGGCGCCTGTGAGGGCAGGGCGCCATCGGCGACTTGCGGGTTGGCGGTGGGGATGGGGGTGGTTTCGGCCGTGGGCGCGGTCTCGCTCAGTGCGGGCTGAGCGCGCTCACGCGGCGGTAGCCGCACATCCGATTCAGCCCCGCGCCCCTGAAGGGGCGCTGCCGTCGCCGTTCCTTGCAGGTCCCGCTGGGGGGAGGCCAAGCCCGTTCCGCCGTCTCTGCGGGTGAAGGCGTCCCAGCCCGGGGCGGCCGGAGCCGGGGCCGGAGTCGGAGCCGGGGCCGGAGTCGGTGCCGGCGCCGGTGCCGGTGCCGGCTCGGGGGTGGGGGCCTGCTGGCGGGCCTCTCCCCCGGTCACCGCCCAGCTCAGTACCGAACCGCAGGCGTCGCAGAAGGACTGGCCCGGTTCGGCGACCGTGCCGCACTCCGTGCAGTTCCGGTTGGTCGTCATCGCTGCGGGGTCCTTTCGGCGGACGAAGAAGAAGCGGTCACCTGGACCGTGTAGGGCATGTGAGCGGGGCGGGCGGCCGCCACGAGGTGTTCCAGGCGGACCTCGTCGGCCGGGGTGGGGGAGGGCAGCGCGAGGTGGACGTGCAGGCGGGGGCGGGCTTCGCCCGGGAAGGGGCCCAGCGGGCGGGCGTTCCAGTCGGCGCCGCCGCTCTCCGTGATCTCCGGCGTCACGCCGAAGGCCAGCCGGACCGCCTCGGACAGGCCGAGGCGGGTGCCCCGGATGCGGTGCAGGTAGGCGGCTGCCGCCACGGCCGCACGGAGCAGGGGGGCCGGTTCGGTGCCGTCGGTCTCCGCGCCGACCCAGGTGCCCAGCCATTCCGCGAAGTCCAGCGGGGCCAGGGCCGGGTCGAAGTAACTGGGCAGGCAGTCGAGGACGTTCGGGATCGGGGCGATCATGTCGTCCAGGCCGGCGACGAAGCGCAGCGCCAGGTCGTCGTCGGCGAAGACCGCCGGGAGCATCGCGCCGATCGGGACGGAGGAGCCGAGGCCGTCGATGGACCCTCTCAACGGACGCCTCCTGTCGAGCCGTTGACGGTCATTCGCCGATCACCCGGACCCGGTGGTCGTAGGAGAAGACCAGGGACGGGGCGTCCAGGTCGATGCGGTCGGTCGGGTCGCCGCGCTTTCCGGTGAGCGGGTCGGCGGGGTGCAGCACGACCTCGTCGACGAGCTCGACGCCGGGGACGCGCTGGAGCACCGCGAAGACCTCGCCCGACTGCACCGGGCGCCCGAACGGCCAGCCCTTGCCGTCCGCGCCGCCGGTCAGCGGGTCCAGGTGCCGGTAGAGGGCGTCGTGGGCCTGGCGGCGGACCCGGTCGACGTCCACGCCACGGAAGGCGTGGACGGTGGCGACGAC
This sequence comes from Streptomyces sp. NPDC007157, assembly GCF_040634235.1. NCBI lineage: Bacteria > Bacillati > Actinomycetota > Actinomycetes > Kitasatosporales > Streptomycetaceae > Streptomyces > Streptomyces sp. NPDC007157. The sequence continues at coordinate 72,195 of NZ_JBEYFE010000005.1, forward strand.
CGTGACGCCCTGGTAGAAGGGCGGTCCGACCGCCAACCGGGTGCCGATCAGCCGGCGTTCGTCCAGGTAACGGGTGATGCGGTCCAACAGGGCGTCACCGGGGACGAGTTGCTCGAAGCGCAGGCGGCCGCCGGGGTCCGGAACCGCCTGCGGCACCACCAGCACCCGTACCGCGTACGACCCGTGTTCGCCCTCCTCGCCCTCCAGGCAGGTGATGCGGGCCGTCTCGGGGGCGGCGCGGCGGGCCAGCTCCTCGTAGTCGCGCAGGGTCACCGCACGCTCCTGGGCGCGGAGCGTGATCGGCGCGCGGACCTTCGCCTCGGCGACCGTCTCGCCGTCCACTCCGCCGCGCGCGGCCTCCCGGTTGACGACCTCCGCGACGTACGGGATGGAGGAGCGCAGGATCTGTACGGCCCCCCGGGCCACGTTGCCGTCCCGGCCGCCGCCCGTGCGGTAGCGGCGGGCCCGGACGACCGCGCCCTTCGGGGCCACCGTGCCGTACTGGCGCAGCGAGCCGTCCGGTTCGCGGACCGCCGGACCGAAGGCGATCTCGCCGGTCGTCGCGTCGAGGGTGAGGTGCCGGTCGTACGGTCCCGAGGCCGCGAAGTGCGGGACGACCTGCCAGTCCACCCAGCCGCCCTCGCCGTCGTGCTCGGCGGTCTGCAGGAGCAGCGGCGGGGTGTCCCCGACGACGGGGGCGTGGGCGAGCCGCAGGCGCTGGCCGGGCAGGCCCGTCGACTCGCCGAGCGCCTCGTCCTCCACGGTCTCCGCGTGCACGGCGCCGGTCGTGCCGCCCACGGTGCAGGCCTCGACGAACCGGACCGTCGGGGAGGTGGTGTAGAAGGGCTGGTCGGCGCGCGGCTCGGTGACCCGGCAGCGCAGCCAGCTCGCCTCCAGGCCGCCGTTGCGGGACAGGACGTGGCCGCCGGGGACGTGCAGCACGACCTCGCCGGGGCGGTTGAGGCCACCCGTGCCGTCCCGGTCGACCTCGCACTCCCGCCAGCCGTCCTCCGTCCACGCCTCCCACACCAGCGGGGGCTGGCGCGGGTCCACGCCGACACCGTCGACCCGGCTGTCCAGGTCGAGGGCGACCGCGCAGTGCGGGACGGCGGCGGAGAGGCCGAGCAGCATGCAGTCACCGGGGTTCGGGGACTCGGTGAAGCACAACAGGTCCTTGCCCTCGGCGAGCTCGTGGGTGAGGTCGACGACGGCCGAACCCTGCTGCTGCCGCAGCAGGTGCCGCAACTCGCTCGGCACGATGGTCAGTTCGCGCTCGGTGGCGAAGACCACCGCCTCCTGCGTCTCGGTACGGCGGGTCGCCACCTCCGTGCCGACCGGCACCGGAACCGGTTCCTCCTGGGCCGCCGACAGCCAGAACGTCACGTCCGTACGGGCGGCGGACGGCGGGAACAGCGTGATGCCGACCAGGTCCAGGAAGGCGAGATGGTTCTTCTCCGGGACCCGGTTGAGGCGGTACACGATCTGGTCGGCCATGTGCGCGACCGTCTCCACCAGCGTGATGCCGGGGTCGGAGACGTTGTGGTCGGTCCACTCCGGGGCGCGCTGCTGGATGTAACGCTTGGCGTCGTCGACGAACTGCTGGAAACGGCGGTCGTCGAGGTTCGGGGAGGGCAGGGCCATCGGGATCAGCGGTCGCTTTCGGAGGAGTCCGAGGAGGCGGGAGGCAGGTCCGGCTCGTCGTGGGAGGGGATGACGTAGAAGGGGAACACCAGGCTGCGCGGGTTGTTGGTGCCACGGATCGAGTAACGGACGTCGATCATCAGCACGCTCGGGTCGGCGCCGGTGGTCACCTCGACGTCCTCGACCTCGATCCGGGGCTCCCAGCGGTCGAGGCTGGCGTGCACCTCGTGCTGGATACGGCCGGCGGTCTGCTCGTTGACGGGGGCGAAGACGAGGTCGTGGATGGCGCAGCCGAACTCCGGCCGCATCGGGCGTTCGCCCGGGGCCGTGGAGAGGATGAGGCGAATCGCCTCCTCCACCTCCTTCTCGCCACTGACCAGGGCGATGCCCCCGGTGGGGCCGATCCGCAACGGGAACGACCAGCCGGAGCCGACGAACTGCTCTGCCATCAGCCCCGCACCCGCCCCTCCGGCAAGACCTCGCGCCCGCTCATGCCGGGATCACCATCACCGTCAGTCCGCCCATCATCAGGTTGCCCAGGACCGGCACCTCCGGGGCCTGGATCGCCACGGTGGCGAGGGAGCTGATGGCGACGGCGGCGTTGCCGCGCAGCGACAGCGCGGCGTTCGCCATCAGGTTCACGGCGGCGGCGTTCACGGAGACCGCGCCCGCGGGAGCCTTGATGTCGACGAGTTCCGCGCTCTGGAGGGACAGCGGCCCCCCGCTCCTGATGCTGAGCGCGCCGCCCGCCTTCAGGGACAGGTTGGCACCCGCCTCGACCGACACCGACCTGCTGCCCTTGATGGAGACGCTGCCCTTGCTGTCCACGGTGATCTCGGTCTGCTGCCGGTCCAGGAAGACGGTGAGCTTGTCGTCGCCGCTGGCCAGCCGGACACCCTGTTTACGGCCCCGCTGGTCGAGCAGGTCCATGCGGTTGCCGACCCGGTCGGAGACGGTGTGCCGGGTGGCCCGGCCGCGCATGCCGTCGTGCAGCGGTACGTCCTTGACCCTGGTCGGCTTGTCCTTGCCGTTGTAGAGGCCGCCGACGACGTACGCGTGGTCGAGGGCGCCCCGGTCGAAGGCGACGAGCACCTCGTCACCGACGTCCATCGGGAAGACCCCGCCGCCGCGCACCCCGCCCCACTGCACGGTCCGGGTCCAGTCGCTGACGTAGGTGTCGTCCAGCCACGGGAACTTGAGCTTCACCCGCCCCTGCTGCAGCGGATCCTGTACGTCGGTGACCAGGGCCTGCGCCACACTGAGCTGCCGGTCGGCACCCGCGTCCGAGGCACCGCCCGAGGCCACGCCGTAGAGCGACCGCCACTGACGGCCACTGACCGTCACCCAGGTCTCGTAGTGCTTGGCGTCGCCGAAGACATGCCGTACCGAGGTGACCGTGTACTTCCCCTCGAAGGGGTCCCCGACGTCCGCGAGCGCCACCGGAACCCCCGGCCGCAGCTTCGGATTGCCCCGCACGACCACCTCCACCTCGGCGAACGTCGAGGTGACGTCGTCGGAGAGGGCGTCGGCCGCGAACTTCACCTCGGACTGCTTGTCGTACGGCGTACGCGTCTCGACCAGCTTCGACGTCTTGAACTCGCCGGCCGCCGCGCCCGGGGTGGTGCCGATGCTGTAGCCGGTATTACTCGCGGGCGTGACGGTCGCCGTGAGCGTCTTCTTCGTGCGCACGTCCCAGCCGCGTGACTCGACCTTGTTCACCTGGTCGGAGGCGGTGACCGCGGTGCGCAGCCGCAGGATGTCGTGCCCGGCCTCCAGCACGAACGGGCTCTTGTCGCCGTCGGTCTGCGGCGACGGCGCCCCCGAGGCGCTCTTCTGCTTCACGAACTGGAACTTGCCGTCCGCGTCCACCGACATGACCATCTCGTTCTCGTCGGCGAGCCGGGCCAGGAAGTCCCAGTCGCTGACGTTCGACTGGCTGATGAACTCGTAGACGGTCTTGGTGGCCTGGATCCGCCCGACCGGCACGCCGTCCTGCGCGGCCAGCTTGCGGGCGATGTCGGAGGCGGTCTGGTTGCGGTAGGCGACCACGCGGCGCTGCCGCATCAGCCGGAACCCGTAGTCGTAGCCCCGGACCACCGCGTAGCTGCCGGTGCCGTCGTACTCGGCCTCCAGCCCCGTGACCTCACCGGTGAGCAGCGGGTCGCCGGTGCCCTGCCCGTCGGAGACCGGCGTGATCACCACCGGGGTGCCGAACTGGACGCCCAGCTTGCCCAGCAGCTTGCGGGACGGGTCGCGGAAGGTCAGCTGGAAGGCGGCCGGCACCCCGACGCCCTGGTCCACGTGGGCGTCGACGAGATACCGCCCGTACTCCGAGGTCGCGGTCAGCTCCTTGCCGCCGATGACGACCTTGATGACGTTCGAGAAAGCGTGCTTCACCATCAGGACCGCACCTCCTCGGCGGCCGGCAACACCAGTTCCGTCCCCGCGGGCAGCCACCCCGGGTCGTCGATCCCGTTGGCGTCCGCGATCGCCCGCCAGGCGGCCGCGTTGCCGTACTCCCGCCAGGCCAGCGACTGCAACGAGTCCCCGGCCACCACCCGGTGCACGCGCTGCGCGGTGAGCGCGCCGGACGTCGGGTTCTGTCCCTCGGTCTTGCTCGGGATCTCGTGCAGCTGAAGCCGGCAGCTGGCCCGGATCGGCATCCCGCTGGTCCCGAACAGGGAGTAGGAGACGTCGACGGAGGCGACGTACGCCGTGAAGTGGGCGGTCGAGAACGAACCCCACTGGAACACCACCCAGGGTGGCGACGGCTGCTTGGCGGCGATGCTCTTGCTGGTGACCTCGCAGCAGGCCAGCAGCGACTCCACCTTCTTCATGACGTCGTTGCTGTCCGGGTCGTCGGACCGGTCCAGGAAGATCTCCACGCTCATCTCGCGCGGGTGGGTGCCGAGGAACTCCGGCAGCGCGCCGTCGCGTTCGATCGGCGCCGCCGACGACTTCCAGTCCGCCCGGCGGGCGATCGACAGCTCCGCCGGGTTGAACTCGAAGCCGAACGTCTTGATGATGCCGCCCGGGCTGGTGCTGGTGCCCACGGGCGGTTCATGTATCGCGAGGGTGGCCCGCACGAGGCTCTTGCCGGCGCCCCGGCTGCTCCTGGCCATGATCTGATCTGCCTCTCAGTACGCTCTGCTCGCTCTGCCCGCGCTGTTCGCTCGGTTCGCTCGGTTCGCGCTGTCCGTTCGGTTCGCTCTGTCCGCTCGGTTCGCTCAGTCGGTGAAGCCGTGATGGGCGATCTCCAGGACCTCCGTGGCCACGGACGGATTGCCCGCGTCCAGGGAGGGCCCCTGCCAGCTCACCGGCAGCACGTCCAGCAGCCCCCAGCGGGCCACCTCCGAACCGTCCGCGCGCAGCGCCGTGATCTGCCCGGTGGGCCGTTCGATCCCCGTCTGCACGGACGAGATCCACTTCGCGACCTTCGAGGTGTCCGGGGTGAGCGGACGGGTCAGCCGGATGTGGGAGAAGGTGACACGGGTCGGCAGCTGCCACACGAACCCGTTGTTGCCGCCCTCCTGCCGCTGCTCGATCTCCACCTGCGACGACAGCCCCTCGCACCCGTTGAAGTAACCGAGGTCCTCGCCGTCGATGGAGAGGCTGAACCAGACTGTGGTTCCCGGGTCCTGGCGATCCATCGGGGGCCTTTCTGTGGGGTGGGTGCGCGGTCGTCGTGGTCAGGAGCGGAAGTCGCGGAGCTTTCCCACGCGTTCGCGGTCGCGGCGGAGTTCGGTGCGGACGTGGCGGGTGACCCGGTCGATGATCCGGTGGACGAGGGCGTCCACCTGGAACTCGGTGAGGGCGCGGGGGTCGAAACCGCCCTCCTGGACCGCCGAGTATCCGGGGGGCGACCCGCCGGAGGACGAACCGGAACCAGAGCCGGAACCGGAGCCGGAGCCGGAGCCCGAGCCCGAGCCCGAGCCCGAGCCCGAGGATGTGCCAGACCCGGAGGATGTGCCGGAGTACGAGGGTGGCGGTTCGCTGGGAGGCGGCGGCTTCCGCTCGGCCCGGGCGCTGGTGACCGGCGTCTCCTTCACGGTGGTCGTGGGGAGCGCGTCGCGCTGGACGGTGGGGCGGTTCAGGGGTGCCACGGGGAGGGGGGCGGTGGCGGAGATCGGGGTGGTGGCGCGCAGGGGTACGGGGTGAGCGGGCGCGGTGGTGGTCGTGCTCGGCTTGACGGGCAGGGCGGCGGCGGGGGTTGCCGCTCGCTGCACGAAAGGGGGCCGGGGCGCCGATGCCGGTCCGGTGGGGGACGGGGTGGCGCTCGCGGGCAGGGGTGACTGCGACCGGCTCCGGCCGGACGCCGGGGGGCCGCCGAGACCGGGAGTGGCGGGAGCGGCGGCACGCTGGACGAAGGGAGGAAACGGCGAAGGGCCGGTCGCGGCGGGGGCGGGCGGAGCCGGTGGAGGCGGCGTCGCCGGGGCGGCGAGGGCCGGCCGGGCGGGTTCGACCGTCGGCGTCGGCAGGTCCGCTGCGGCGGCCGACGGTCCCTGCCGGGGTGCTTCGGGCGCCGGGCCGGAGCCGATGGCCGGACGGAACGCCGGACCGCTCGACGCCTGCCGCCGCTGCACGGACGGCACAGCCGCCGCCCCGCGCCCGGCACGCCTCGCCGGAGCCGCGCTCGCGGCCGGGCCGGTCATGGGGGCACCGAGACCGAGGCGGGGAGCGCCGGGGGTGGTGGCCACGGCGCGCTGTACGGATGCCGAAGCGGAAGCCGAAGCGGAAGCGGGCTTCGGCGCCGATGCCGACACGGGCCGGGCCGTCGTGGCCGGGCCGGTGGCCGGGGCATCTGCCCGCTCACGCGGACGCGGCGGTGTCTGTGCGTCGGGGGAGGAGGGGACCGAGGACCTCTCCGTCGTCCGCCGACGCTGCACAGCCGCCTCGCCCGCCTTGGCCGCCTCACCCGCCTTGCCGCCGTCTGTCGGAGAGGCTCCGGCGGTACCCGTGAGGGGGGCGCCGAGGCCAGGGCGAGGGGAGCCAGGAGCCGGCGCCGAGGGCCGGGACGCTGTCGAAGTACCGTCCGGAGCGGCCCTGTCGGGCTCATGCGCGGGCATCGGCACGGCAGCGGGTGGGGCGTCGGTGGCGGCCGCGCTCTCCGTGACCCGCCGCTGCACGGGCGCCTCGCTGCCACCGCTCGCGGCCGGGGAGACCGACGCTCGCCCACTCCGCGGCGCGGCAGGGGGCACGGTTCCGGCGGTGGGCGAATCAGTGGCCACCGCTTCGGGGGTGGTTCCGGTCATGGGGCGCGGGGCCGAACTCTCCGCCGTACGGCCGCCTTCCGGGGCGGGGGTGTGCGGGGCGGCCGAGCCCGTGGCCGTACGGCGCTGAACGGGAGGCGTCGCGGGGCTGCCACCCGGGGCACCGCTCACCGTCCGACGCTGCACCGGGGTCTGCGTCCCGGCGCCGGACATGCCGGAAGCCCCGCCGCGGTCCGGGGAGACGACTGACGGCGCGGGCGACGGGGACACCGGGGGTGCCGGTGTCGTACGTCCCGTGGCCCTGGGAGACACGGGAGCCGCTGCCGTACCACGGCCACCTGACGCGGACCGCGGTACGACGGCGGGTGCCGGTGCCGGTCCGGACGGAGCGCCCCCGGGGGCATGCGAGGCGGTATCGGGGGAGGTACGGCCGCCATCGCGCGGAGGCGACGACCAACCGCCGCTCACCGGCACCGGATCACCCGCGTCGAGAACTCGCTGTACGCCCCCGCCCAGCGCCGCCGTTTCGCCCCCGGCTCGGTCACCCTCACCCGACACCGGCACCGCGCTCTCGCTCGCCGGCGTCCTCGGCGCCGACGGCAACGTCCGCCGCTGCACGGCCGTCACCGACGTGCCCACCGGCGCATGCGTCAGCGCGCTGCGGCGCGGCGGGACGGGAGGTGCGGCCGTGACCCGCGGACCGGTGGCCGGAGCCGGAGCGACCGGAGCCGACTGCGGCGCCCATGCCACCGGCACGGCCGTCGGCACGAGGGCCACCGAGGGCACCGCCCGTCGCCGGTCCCCAGAGGCCCTCTGGACGGAGGAGCCCGAGGAAAGCGACGGGGTCGAGGACACCGCGGGGGCCGACGCGACCGGGGAGCCCGACGCGACCGGGGAAGCGGAGGGGGTCGAGGAAGAGGAGGGAGTCGAGGATGCCGACGGGGTCGAGGACGCCGACGAGATCGGCGGGGTCGACGGGATCGACGCAGCCGAGGAAGCCGATGGGGTGGACGCGGACGAAGAAGCCGACGATGTGGACGAGGCCGCGGAGACCGACGGAGTCGCGGAGGTCGAAGGGGTCGAGGACATCGACGGAGTGGACGAGGACGAGGAGACCGACGGAGTCGAGGACATCGGCGAAGTAGACGAGGGCGACGAGGTCGAAGGGGTCGAGGACATCGACGGAGTGGACGGGGTCGAGGACGCCGACGGGGTCGCCGGCACCGGCGCACTCCCCCCGCTCCGTACCGCTCCCGCTCCCGTTCCTGCCCCCGCCGTCCGCGCGGCCGCACCACCACCGCGCCGCCCCGCCGACCACACCCGCTGCACCACCGGCACGCGCTGCACCGCCGGCCCAGCCGAACCCACCGATCCAGCGGACCCAGCCGACCCAGCCGACCCGATAGACCCAGCCGACCTCACGGAACCAGCCGCACCCGCAACCCCAGCCGAACCCACACCGGAACCCGCAGCCCCAGCCGAACCCCTAGCCCCAGCCGAACGCGTACCCCCACCCGCACCCGCAGGCGATCCCGCAGCCGAGGCCGACCCAGCACTCCCGGCCGGCCCACCACCCGCACCCGCACCCGCAGGCGACCGCGCAGCCGAGGCCGACCCACCACTCCCGACCGGCCCGCCACCCGCGGTCGGCCCGCCCCCGCCCGTCCGCGCTGAAGATCCTGCTCGTATCGCCCGCAGTGGCACCACCGGAACCGCCGAGGGCCGGCCGGCGGCCGAACCCGTCAGGCCCGCCGTTCCCGTCAGGCCGGCCGAGTCGGCCGGACCCGACAACGGCAGCCGCTGCACCGGGCGTTCCATGCCGGACACGGCCCCCGTGCCCGTTGTCCCGGTGCGGCCGCCGCCGGTCAGGCCCGCGCTCGACTCGCCGTCCAGGACCGCGTGCGAGCGCATGCCCATGAAGGACGGGTTCTGCCAGGTCGGCAGCCGGCCGCCGAACCCGGAGTCCGCGACCGGCCCGGCCGCCGTCCCCAGCGCACGCTGGATCGGCGGCAGCCCGGACCAGGCCTCCGCCACCACGGGCCGCGGCGCCTCGACAGGACGCGGCGCCTCCACGGCGGCCTCGGCCCCGGCGTCAGCAGGCCCGCGCCCCCGTATCCGATCCCACAAACCCACCGCTCAGCCCTCCGCCCCTGCGGAGGCCGCCCGGGTCACCAGGGACGCGATCTCCGCCGTGTAGCGGCGGCGGTCGGCGTGCTCCAGGTCCAGGATGTCCTCCAGGCTCCAGTGGAAGTGGTAGGCGACGTACGCGATCTCCTCGTGCAGCCGGTCGGTCGCGTACGTCACGATTCCCCCAGGCGGCTCCCGCCGAGTTCCACCTCGAAGGGCTCCGAGCAGTGCGGGCAGTTGACCGCGGCCCGGGTGTGGCCCTCCGCGTTGATCTGGCGGTAGAAGTCCTGCAAAAACGCCAGGTCGGAGGCGAACATGTTCTCCACGATCCCGTCGTGGACGAAGGAGAGCGTGCCGAGCCGGGTGATGACCCGGCCGAGCAGCACCACCGACAGGAACGCGGGGTTCTCCTGGACGCGCACGTCCCGCAGCGGGATCAGCTCGTCCCGCGCCGTGGACAGGCGCATCACGCCGTCGCGGTGGACGGTGCCGTGCTCGTCGACGTACCCGCGGGGCAGCTGGAACGGGAACTCCGTGCGCAGCACCTCGACGGGTGTCTCCGGTTGCTGAGGGGCCTGGGGCGCCGGCTCCTCCGGTGCGAGCGGCGCGCCCACTGCCCCGGCCCTGACAGCCGAACGCCTCATTACTCGATGACCAGTTCTTCGAACGTGATGGTCACCGTCTCGGTCAGCGCGGCCGCCTCGCCCGCCTTGACCGTGCTGGTGTCGATCTTGCTGCACCAGGCGTTGCGCAGGTTGTACCGCTTCACCGGGTTGTTCTCGAAGTCCATCATGATGATGGAGGCGTTCTTGCGGGCCGTGGCCATCTGGCCGTTGATCGACTCGTTGATCCACTGGGTGAACGACGAGGACTGGGTCATACCGCGTACGACCGTGCAGGTGCCGTTCTTCTTCACGCCCGGCAGGTTGCGGACGTGGTTCTTCCCGTCCGGCGTGTTCTGCTGGTAGGTGATGACGTCCTGCTCCATCGTCATGCCACTGACCTCGGCGAGGTACTCGACCATCACGCCGTCGATCTGCAGGCCGAAATTGTGTGATGTAAGGGCGTCACCCGGCTGGAGACTCATGTGTTACTGCCCGTTCTTCTCAAGATGCCTGGAAAACAAGGGGGTTGGGACCCGAGGGTCCGCTACTCCTGGAGCTCGCCGCTGCCGCTGGAGAACTGGGCCAGCCGGAAGATCACGAACTCGGCGGGCTTGACCGGCGCGATGCCGATCTCGCAGATCACGCGGCCGACGTCGACCGACTCCGGCGGGTTGGTCTCCTCGTCACACTTGACGTAGTACGCCTCCTCGGGCCGCTGCCCGAACAGGGCGCCGCTGCGCCACTCGTTGACCAGGAACGCGGAGATGTTGCGCCGGATACGGGCCCAGAGGTTGTGGTCGTTGGGCTCGAAGACCACCCACTGGGTGCCGATCAGGATCGACTCCTCCAGGTAGTTGAAGTACCGGCGGATGTTGAGGTAGCGCCAGGCCGGGTCCGAGGACAGGGTGCGGGCGCCCCAGATGCGGATGCCCCGGCCCGGGAAGGCGCGGATGCAGTTGACGCCGATCGGGTTCAGCAGGTCCTGCTCACCACGGGTGATCTGGAGTTCCAGGTCGACCGCGCCGCGGATCACCTCGTTCGCGGGGGCCTTGTGGACACCGCGCTCGGCGTCGTTGCGGGCCCAGACACCGGCCACGTGGCCGGACGGCGGGATCAGCCGGGACTGGCCGGAGGCCGGGTCGAAGGTCTTGATCCAGGGGTAGTACAGGGCCGCGTACTTGGAGTCGTAGCCGGCCGTCTCCTGGCGCCAGACCCGGATCTGGCGGGCGTTGAGGCTCGGCGGCGGGTCGATGACCGCGACCCGGTCGCCCATCAGCTCGCAGTGCGCGATCAGGCCGAGCTGGACGGCCTTGACGGCCTCCAGGTCGATCGCGCCGCGCTGGTAGGCGGCCATCAGGTCGGGCACGGCCACCATGGACACCTCGTCGACGGCCTCCAGGCCGCCGAAGCCGGTGCGGTCGGCCGAGTCGCCGAGGTAGGTGGCGGGGCCGGGGTGAGAACCGGCGTCCGCGACGGGGGACGCGGACGCCGGGGCGGGGGTCGGGGCCACGAGGGCCACCGTCTGGTTCTCCGGACGGGCCAGCTGCGCGGCGGGCGCGGCCTCGGTCACGGTGATGAGCTTGGAGCGCTCCTTGACCTGCGTGACGACGTAGTTGCGGCCGCCCTTCTTCGCGGTCACGTCGAAGGTCTCGACGGCCTTGCCGCCGTCCTTGACGACCAGCTTGAAGCGTTCGGCGGGGCCTTCGCCCTCCGGGTCGGCGACCTCGACGCTCAGGTCACCCGAGGCCACCGCGCTCACGGTGAAGGTGCCGAGCTGCTTGGCCTCGCCGGGCGGCAGCGCGGCCGGCGCGGCCGAACTCCCGACGGCGGCGGGCGCGTCGACGGCGCCGTCGGCGCCTTCCCGGGTGCCGCCGACACGGACGACGTAGGCCGCCGTGCCGCCGTTGTTGAAGAAGCCGTAGACGGAGTGCGCGAGGTAGTACCCGTCGGTGAACTCACCGAAGGACGCGACGTACTGCGTCCAGTTGGTCACCAGCGTCGGCTCGTTCAGCGGACCGGTCGGGGCCAGGCCCACGAAGGCCGCCACCGACGTGCCCACCCCCTCGATGGGGCGCGAGCCGCTGGCCACCTCCTCGACGTAGACGCCGGGCGACAGGTAGGACGGCATGCTCTGCTCTCCTCGGGGTACGAGACAGGAACATTCCCACCCTCACGCGCGAAGCGCGCATCCCGAAACGTCCTCCGGTGCCTCACCGGGGGCAGTTCCCTTGCCCGCAAGGGCAGTCCGGGCCGCCCCGCAGCCCTTCGGCCGGCAAGTCTGCCCGGGATCCTGCCCCCGCGGACCTCCCGGCGTCCGGCATCCACCGGGTACGGAGGAGGGTGGCCCCTGCAGAGACCCCTGCAGAGGCCCTTGTCGAGGCCCTCGTCGACCGAACGGGAACCGGCTATGCGCACTCAAGCAGAGAACCGCTCCACCGCGGACCGTGACGGCGACCGCCCGGCGACCCGGAAGGCCGCCGCCTCTCCCCCCTTGGCCGCCCTCCAGCGGTCCGCGGGCAACGCCGCGGTGACCCGGGCGATCCAGCGGGCCCGGCAGGAGGGCACAGAGGCGGAGGAGCAGCAGGCCGACGAGGCCGTGCCGGTGCGGCCGCGGACGTCGGTCGCCGACGCCGTCGGCACGCCCGGCGCGCCGCTGGAGCCCCGCATCCTGCGGCGGGCGGAGAACGCGTACGGCATGGGCTTCGGCCATGTGCGCGTGCACAGCGACCCGGTCGCCCAGCGCTCGGCCGAGGAACTCGGGGCGCGGGCCTACACCACCGGCCCGCACATCGTGCTCGGCGGGAACCGCGTCACCGACGAGGTGATGTACGAAGAGGTCGACCACGTCCGCCAGCAGGCCCTGGGCCCCGTGCCCGGCACCGCCAACGGCAGGGGCGAGACGGTTTCGCACCCGAACGACCCGTTCGAGCGGAGCGCCGGTTCCAACGGCCGCAAGCTGGCCCGGGGCGCCGCGCCCGACCTCGCCCTGCCCGGGTCCTCCGCACCGCCCGCCGACGCGGTGCAGCGCAGCCCGGACGAGGACGACGCGGTGCAGCGCGGCCCGGACGAGGACGTCCCCGTGCAGCGGGCGTCCGGGGACGGACCCACGACGGAAGCCACGGCCGAACCGGAGATCGCACCCGCGACCGAGCCCTCACCCCCGGCCTCGCCGGCGGTCACCCCCGCCGCCCCCGTGTCCGCGCTCCCGGCCACCGCCCGCCTCGCGCGGCTCATCGTCGGCGGCACCGCCGAGATCCGGAACAAGCAGGTGCGGTCCGTCCTCGACAAGCGGGAGCGCAACGGCCCGAAGTTCACGGCCGAGGAACTCCAGATGATCAGGAACGCCGAGGCCGAGGATCCCGGCTGGCTGCGGACGGTCGGCCTGTGCACCCACCTCGAGGCGCAGGACTACATCAAGAAGGACGACTTCCACAGCTGGCTGGCGCAGCCCAAGGGCAAGCGCCTGCTCATCGCCACCCTGCGGTGGCAGCAGCACGCCGAGGGCACGGAGGAGGGCAAGGGGAAGGGACCGGCCGGTACCGGTCCCCGGCCGGACTACCAGCTCGGCCGCCACCACGCCATGCGCGACAAGTCGAACCCCGAGGAGGAGCGGGAACAGCTCACCGGGGAGCGGAACGAGCAGATCTTCCGGACCTTCGTCGCGACCCTGCTCCCTCCCGGTGTCTCCGACGACGTACCGAACGCCGCCGAGCACCGCAAGCGCGTGGAGCGCGGCACCGAGATCCTGACCAAGATCTTCCTGATCCTGAAGGAGGGGCTGCAGGTCTTCAATCCGAAGACCGGTCTCCACGAGGACTTCAAGGACGACGTCGCGCACGCCCTGGCCTACGGCGGTCGCGTCAACATCCGCATCCCGCAGCTGGCCGACGGGCAGCACGGATACGAACTGCCCCGGTGGCTCCACATCACCAAGGAGAACCCCAAGTTCTACGAGCCCAACGCGAAGCCCGAGGCCCCGGTGTACAAGCGCACGTACGCCACCCACCACATGGACATCGGCGACAACAAGCCCGGACAGCCGGGCCGCTTCGTGGAGAAGGGCGGGCTGGCGGCCACCGCCCAGAACCTCGTCGACCCCCACAGCCACCTCTACGGCATGGGGGTGGGCATCGGAGGCACGGGAAACAAGGGCTACCACGGCGGGACCATCCTCCCGGACGAGTCGCACGGGCACCTGTTCATGGGGTACAAGCCGCCGACCGGCAAGCGCGACGGGGCCCTTCAGGTCGGCATCGAGACCGCCGGGCCGGGCGGCCGGACCCCCGAGGGCTACGAACACAACTGGAAGAGCAGCGAGAAGACCGCCAACCCCTTCAGCAACTTCGGCGGCCACAAGGACGACAAGATCGGCGGCGACGCGCCCCTCAGTGCCAGCCAGCGCCATGTCGACCTGGGGCAGTTCGGCGACTGGCTGAAGAAGCTGAAGGATCTGGAAGCGGCCTGGACGACCGAACTCGCCAAGGCGACGACCAATGAGGAGAGGGCTGCCCTGTACCGGGACCTGATCGGCAAGCGCTCCGATTCGTAGGGCACCCGCAGCGCACCCGGCCCCGTCCGCACCCGCACACACGGCACCGTCCGCACACGGCACCGCCCGCACCCGCACATACGGCACCGTCCGCACCGCACACCGCACCGTCCGCAGGGGCAACGAGTCCGGCCCCTGCGGCACCGCGGTCTGCCCCGCTGTCCGCTGCGTCGGCTTCGCGCCCCGCATAGCGTCGACGCGTGAGCCTGTGGACTTCCCTGGAACCCGCCTCCGCGACCGTGGACCCCGGGTCCTCCACCCGCGTCCGTCTGCGATTGCGGAACACGGGTGACGTCGTCGACGAGTACCGGTTCGAACCGGTCGGCCCGATCGCCCCCTGGACGACCGTCGAGCCTCCCACGCTCCGGCTCTATCCAGGGACCACCGGCACGGTCGAGCTGACCTTCGCCCCGCCCCGCACCTCCGACGCGACCGCCGGACCCAACCCGTACGCGGTCCGCATCACCCCCACCGAGCACCCCGAGGCCGTCACCGTCCCCGAGGGCAACCTCACCATCACCCCCTTCACCGAACTGCGCGCGGAACTCGTCCCGCCTACCGTCAAGGGCCGCTTCCGGGGCCGCCCCAAACTGGCCATCGACAACCTCGGCAACACCAAACTCACCGCCTCCATAGGCGGCAACGACAACGGCGACCAGCTCACCTACGACATCCACCCCAGCAACGTCCAGATCGAACCCGGCCGCGCCGCCTTCATCAAGACCACCCTCAAACCCCGGCGCATCATCTGGTTCGGACCGAAGGAACAGCGGCCGTACCGGCTCACCGTCCAGCGCTCGGGGCTCACGCCGGAATCCGTCGACGGGACGTACATCCAGCGTGGCTTCCTGCCCCGCTGGCTGGCCACCCTCTTCGGCACCCTGCTGGCCCTCGCCATCACCTTCGCCCTGATCTGGTTCAACTACAAGCCGCAGGTCAAGAGCCTCGCCGAGGAGCAGATCCAGGAGGCCGGGGTGAGTTCGCTCGCGCCCAGCCCCTCGGCCACCCCGACCCCGCCGCCGGCGCCCAGTGTCACGCCCCCCACCGCGCCCGCCACCCCGGACACCGGGGACGGCGGCAACGGAGGCGGCGGCGGTGGCGGAGGCGGAGGTGGTGCGACGGCCACCGTGACCGCCAAGCCCAAGCAGGACACCGCGGCGACCGCCGTGAACCGCCTCGCCGCCGCCGACCCGTCCGGCCGGCACATCTGCTACCGCGCCTACGTCCAGGGCACCGGCTGGCAGAAGCCCGTCTGCGACGGCACCATGGCCGGCACGGTCGGCAAGAACGTGCCGATCAAGGCCATCAACCTCGCGGTGTACGGCGTCCAGGGCTCCGCCGCCAACTCCTTCGTCTACAACCCCCAGTCCACGGACGGCCGGGGCAAGTGGAACCCGAACTGGACGCCGATCATCGCCGACGGCAAGGACAACTACATCGGCAGCACGAAGGCGGCCGACCCCTACATCGAGGGCTTCGCCTTCAACGTCGGCAGCGGACAGGGCTGCAACTACGCCAAGGTCCGCGACCACGGCTGGGGCGACCAGTGGTGCCAGGGTTCCCGCAACGACAACAACGCACTCGATTTCGTCGGCACCCTCGACAACACGCTCTGGCTGGAAGCCTTCAAGCTGACGGTGCCCGCATGACTCTCTGGACCTCCCTCGAACCCGCCTCCGTGACCGTCGACCCGGGTGCCTCGACCCGCGTACGACTGCGGCTGCGGAACACGGGTGACGTCGTCGACGAGTACCGGTTCGAACCGGTGGGCCCGATCGCCCCCTGGACGACCGTCGAACCGCAGACGCTCCGCCTCTACCCAGGGACCACGGGCACGGTCGAGCTGACCTTCGCCCCGCCCCGCACCTCCGACGCGACCGCCGGGCCCAACCCGTACGCGGTCCGCATCACCCCCACCGAGCACCCCGAGGCCGTCACCGTCCCCGAGGGCAACCTCACCATCACCCCCTTCACCGAGGTACGGGCCGAGTTGGTCCCGCCCACCGTCAAGGGCCGCTTCCGGGGCCGCCCCAAACTGGCCATCGACAACCTCGGCAACACCAAACTCACCGCCTCCATCAGCGGCAACGACAACGGCGACCAGCTCGCCTACGACCTCCACCCCAGCAACGTCCAGATCGAACCCGGCCGCGCCGCCTTCGTCGACGCCAAACTCAAACCCCGGAAGATCATCTGGTTCGGGCCGAAGGAACAACGGCCGTACCGGCTCACCGTCCAACGGTCGGGCGTCGATCCACAGCCTGTGGACGGCACCTACATCCAGCGCGGCTTCCTGCCCCGCTGGATCGCCACCCTCTTCGGCACCCTGCTGGCCCTCGCCATCACCTTCGCGCTCATCTGGATCAGCTACAGACCCCACGTCGGAAGCCTCGCCCAGGAACAGCCCCAGGAAGCCGGGGTGAGCTCCCTCGCGCCCAGCCCCACGGCCAGCGCACCCCTCGCCGCCGCTCCGGCGCCCTCCCCGTCCCAGGTGGAGCAGCAGCCGGACAACGACGACAAGGGCTCGTCCGACACCCAGGCGGGCGGGGGCGGCGGCCAGGCCCAGCCGTCCCCGAAGGCGTCGAAGAAGAAGGTCCCGAAGCCGGTCGTACCGGTGTACAACATCCTGCTGCGCAACACGACGACCAAGAAGTGCGCGGACGTCCCCGGCTACGACAAGGGGACCAGCAACGGCCCGGTGCGGGAGTACACCTGCAACGACACCACCGCGGACAACCAGCTGTGGAACCTTGAGGTGCGCTACTCGAAGGACGGCCCGGGCTCGGCCGCGCTCTTCCAGATCCGCAACGTCAAGGACCAGTTGTGCATGGACCTGCCCAACTACGGGTCGGCCAAGCTGTCCTCGCCGATCACCGAGTACAAGTGCGACGGCACCAAGGCCGACAACCAGCTGTGGTGGATCGACAAGCAGCCCAGCGGCGCCTACTGGATCCGCAACTTCGCCAGCAACAACCTCTGCCTGGACGTGGCCGGCTACAGCACCGGCGGCAACGACACCGACCTGACCCTCTACTACTGCTCGGACGACGACGACCAGGAATGGCAGATCGTCCCTCGGTCGGGCGACTAGCCGACGCTCCGCGCCCCGTCGGTCACCAGGTGCCCGGCACCAACCGGCCCGCCTTGCGGTATTCGCGGCGGGCGCCTTCCAGGAGGTTCGCGGCGGTGACCGGCTCCCCGGATCCGGCGGCCAGATAGGCGGCGGTGACCACGGCGCTGCGGATGGCGCCGCCGGCCAGCTCGAAGTCGCGGGCCAGGGGCCCGAGTTCGATGTCCGGTTCGCTCGGTACGTGCACCAGCCCGTGCCGCCACAGTGCCAGCCGCTGTTCCTCGTCCGGGAACGGGAAGTCGATCACCAGGTCCAGGCGACGGGTGAAGGCCTCGTCGATGTTGGCGCGCAGGTTGGTGGTGAGCAGCGCGATGCCGTCGAAGGCCTCCAGGCGCTGGAGCAGATAGGCCGACTCCAGGTTGGCGTACCGGTCGTGGGCGTCCTTGACCTCGGAGCGCTTGCCGAAGACCGCGTCGGCCTCGTCGAAGAGCAGCACGGCGTCGGTGCGGTCGGCCTCGGTGAAGATGCGCTCCAGGTTCTTCTCCGTCTCGCCCACGTACTTGTCGACGACCGAGGAGAGCTGGACGACGTAGAGATCCAGGCCGAGTTCCGCGGCCACCACCTCCGCCGACAGGGTCTTGCCGGTGCCCGACTCGCCCGCGAACAGGCCCAGCACCCCACGGCCCCGGCCGCCGCCCGCGCTCAGCCGCCAGTCGCCGAGCACCCGGTCGCGGTGGCGGGCGCGCAGGGCCAGTTCGCGCAGCTCGGTGAGCGGGCGTTCGGGCAGCACCAGGTCCCGCCAGTCGACGGCGGGCCGGATCCGGCGGGCGTGCTGTTCGAGTCCCGACGCCGACTGCTGGCGGGCGGCCAGCCTCAGGTGCCCGGCGGCCAGCGGGGCGCCGTCGAACGCGGCCAGTGCCTGCGCCGCCTGCGCCGCCCGGGCGAGCCGGTCGCCGCCCAGGTGGTACGGGGCGACGGTGGCCGCCAGGTCGAAGCCGGAGGTGTCCGGCAGTACGGCCGCCCAGGCGTCCACGGCCACGGCGCGCCGGGACGGCACCTCCAGGACCAGGGGATCGCGGTGGTCGCACCACTGGGGGTCGTAGGGGTGGGGACTGGTGATCAGCGCGGTGACGTCGACGACACCGTTCAGCCCCTCGGCGAACGCCCGGGGCTTGGCCGCGTCGACCAGCACCGCCCGGCCGCTGAGCCGGGCCTCCCGGAGCACCTCCGGGACATGCTCCTCGGGGCCGGTGTAGTGCAGGACCTCCCGGCCGGCCAGCCGCAGCGCGGCCGTCGCACAGCCGAGGCCCTCGCCCTCCCGGCGCTCCCGCAGGTACCCGAAGAGCGGCCCGGCGGCGATCCGCCCGGCCAGCCGCCGGACGAACTCCTCGTCGACGGCTTCGCTGTCGTACGAGGGTGCGCGCAGGTGGCCGGCCAGGGCCGGGTCCGGGGTGTCGTCGCCGACGAGGTGGGCCAGGACCCGGTCGGGAACGCGCAACGAGCGGCTGAGGAAGGGCCGTTCGGGCTCCTCGACGGTCAGCAGGCCGAGCGCGGTGAGCGGGGCGGTGGGGTGGAAGCGGGCGCGGGCCGCGGCGAGGTGGGCGGGGACGCCGTACAGGTCGAGGGCGAGGGCGATGGTGGCGCGGCGGCGGCCGACGTCGTCGTTGAGGTAGCCGTACAGCGGCTCGAAGGTGCGGTCCAGGTCCGGGGCGAGCGCGATGAGCAGGATCGCGGTGTCGAGGGAGGCGAGACGCAGACGGGCGGCGAGTTCGGCCAGCCGGTCGGTGAAGTCCTCGTCCAGGTCGGGGAGTTCGGCGGGTGACTCCGGGCGCAGGAAGTGCTGTACCGCCTCCTCGGAGAGGTACAGGCCGCGCAGCGGGTCGTTGGCCGTCGGGTCGTCGGCCGAGCGGTGGGCGACGAGGGCGGCGGCCCGGTCGCGCAGCCCCGCCAGCCGGGCGAGAAGCGGGGCGACCGGCGTCAAAGAGACGTCCAGGGTCACGCCCGGGTCCTCCGGGCGGCCTTGGCCTGGGCGATCTGGCCGGGCCGGTGGGCCCGCTCCTCAAGAACGGGTGCGTCCTCCTCCAGGCCCGCGCGTACGCGGACGGCGGCACCCTCGGTGACCGGCGGACCGGCGTCGTACTCGGGATAGGCCGGGAAGGGTGCGGTGATGACGACGTCCAGGGAGGGCTTGAGCTCACCGCCGAGCGCGGACCAGATCTCGGCCAGGGAGCGGGCCTCGGTCTGGATTCCGGCCACCGAGAGCTGCACGGTCAGCCCCAGTTCGCGCAGCGAGGGCGGCAGTTCGTCCGGATGGATCAGCTCTCTCGGGATCAGGGTCGCCAGCACGGCGCTGATCAGCCGGTGTTCGTCCTCGGGCCGCTTGGTCCACGCCGTCACCAGGTACGACAGCCGGAACCAGCGGGGCGGCTGCCGGCGCTTGACGACGACGTCCCGGTCGTCCCGGACGTCGATGTGCCCGCGCTGACGCCGTTTCACATCCTCCCGGATGTCGTACAGATAGCTGTTGATCACCGGGCCGTTGCGGCGGGCCGCCCAGTCGCGGGTCGGGGCGTCGAAGGCGACCTCGATGCCGGAGCCCTCCAGCGCACCACCGGACAGCATGTTCCGCAGCACCTGGTCCACCTCGTGGATCACGCCGTACTCACCACCCCATGGACCTGTCCGCACTCATGTCCATCCTGCCCTCCGGCCCCGCCGCGCCCGCAGGAACGGCCGGGCAGACCGTGTTGCCCGGGAACCGGTGCCTGCTGCCCGTTCGGTCAGATGTAGCCTTCCCGGAGGGCATGGGCCACGGCGTGTGCCCGGTTGCGCAGATGCAGCCGGGTCGTCAGCCCGTGCATGACGTTCTTGACGGTGCGCTCGGAGTAGGACAGCTTGCTGGCGATCTCACCGGTGTCGAGCCCTTCGGCGACCAGCCGCAGGACGTCCACCTCGCGGGCGGACAGCCCGGAGGCCGGGGCGCCCGGGCGGCCTGCGGCGTTACGGTGCAGGGTGCCGACCTGGTTGATCAGCCGGCCGAGCAGGTCGGCCGGCAGGTCGCCGTCGCCGCGGGCGGCCGCCAGCACGGCCTGCACGATGCGGAGTTCGGAGGCCTCGTGCCGCCAGACGATGGCGCCCACCCCGCACTCGATCACATCGAGCAGCTCGGTCTCGCGCAGCGCCCCGACCACGAGCACGGCCCGCGCCCCCTCGCTGCGTACGACGCGGCGCAGCCTGGTCAGTTCCGGTTCGTCGAGGCTGTCGCTGATGAGCAGCGCGACCGTGCCGGGGCCGGTCTCGGACTCCTCACGCAACTCGATCTCCGGGTGCCGGCGCAGCTGGCTGAGCGCGCCCTCACGGGAGATCGGGTCCGGTGCGTACACCGAGACCGGCGTGCGGGTGACCGACGCCGATGAGCTGTTGCTGACCAACCGCTTCCCCTATGTCCACGTGCTCGTCACCCCTGAGGGAACGGTGACGGGCGGGAGTACCCAGCCTGATGGGACCAAAGGGGCAACGGCAATCGTGGACGACCACGAGATGGACCACGAGATGTTCGGGGTGACTGGGGCCGTGGTTCGCCGCGGGGGCCCTGCGGCCGGCCGCGCTGTTCGCCGCGGGTGCCCTGCGGCCGGCCGCGCGGTTCGCCGCGCCCCTTTCGGGTGGGACCAGTGGCCCGACCATCCTGGGGGGCACGGGAATCTGCGCGAACAACCCCCGCCGGCCCGCGGCGGACCACACCCCCAAGCACACCCAATTGTGCCGACCTGGCAACAAATCCGCCGGTCGCCGGACCTCTCCACAACCTCTCCCGGTCCGGCCCCCTCTAACCCCCCGTATGACCCCCGAACCCACCAGCGCACCGCGAGGAGCCAGGAATGATGCAGTCGTCCCCTGAACTCGTCGACTCCATGCACCTGTTGGCCGAGGAAGCGACGCGCACACGGTCCGGGACCGGCCGCCTCGTGCTGCTGCGGGGCGCCACCGGAACCGGCCGTACCACCGTCATGGAGGCCGTGGCCGAGCAGGCGGCCGCCCTCGGCCTGAAAACGCTCCGCGCCCGCTGCTCCCCCGCCGACACCGGCATCTCCTTCGCCACCGTCCTGCAACTCCTCGGCCCGGTACCGGAGTTCGCCGACCTCGCGGTAGACGGCGACGAGCGGGCGACCGCCGCCCGCCTGTGGCGGGTGCTGCGCGCCTACGCCGAGGACTCGCCGCTGCTCGTCGCCGTGGACGACGTGCACCTCGCCGATGCCCCCTCGCACCGCTGGCTCGTGGAGTCCGCCCGCCACATAGACCGCTTACCGATCCTCCTGGTGGTCGGCGAACGCAGCCAGTACGACCTCGACCCGCCCACCCCCGGCTTCGCCCACACCCTCCCCCCGGCGCTCGTCCGGACCCACACCCTCGCCCCCCTCACCCCGCAGGCCGCGGCCGGCCGGGTGCGGGACGCCTTCCCGGGCGCGGACCGGGCCTGGGTGGAGGACTGTGTGCGGGCCGCCGCGGGCAGCCCGCTGCTCCTGCGCGCCCTGCTGGACGACCTCCGCGAGGCCCGGCACACGGCGGTGCCCACCACCACCGCCGCGCTGTACCCGGGCGCCTACCCGGCCGCCGTCCACTGGTGGCTGGACAGTGCAGGAGCGGCCACCACCGAGGTCGCCCGCGCCCTCGCCGTACTGGAGGAGAACACCGGCGCCGCACTGCCGGAGATCGACCTCACGCCGCTGCTCGCCGAGCTGGCCGGCGCCGACCCCACGCGGGTGGCCGGCTGGCTCACCGCCATGACCAACCTCGGGCTGCTCACCCCCGGCCCCGACGGCCGCCCGCACTATCCGCACCCCCTGCTGCGCGACGCGGTCCTCGCCGGTGTGCCCGCGGCCCGCCGCGGGGCCGTGCACCGGGCGATCGCCGAGGCGATGCTCCGCCAGGACGCCCCCGCCGAGGCCGTGGCCCGCCAACTGCTCGCGACCGGCCCGGTGACCGCCCCCTGGGCGGTGCCCCTGCTCCAGGACGCGACCGCGCTCGCCCTCTTCGACGGCCGGGCCGCGGACGCGGTCGGCTATCTGCGCCGGGCCCTGGAGGAACCCCTCTCCGACGACCGCAGGCAGCGGCTGCTGACCGAACTGGGCTCGCTGGAGTACGCGGCGCCCCGCTCCTCCGCGGCGATCCCGCGGCTCGCCGAGGCGGTCCGGCTGCCCGCCGCCCCGCAGGACCGGGTACGCGCGGCCGTCGCCCTCGGCACCGCGCTGACCGGCCGGGGCCGCACCCGCAAGGCCGTCGAACTGCTGCGGTCCGTGGACGGCGAGCTGAACGACCACCCCGACCTGGTGCGCACCCTGCACACCGCCACCGTCCTCCTCTCCGACCAGGACCAGGAGATACGGCAGGAGGTCTACCGCCGGCTGTCCGAGACCGCCGAGCGCTCCCCGGAGCTGGTCGGCTCCGCCGGGCAGGCCCTGCTGGTGCGGCACGCGGCCTCCGCGGGCCTCACCTCGGCCCGGGACGCGATGCGGCGGCTGCGCACCCTGCTCGCCGAGCCCGCCGACCCGCTCACCGAGCCGTTCCTGGTCGGTACGGCGGCCACGGTCGCCCAGTGGGCCGACGAACTCGACGAGGCCGACCGACTGGTGGCCAGGGGACTGGCCGGGCAGCGCCCCGACCTGCTGCACCCCATGCACCAGGCCCTGCTCAACAGCCGCTCGGACATCTCGGCGGCCCGCGCCGACTACACCCGCCCGACAGCCGTGCCCGAGTCGGTCACGCCCGGCAACGCCCACGCGCACACCCTGATCGCGCTGGTGGAGACCGGCCGTACCGCGCAGGCCGAAAGCCTGGTCGCCGGGCTGGACCTGCGGGAGGCACCGGACTCCTGGGAGCTGAACCGGTTCCTCTACGCGCGGGGAGTGGTGCGGGCCGCCGCCGGTGATCCGGCGGCGGCGCTGCACGACTTCCTGGAGTGCGGCCGCCGCCAGGCCGCCCGTGAGGTGACCAGCCCGGTGGTCACCCCCTGGCGGACGGCCGCCGCCGAGTGCCGGCTGGCTCTCGGCCGCCCCCTCGAAGCCATCGCTCTGGCCGAGGAGGAGCTGCGGCTGGCCCGGGTCTGGGGCACCCCGCGCACGGTGGGCCGGGCCCTGCGCGTTCTCGGTACGGCGACCGGCGGCCGCCGGGGTCTGGAACTCGCCGAGGAGGCCGTGGCGCTGCTGCGCGGCGGCGGGCCCGCCGGTACCGAGCCGGCCCTGGCCCTGCTCGCCCTGGGCCGCCAGCTGACCGCCGCCGGCGAGGCCGTCCGGGCCCGCGACTGCCTGCGGGAGGCCGTGGCGTACGCCGAACGGCTCGGCGCCGTAAGGCTGGTGGAGCTGGCCGAGGGGATGCTGCGGAAAGGCGGCGCCCGCTCCCCCAGACGCCGTACGGGCGCCGCCTCCCTGACCGGCAGCGAGCGCCGGATCGCCGAACTCGCCGCCGAGGGCCGCACCAACGTGGAGATCGCGGCCCTGCTCCATCTGGCCCGCCGTACCGTGGAGACCCATCTCACCCACACGTACAAGAAGCTGGGCATCCGCCGGCGGGCCGATCTGCGCCCCGCCCTGGATCAGGGTGTCCCGCGCCAGTAGGGGTCCAGGGCGTCCAGGGCGCGGTCCTGGTCGGCGGTGAGCCAGTCCCGGACGTGCGGGGCGCGGGCGGTGTCCAGCATCCACCGCGCGACCGTGCCGTACGCCGGATGGCCGGGGGTCCGGCCGTCGCCCAGCCACTCCAGGCAACTGCTCACCAGGTTGCGGTAGTTGGTGCGGGCCGCGTTGTCGTGCTCCAGGTCGGTGCCATAGCCGGGGCCCTGCTGCCGGGCCAGCTCCGCCCATGGTTCGAGCACCCGCAGCGCGATCTCCGGGCCGCCGCTGCGCAGCGCGCCCAGCACCATCGCGAACCGGTAGGACCCCTCGGTGAAGTGCGGCTCCTCCCGCATGGCCCCGCGCAGCTGCCGGTCGGTGTGGGCGAGGACGCCCCGCGCGGCGTCTGTGTCGCCGTCCATCAGATGGTCCTCGAAGCTCCAGGTCAGCAGGTGGAAGCGGACGAGCAGCCCGAGATACTCGTTGCCGTCCCGCTCCGCCTCCGCGAGCAGCGCGTCCAGTTCGGCGCGCCGCGCCCCGTGCTCCCACGGCCAGGCGAGCCTCGGGTACGTCTCCTCGCCACAGGTCTCGCACCAGCGCGGGATGTCGGTGCGCGGCGCGGGGAAGTACCCGCCCTCCCCGCAGTCCGGGTCCAGACACTGCCAGCCCTCGGCGAGTGCGCCCGGCGGTGGCTGATAGCCGTCCTTGGTCGGTGGCAGCTGCTCTCCGGCGAAGAGTCTGCGCAGCAGTCCCATGGCAGATGCCCTCCTCACATCGCGCGGACGGCGGCCCGGTCGCGGGCGGCGCGTTCGGCCGGACTCAGCCGGGTGATCCGCCCGGAGCGGCTGTTCTCCCGGATCCCCCAGGGCGACGACGGCCGGCCTCCGACCAGCCACACCACCAGGGTCACCTCCCACAGGAACGCCTTGCCGACGCTGACGATCAGCCACTCCGGGCTGATCAGCATCAGCATGGGCGGCATGCCGTGCCAGAACGAGCCGCCGGCCCGCCCGTTGAACGTCCACAACGCGATGACCACTCCGATCACATGCGCCAACCCCACCGCGGTTCCCATGCGTTCCCCCTCGATCGGCCTCGTCTTCCCGGCTCCCCTCTTGGTACCGCCGTACGGCCCCGCGCCCGGGGCGCGTTGCACACCCGCCCGGCGCGTGCAACGGGCCGCCACCGCCCCCGGCGCTTCGGGTAAGCGGTCCGGAAAAGGTTTGCCGCACTCACCACGAAGTCGGACGACCACTGCCAAACTGTCCATCATGAGCACGCACTTAACGGCCGACGGTGCTCCGGACCGCCGGTCCCGGGTGGCCTGGCTGCTGCGCGTCAACCGCCTGCTCGGCGCGGACCCCGCCTTCCGTTCCCTCCCGGTCTTCGCCGCGGCCTTCCGGGGCGGCTGCTACGACCGCGAGGTCAGTGTCAGCACGCCCTCCCGCTGGGAGACCGGCCGGACGGCCGTGCCCTGGACGGCGGTCCGCCGCTACGAGGAGCTGCTCGGCCTGCCCCGCAACCTGCTCACCGCCACCGCCCGCACGGTCTGGCGCTATCTGGCCCCGGCCCCGGTCCTGGACACCGCGCCGGTCACGACCGCCGACGACACCCTGGAGGACCTCCTCGAACAGGCCCTGTCCGGCGCGGTGATGACCGGCGACGACTGGGACCGGCTCGCCGACGGGCTGTGTGCCCGCCCGGACGTGGTGCTGATGCCGTCCGGTACCTGGTACGGGCTCGCCGAACGCCTCGTCGGGGAGATGGTGATCGCCGACGACCTGCCCTGGATGCTCCGCTTCGAGACCCTCAACCGGCTGCTCAACCATCCGCGCGGCGGCCGTACCGTCGTCCTCGCCTGCGCCGAACTGGCCGCCGGACGGGCCCGGTCGACGGCCACGGAGATCGTCTGCGCCCTCGACAACTGCGGCCACCCCGACGCCGCCGACCGGGTGCTGGCCGAACTCGCCGCGCCCAGCGGCCCGCTGGCCCACCGGGGGGCGGTGATGGCCTGCTTCCGCAAGGTCGGCTACCGGCACTTCGACCGCACCCAGCTGCGCACCCTGGTCGGCGCCCTGCGCGAGTCCCCCGGCACCGGTCCGGTCGCCGACCAGGTCGACCCGCTGCGCCGCTACCTGGCCCGCGTCCACCCGGAGCACGCCCGCGAACTCCTGCGCGGCCGCGGCCCGGTGGCGCCCCCGGCGGAGCCGGCCTCCGCGCCGCTCGCCGCGGCCGTCCGCCGGGTCACCGCCCCGGTGTGGACCATCGAACCGGACCTGGTCCCCGACACCACGGTGCCGGCCGCCCTGGTCGCCGAGACCCTCACCTCACCCGTCTTCGACGTCCGCCTGTACTCCGCGTTCCTGCTCGCCGCCACCCCCTACCGCGAGCCGCTCGCCGACGCGGTCGCCGCCGAACTGGCCCGCCCGTCGTCCGCCCGCCACACGGAGCTGGCGGTTCCGCTGCTGGACGCGCTGCGCATCCTGGGCAGCGGCCGGCACCGCGCGGTGGTCAAGGCGCTCGCCGTGCGGCCGGGCGTGCCGCGCCGCACGGCGTATGTGGCGGTGCGCGCGCTCGGCCATGTCGCGGCCGACGACGCGGACTCGGTGTTCCTGCGCGCGGCGGTCGCCCACCACCACACCGCCTGGCGGCTCACCCGGGACCAGGTGAGCGCGGCCACCCTGGAGAGCCTGGTCTACGCCCTGGGCATGGCGGCCCGGGACGACATCCTGGCGGAGATCCGCGCCGACCCGGGCTTCCTGCCGGCCGCGCGGACGGCGGCCGGGGGCTGGCTGGCGATCCCGGCGCACCGGCGGACGAGCGCACTGCGCTGACCCCGTCGGGCGGGTCGAGGGTCGGCGGGCCACCGGGACTCGGACGGGCTCACGGGGACTCGGGAGCCAGCCAGTGGCCCGCCGCCGCGAGCAGCGCCCGTACGCCCGTCTCGATGGTGGGCTCCGGGACGGGGGCGAAGTGCGGGGAGTGGTTGGAAGGGATCTGCGGCGGTATGCCGTCGCGGACCAGGGCCTCCAGGTCGACGTCCACGAAGAGCCGGTGGTCGGCGCCGCCGACGAACCAGAACACCGAGGGCACCCCCAGGGCCGTACCGAAGGCCCCGAAGTCCTCACTGTTGGGGACCGGCGACGTCAGCTCGAAGGTGAGGCCGGGGAATTCACCGGCCAGCGCGGCCTGTACGGACGCGGTGGCGGCGGGGTCGTTGTGGGTGACCGGGAAGGAGTCGATGGGAACGATCTCCGGCGCCCTCGGGGCGGCAGAGGCGGCCGCCTCGGCCCGGACGATCCGCTCGACCGCCGCCAGCACCCGCTCCCGAACGGCCGCCGTGGTGGAGCGTACGTTGATCTTCAGCTCGACGGTGTCCGGGATGATGTTCTCCTTGGTGCCGCCGTGGATCGAACCGACCGTGACGACGGCTTGTTGACCCGCGCCCACCTCCCGGGAGACGACGGTCTGCAGCCGCATCACCACGGCGGCGGCCAGCACCACCGGGTCGACGGTCGCCTCCGGCGTGGACCCGTGTCCGCCCCGCCCGAACAGCGTGACCCGCATGCTGTCCGCACCCGCCATCAGCGCCCCCGCCCGGGTCCCGACCAGCCCGGCCGGCGCGGCCGCCACATGCTGGGCCAGGCAGACGTCCGGCCGTGGGAACCGCTCGGCGAACCCGTCCGCGAGCATCTTCGGTGCCCCGCCCACCTCCTCGGCCGGCTGGAACACCGCCACCACCGTCCCCCGCCAGCCGCCCCGTACGGCGGCCAGCTGCCCGGTGGCCCCCAGCAGCCAGGCGACATGCATGTCATGCCCGCACGCGTGCATCACCCCGTCGTTCTTCGAGGCGTACGGCAGCCCGGTCTCCTCCCGCACCGGCAGCGCGTCCATGTCGGCACGCAGCAGGACGACGGGGCCGTCACCGTTGGCGAGCACCCCGACCACCCCGGTGCCGCCGACCCGCTCGGTGACCTCCCAGCCCTGCTCCCGCAACCGCTCCGCGACCACCGCCGCGGTCCGCTCCTCCTCGAAGGACAGCTCCGGATGCGCGTGCAGATCCTCGTACAGCGCCCGCAGTTCGGGGAGCTTTCCGGTCAGGCCGGTCAGGAGGGGGCTGTTGCTCATGGCGTCGTCTCCAGAGGTGGGTGACGTGGTTGCCCGTCGAGTCTCCACCGTCACCCGCCGCGGGGAACGCCCGAACGCTCCTTTCGCGCCCTGCCGAACACCTCACGCCCTGCTGAACGCCCCGGGTGCCGGCTTGCCGCGGCCGGCTCCCGCCGGGGACGATTCCCGCATGTTCGATGGACTGAAGAACCTGACGGACAAGGCGAAGGACAAGGCCGAGGACCTCGCCGAGGAACACGGTGACGCCATCGAGACCGGCCTGGAGAAGGCCGGCGACCTGGCCGACGGACGCACCGACGGCAAGTACAGCGAGCAGATCGACACCGGCGTCTCGAAGGCCCGGCAACTGGTGCGGCGGCTGGGCGAACAGGGCAGCGAACAGGGCTCGGAGAAACCCGGGCCCTGACCACCGCCCACCACCACTCCGACGACCGGTCCGGCTACGGCTACGGCTCGTCCGTCGTCGGGCGGGTCCGGCCCGGTTCCGGCAACTCGCCCCGCTTGAGCCGGGCGTGCAGGACGTCGCCGATGAACAGGTCGTAGATCAGCACCCCGACCAGCCCGCCGATCAACGGGCCGACGATCGGGATCCACCAATAGCCGGTGAACCAGGCCCCGTTGCCCGGGAACGCGTAACTCTTCCACCCGGCCAGCCAGGTGAGCAGCCGCGGCCCGAAGTCGCGGGCCGGGTTGATGGCGTATCCGGCGTTCGCACCGTAGGACATGCCGATGGCGGCGACGGCGAGGCCGATGACGAACGGGCCGAGGTTGGCACCCACGGCCGTGTTGCGCAGGTCGACGACCGCGACGACGAACATGACGAGGAAGGCCGTACCGACGATCTGGTCGATCAGCGGTCCCCAGGTTCCGCCGTGGAAGTACGGAGCCGGGAAGGTGGCGAAGATCGAGAAGGTGGCCTCGGTGTGCCCGCCCACCTTCGGCGGTTTCGACGCGGCGTCGAACGCGTTGATCGCGTCGTGGTAGACGAGGAAGACCAACGCGGCTCCGGCGAAGGCGCCCACCACCTGTGACACCCAGTAGGGCACCACCTTCGCCCACGGGAACTTACGGCGCACGGCGAACGCGAGCGTCACCGCCGGGTTCAGATGGGCGCCACTGACCCCGCCGGCCACATAGATGCCGAAGGTCACGGCCAGGCCCCAGCCCCAGGCGATCAGGAGCCAGTCACCGGCGGCCAGGAACACCGTCGTGGCGGTCTCCGCACGCCCCGACCCGGGCAGCGCCGCGACGGCCATCGCCACGACACCGGCTCCGAACGAGAGGATGACGAAGGTCCCGAGAAACTCTGCCAGGCACTCACCGAGCAGGCCTCCACGGCTTCTGAGCCGGGAGGGCTTGAGGAGAGGAGGTATTTCCACCGCCATCGCTGGCCCCCTTTAGCCATCGCTGGCTCCCTGAGAGGAGCAATCGGGCCGAACACCATATTGACCCATAAATGATGTTCGCGCAGATCGGCCCGTCGCGCCCGACGGAGCCGCTCCTCCTCGGATCTATCCGTCCAGATCGTCGGCGTAGTGCCGGAATCCGTGCCGGTCGCGGTGGATCGCCCAGAGCCGGTCGGCGAGCACGGCGGGGTCCTTGCGCGCGTGCCCCTCGACGATGGCCCCGGGAATGACCAGTTGCGCCACATGGATCCCCTCCCCGGCGAGCCGGTCGTGCAGCAGATGCCCGTAGGCACTCTCGGCCGCGAAGGCGATGGAGGTCCCGGCCCGGTCCGGATGCGGGATGACGGCCGTACCGCCGTTGACGAGGAGGATGGTCCCCCGGCCCAGCTCCCGCATCCCCGGCAGCACCTGCTGCACGGCGGCGACGGGCCCGTACACCGAGAACTCGACCGGCCCGAGCAGGTCCGCGTAGGTGGTCTCCAGCACCGGCCGCATGAAGTCCCGCTGCGGTACCGGGCTGTACTGCAGGACCTCGACGGTCCCGAGCTCCTCGGCGGCCCGCTCCAGGGCACCGGCGAGGGCGAGCGGATCCCGTACGTCGGCGCAGTACCCGCGGGCCTCGACGCCTAGGTCGGAGAGTCCCCCGGCGAGGGCGTCGAGCCGCTCCCCGTCCCGGGCGAGCAGCGCGACGCGGTACCCCTCCTGTCCGAACCGCCGGGCGACCGCGGCCCCCAGCCCCGGCCCGGCACCCACGATGGCGATACTGGTCACGACGTGACTCCTGACGGCTGAGGCGGCGAGATCGTACCTAGCTCCGTACCGCGCCGCCTCCGACTTCACACGTGCGCCCCGGCCCTCACCTCGACGAACCCCTCGCCCTCGCGCGCCACCTGCACCCGGGTGACGGCCCGCACGACGAACGCGCCCGCGACGGCGGCCCCGACGAACGCGAGGTCGGAGAGCACGAGCGGCCAGACGTTGCCGTAGGAACGGGCGATGAGTTCGTCGGTCGAGTTGCGGTTGATCAGCCCGACCCCGCTCACCAACCCGACCAGCCAGAACCCCCACCACACGTTGACGACCCAGGGCAACCGCCGTTCGGGTGCACTGTCCCGGAACGCGTCGGCGATGATCCGGCGCGGAATCCAGAGGTTCCCGAGCGGAATGACCCAGCCGACCAGCACCCAGATCCCGCTGTACCGGGGGGCCTGCCCGGACAGGAGCCGCGCGTTGTCGCGCACCCGCCCCAGCCACATCAGAAAGACGACGGCGCAGACGAACGTCACCACACCCCCGACGGAACTGACGACGTGGTACCCGTTCTCCAAGGAGGTCAGCGGCCGGTGCCGCCCGCCGCCCTGGTCCGGCACCCCGCCAGCGGGCACCCCGGCCCCGGCCAACCGCAGCTCCCACACCGCCCGCACGACCCAGGCACCGCCGGCGAGCAGCAGCCCGGCGGAGGCGACGCCCCCGATGGTCCGGACGGGGCTCAAGGAGACCATGTCTTCACTCACCGGGTCATCCTGGACCATCCCCGGCACCGGGAACCATGGCTGTTACCGCCCTGGAACAGAGGAGCTGCGGCAACTGCGCAGGTGGGGGGCTCCGTGCTCGGGCCGGGCTCCGCCGTCGTCAAGTTCCGGAGGACGCGGGGAGGGAATCAGGGGCAGGCGAGCGCGTGACGGGAGCCGCCTCACCCGTACGGCCTTCATGCGCTCGTGGGCGCGCATACGCCGGGTGAGGGTGGCAGTGGCCGCGTCCGCCGTGGCGGCGCCGATGTCCGGCACGCCCGTGCTCAGCCTGCCGTTCGATGCCGGGCTCGCGGCCCGATCGTCGGCGAGGAGGAGGCACGGATGGAGGAGGACGGCGGCACACCCGGGGACAGCGGCGCCGAGCGGGCCGAGTTGGAGGAGCTGCGGGGACGGCTGGCAGCTCTGGAGAACGAGCGGGCCCGGCGGCCGTCCCGGCCCCGGCACCACGGCAGGTCGCTCCTCGGCGCCGTGCTCATCGTCCTCGGCTGCCTCCTCGCCCCGCTCTCCGTCGTCGCCGCGTGGGCCGCCGACGTGGTGGACGACACCGACCGCTACGTCGCCACCGTCGCCCCGCTCGCCTCGAACCCCGCCGTGCAGGACGCCGTCGCGAACCGGGCCACCGACGCACTGATGACCCGCCTCGACCTGCCCGCCCTGCTCGCCGACGTGACCCCCGCCGACCGGCCCCGGCTGCAACAGGCGCTCGGCGGCAAGCTGGGCGGCGCGCTCGAAGGGGCCGTGCGCAGCTTCGTCCACGACCAGGCCCGGAAGGTCGCCGCGTCGGACGCCTTCCGGACCGTCTGGACCGACGCCAACCGCCGGATCCACAGCACCCTCGACAAGGCCCTCACCGGCAAGGGCGGCGGCGCGGTCCAGCTGAAGGACGACACCGTCACCCTCGACATCGGCCCCCTCGTGGACCAGGTCAAACAGCGGCTCGTCGACGCGGGCCTGACCCCCGCCGAGCACATCCCCGCCGTACACGCCGACTTCACCCTCGCGAGATCCGACCAGATCGACAAGGTCAAGACCTACGTACGGCTGCTCCAACTCGCCGGGAACTGGCTGCCGGTGCTGGCCGTCCTGCTGGTCGCCGCCGGCGTACTGCTGTCGGTCCGGCGCCGCCGGGCCCTGGTCGCGGGCTGCGTCGGTGTCGCGGTCGCCACCGGGATCCTCGGCGTCGGGCTGAGCGTGTTCCGGGTGATCTATCTGGACCGGCTGCCCGCCGGTGTCTCCCCGGACGCGGCCGCCGCCGTCTACGACGCGCTGGTCCACTTCCTGCGGACCACCGTGCGCATGGTCGTGGCCCTGGCCGTGGTGGTCGCCCTGGGCGCCTGGCTCACCGGGCCGGGCCGGTACGCCGGGCTGGTACGGCGGCTGTGGACCTCCGGGATCGGCGCGGTACGCGGTACCGCCGACCACGCCGGCCTGCGCACCGGCCCGGTCGGCCCGTTCGTACGCCGTCACCGCACCTGGATCAGCTGGCTCCTGGCCGCCGTGGCGCTACTGGTCTATCTGCTGTGGTCGTACCCCACCGGCTGGGTGGTGATCGGCATCGCCCTGTGCCTGCTGTTCGCACTGGCGGTGGTGGAGTTCCTGGCAGCGGGGAAGCCTGGGACCGGGCGGCTCACCCGACCGGCGTGAACGGACCGGCCGGCGCTCCGCCTGGACGCCGGCGGGCGTCGGCCGGTGGCGAGCGTCCACCGCGCCGCGCGGGCTCCGGGCCGCCCGCTCCGCTTCTCGTGCCCCACGGCTCGCCTACCGGATCGCCGGGTCCCGACTCTCGCGGACCGTCCAGCCGATCTCGCCCGGCAGTTCTCCGACGCGGCGTCTGACGCCCAGGCCGGAGGCGATCACGGCCACCGCCGTGCCGAGGCAGAGCAATGAGCCGGGGAAGCCCGCCACCGCGCCCAGCAGAGCCGGTGCGGCCAGTGCGAACGCGACGAGCAGCCAGACGAGTTGGCGTCCGTGCAGATCCCGGCGGAACTTCGCGCGGCCGGCCGGGGCGAGGCTCGGGCGGTCGGGAGAGGTGGGGTGCACGTTGACGGGAGCGCCGTTGGCGGGGTCGGCGAGGTACTGGCGGGCGGCATCGCGGGAGAGCTCGCCCCACACCACGTGCCCGGTGTCGGCGACGAGGGCCACGGGGAGTCCCTTCTCGATCAGCTTCCAGCGCGTCGGCAGGCACATCCAGGCCTGATGGCCGCCGAGTTGAAGTCCGGCCTGGAGCAGGTCCGTGGTGGTGCGCGTCAGGCCGGTGCCGCCGCCCGCCGGATACATCGGACAGACCTGGAGTGGGACACCACCCTCGACCGGTGACACTTCGAGCCAGTGCGTGTGCTCGGCCTTGATCGTGCCGGGCTTGTCGCCGCGCGTCTCGTACCGCTTCCAGACGGGTGCCTCGATCCGTACCCGCACGGCGTGCACCTGCCCTGCGGCGGCGTCCGCGCACAGGACGCGCTGGCGGGGGCCCAGCCGGTGCCCCAGCAGGTCGGTCACGACGTAGACGAGCAGCCAGAAGCCGAGGCCGGTCCCTACGACGACGGCGAGGACCGTCAGCACTCCCTCGTACAGAGTGACTCCGAACCGGAGTACGGCGAGCGGCGTGACGATCGTCAGCACGACGCCCGCCGCCAGGCCCCAGTCGTGGGGCGGTCGGCGTAGCGAGCGCGGGATCGAGGCCTGCGCCGGCACAGGCGGCTCGACCCGCACCGTGGGCGCCGTCCGGCACGCGAGTATCCATCCGCCGGCGGCCAAGGCAGCGACCCCGAGGGTCTCGATGACGTCCCACCTGGGAGTGGGCGCGTCGTGCCGTACGAGGGCGAGACCGACCGCGACGGCGACCGCGACGAGCGCGGCACCGCCGCACAGGCGGGTAAGGACTGTGGCGCGTCGCATGGCGCACCTTTCTCCGGGGCTCCGGTGACGGGTTGGTCAGGGGAGTGGGGGGAGCGGTGCGCTTTTCCGTCCGGTTCAGATGGGGGCAGGGCATTCTCGGCCTGGCATCGCGGATAAGTAAAGGATTGGCCGTGGTGTCATTCCTCCGGCGGCTGGGCCTCCATCAGGCGTTCCGCGATGTCGTCCGCCCAGGCCTGGGCCCACAGGCGGAGTTCGGTGACACCCTGGTCGTCCAGGCCGTGCGCGGTGAAGTCCCTGTCGTCCATCCAGTCGGTGCCGGTGAGACGGGACTGCAGGTCGGTGAGGTCGAAGGTGTCGCGGGCGTGGCGGCGGCCGAGGTCTTCCAGGTCGGGGAGGCTCCAGCGGTCCGCCGCCGCGTGCACGACGAGGAGGTCGCGGGGCAGGCCTCGGTCGGTCAGCGCCCAGACCCGCATGCCGACCGTGTCCTCGAGGGAGAGGGTCAGGCCGAGTTCCGTCCGGACCGGCGGATGCCACAGGGCCTCCTTGAGGAGGTCCACCTCGCCGGACTCCTCCGACACGGCGTCGGTGACGACGAGTTGGGCGGAGAGCGGGTCCGTCTCGCGCCTGTTCACGCGCCAGCCGTGGTCGCGCAGGACCGCGGCGACCGTCTCGGCGATCGTCCGCATCGGCGCCGGGTGCTGGGTGGCGACCTCCAACGTGCGGCCGGGGCGGTCGGACAGGCCGTGGGCCCGGGCCGCGTAGTCGCCGGTCAGGGCGAGGGGGTACGCGGCGCCGGCCGACAACAGGTCGGGCAGCAGCCGGCGGTGGAGTTCGGGGAGGTCGATGTT
The DNA here is from genome assembly GCF_040634235.1 of Streptomyces sp. NPDC007157. NCBI lineage: Bacteria > Bacillati > Actinomycetota > Actinomycetes > Kitasatosporales > Streptomycetaceae > Streptomyces > Streptomyces sp. NPDC007157. Next base: position 106,769 of record NZ_JBEYFE010000005.1, read on the forward strand.
CACGTGGCGGCCGGTGCGTGGTGCGGGAGTCGGGCGGCCGAGGGGGGTGCCATGGGGCGATTATCGCTGGCTGGGAGGGACACGGGTGCCACGGATCCTCGTACGGTGTCGCGACTCGTCGTACCGTTGCCGCCGCATCGCCCGGCGCCGCGCAGCCGTGACCCGGCGCCCACGGCTCCACCGGCCGCACCGGCCGCACCGGCTTCCGCCGCGTCCGCGACGCGGGTGACCCCGAGAGGTCAGGCAGGCTCCGGCTTGTACACGGCCAGCGCCCAGATCACGAAGAAGTCGATGCCGATCATGATGAGCGCCCAGACCGGGGCGTAGGGCAGGAAGAGGAACTGGGCGACCATGCTCAGCGCGGCCAGGAAGATGCCGACCACGCGGGCCCAGCCGGGGGCGCCCTTGAGGAGGGCGGCACCCGCGATGACCCCGAGCGCGCCCAGGATCACCAGGATCCAGCCCCAGCCGGTGAGGCTGATCTTGTACACGTAGTCGTGGACCCGTGCGTACACGTCGTCGGTGGCGATCGCGGAGATGCCCTGCAGGATGGCGAAGATGCCGTTCATCAGCAGGAGGACCCCAGCGAAGACGACTCCGCCGCTGGTCCAGCCGCTGCTCGGCGCCGGCGCCGGTGCCGGATGCGTCTGCTGTGTCATGGGTACGACGATCCGGCCGCCCTCGGCCCCTCACCACGGGGGTTACTCCGAACGGGTGAACCCGGGTCCTGGGTCCCCGGTGGTCACCTGCCGACCGGGCCGACGTACGTCCCCGGGTGGGTCGCGCCGTCCTGGAGCACCACGGCACCGCCGCGCCACGGCAGGTCGTACGAGGTGCGCTGGTCCGGCGCGGTGATGACGACCGTGGTCGGCCTGAACGCGGTGGAGTCGCTCTGGTCCGACGCCAGGTAGGTGATGGTGAAGTGGGCGGAGCCGCCGCTCGCCAGGGTGACCCGCTGCGGGGTGGCGTTGGTGCGCTGCAGCGACCACTGCTGACCGCTGTTGACCAGGTCGACGCCCGGGAAGCCGTAGAGCGTGCAGGAGTGGCCGCTCTTGTTGGTGAGCGCCACGACGGCGTGCTTCTGGCCGCTGCCGCTGCCGGTGTCCGCCCAGGAGTAGCCGAGCCCGGAGGCCTGGCAGGCGGCGACCGAGCCGCCGGAGGTGCCGGAACCGCCCGAGCCGGACGAGCCGGACGAGGTGGCGGAGCCCTTGCTCCCGCCCGTGCCGCTCCCCGACCCGCTGTTCCCGGCCGGCGTGGCCCCGGACCCGGAGCCCGTGGAGCCGGTGGAGCCCGTGGAGCCGGTCGAGCCGCCGGAGCCCGTGGAACCGCCGGTGCCGGACGCGTCGCCCGCCGCCGGGGCCGCCGTACCGCCGTCGGAGGTGACGGAGCCGGCCGCGGTGCCGTTGCACGCGGACAGCAGGGCCATCAGTGCGGCGGCGCCGGTCAGCGCGGCGGCGGTCTTGCGGAGGTTGCGGCGACGGTTCGACATGGGGTCCCCCAGCGGTGGTGTTCTCCCCGGCTCTCTGCCGGACACCTCTTTCGATGCGGCCCCGGGCAGGGAAGTTCGGGGCCCGCCGTCACGGGACCGTCGTGGTCGTGTCACGCGCGCCGTTACAGAATCCGGTACCGAATCCGGTACCGAATCCGGCGGGTCAACTCCCCTGTGACATCAGGCCATCCAGAAGAACACCGCCGTCATCCGCTTCTCCTCCAGCGTCTTGCCGGCGTAACCGGTGGCGCTGTGCACGAGGTTGGCGTTGTAGAGGAGCAGTCGGTTGTACCGGTGCGGGACGCGGACGTCCTCCTCGAAGTGGTCGCCCGGGACGAACCGGGTCCCCAGCGCCTCGACCAGGTTGTTGTGCGGGGCCTGGACGATGTTGCCGCCGAGCCGGCCGCCGGGCAGCGACTGACGGTAGAAGGCGGTGCCGCAGTCCTTGGCGACACCGGGGTTGAGGTACAGCACCGCCGCGTACCGGCACAGCGCCCGTGAGTCGGTGTGCGGGCGCGGCTCGCTCTCGCCCTCCCCGACGACCTGCACGCAGTTGTGGTTGAGGGTGCCGCCGCCGGGCGCCTGCTGCACCCACAGTTTCCCGGCGCCGGTCGCCTGCTTCACCAGGCCTTCCACGACGGCGAGTTCGGCGGGTTCGAGGCCGGGCATGGTGCGCAGTCCGGGCCAGGTCTCCGAGGTGTACGGGTATCCCTGGACCCAGTCGTCCTTGGCCAGGCAGCGCTCCCGTACGGCGTCCACGTCCGGCAGGACGTCGTCGAACACCCAGTAGTCACGGCCCTTGGTGGGCTTGCGGTAGGGCAGTACGGGCAGCGCGGCGGGGCCACGGCCGGGAGTACGGCCCGGACCACGGCCGGGAGCTGCGCCGTGGGGAACGCGCGGGAAGGGGGGCTGTGGGGGCATGCGGCGAAGCTAGCCCGCGACTTTGTCATGGCCACACTGACCAGGGGAAGTCATCACCCTCCCGTGGTCAAGACATGGGAAGACGGCGCCCCGGACAGAGCAAGGCCTCACAAGTTCTTTGCCAAACCAAAAGGTTTCTGGAGCTTCCGTCATCCGTATTCATCGGCGACCGACCCGCCCCTGCGCGGGATCCCTGACCGGCAGGAGGCACCAGTGCGCTTTTCGCGGAACGCGACGGGAACTCTCTTTGTGGGCGGAGCCCTCAGCCTGACCCTCGCGGCACTGGCCTACCCGAGCATGCTGGGCGTGAACACCGTGTCCAGCGACACGACCCGCGTCATCGCCAACACCCAGTGGGGTCCCCTGACCGAAGGCGACCGTGACTTCGTGGTGAAGGTGCGCGCGGCCGGGCTGTGGGAGTACCCCGTGGGCCAGATCGGCCTGAAGAAGGGTCAGAGCCAGGCGGTCCTCACCGCGAGCAAGCACCTGATCGACGGGCACGCGGCGCTGGACGCCAGCTGCCGCAAGATCGCGCCCATGCTCAACATCACCATCCCGAACCTGCCCTCTCCACAGCAGCAGGGGTTCATCAACACCCTGAACGCGGACAGCGGCAAGAAGTTCGACACGGACTTCGCCAACATCCTGCGGGTCACGCACGGTTCGATCTTCAACACGATCGCCAAGATCCGCTCCACCACCCGGAACACCCTGGTGCGGATCCTGGCCGACCAGGCCAACGCCACGGTCCTGGACCACATCACGGTGATGGAGCAGACCGGCCTGGTCGACTTCCCGTCGGTCCTCTTCCAGGAGACGACCCCGCCGAAGCTGCCCGCCACCGACCTGACCCCGCCGCCTCCGGACGCGGGCCAGCCGCAGGTCGTCCTCACCCCGCCGGTCAACAGCACGACCAGCCCGCCGGCGCTGCCCGGCGAGAACGGCTTCACGGGCAGCGGTGCCGGCGTCGGCACCGGCAACGCCGATGGCAATGCCGGCGCCTCCCCGACCCCCAACCCCACAGCCGGCTAGGCGCCCAGCCACACCGTGGTGTCGGGCGGCAGCGTGCCGTCAAGCGGCAGCGGCACGCTGGCCAGCAGCACTTCGCCCGGCGGCAGCGGCACCGGCGCGTCCGTCACGTTCGTGACGCACCGCCAGCCCTCCGACCGGGCGAAGTGCAGCACCCCGTCCGGCGCCTCGGCCCAGGTCAGCGTCTCGCCCTCGATCAGTTTGCGGCGCAGCCGCAGCGCGGTGCGGTAGAGCTCCAGCGTGGAGCCCGCCGTACCGGCCTGCGTCTCGACGGCGTACGACGCGAACCCCTCCGGCTGCGGCAGCCAGGCACCGCCCGGTCCGAAGCCGTACGACGGCCCGCTCGCCGTCCACGGCAGCGGCACCCGGCAGCCGTCGCGGCCCTTGCGGGCATGGCCGGTCTGTTCCCAGACCGGGTCCTGGAGGACGGCCGCGGGCAGGTCGGCGGCCTCGGGCAGACCGAGTTCCTCCCCCTGGTAGACGTACGACGATCCGGGCAGCGCCAGCATCAGCAGGGTGGCGGCGCGGGCCCGGCGGAGGCCATGCGGAGCATCGATCTCCGGCGCCCGACCGCCGGACAGCAGCCAGGCGTTCTCGTCGGTGCCGGGTGGCAGCATCAGCCGGGAGGCGTGCCGTACGACATCGTGGTTGGAGAGCACCCAGGTGGCGGAGGCGCCGGCCGCACGGGCGGTGGCGAGGGAGCCGGTGATGACCTCACGGAGCGCCTCGGCGTCCCAAGGGGTCTGGAGGTACTCGAAGTTGAAGGCCTGGCCGAGTTCGTCCGGGCGGGCGTACAGGGCGCGGCGGGCGCCGGGCACCCAGGCCTCCGCGACGGCCGTGCGGGGCGGGGTGTAGGCGTCGAAGATCTTGCGCCAGTCCCGGAAGATCTCGTGCACCTCGTCACGGTCCCAGTAGGGGTGCGTGCCGGGCGGTACCCGCTCCAGCGCCTGCTCGCCGGTCGCGCCGAACTCCGCCACGTCCCGCAGCGGCTCGGCGAGGTCCTTCACCAGGGCGTGCGCCACGTCGATCCGGAAGCCGTCGACGCCCCGGTCGGACCAGAAGCGCAGGGTGGTGCGGAAATCGGCGCGGACCTCGTCGTGCGCCCAGTTCAGGTCGGGCTGTTCGGGGGCGAAGAGGTGCAGGTACCACTCGCCGTCCGGGACCCGGCGCCAGGCGCTGCCGCCGAACACCGACTGCCAGTCGGAGGGCGGGAGTTCGCCGTGCTCGCCGCGGCCGGGCCGGAAGACGTAGCGGTCGCGGGCCGCCGAGCCGGGGCCCGCGAGCAGGGCCTCCTGGAACCAGGGGTGCAGATGCGAGGTGTGGTTCGGGACGATGTCGACGATCACCTTCAGACCCAGCCGGTGTGCCTCGGCGACCAGCGCGTCGAAGTCGTCCAGGGTGCCCAGGCGCGGGTCGACGTCCCGGTGGTCCGCGACGTCGTAGCCGCCGTCGGCGAGTTCGGACGGGTAGAACGGGCTGAGCCACAGGGCGTCCACGCCGAGCGCGCCCAGATGGGACAGCCGCTCGGTGACGCCCCGGAGGTCACCGAGCCCGTCGCCGTCCGCGTCGGCGAAGCTGCGCGGATACACCTGGTAGATCACGGCCTGGCGCCACCAGTCGGGGTTCCGGGAGGAGAGGTCGACCACGCGCGTTCCTTTCGGGCGGGACGGAATTCGAGCGGGGGGAAACCGAGAACAAGTCTGTCCATATGGCCGAGAAAGCGAACCTTCCCACCGCGCGGAGCAGATCATTCCCTGTGTGTGGAAGTTGTGATGAACCCCGAACGCCTCTTGCTTCCACGCAGGTTGACAGGCTTCGGCACGTCACACGACCATGGGCGCACACCGTGGCGCATGCGACCAATGAGCCTGGTGTCTCTTCGCTTTCCGCAGCCTCCGCTGCCCTCCTCGCGAGATCCACGATGGGATATCCATGTCCATAACCAGACATGTCACCGCGCACCGCCTGCTGGGGACGGGCCTCGCGTCGTTCGCCCTGTGTGCCGCCTCCGTCGCCGGGGCCTCCGGGGCCTTCGCGCACGGTGCCCCGGGCGGTGACGGCTGGAAGTCCGGCGGCCACTACAGCCCCGGCACCGGAGCCGGCACGGAGACCGGCACCGACAAGTGCCAGTTCTCGGTCGACGGCTCCGACTTCTTCGACTCGGTGAAGGTCGACGACCAGAACCTGAAGGTCACCGACGACGGCAAGGTCCACATCAAGGTGCGCGCCGCCGCCGACGCCACGAGCTGCACCGCCTCGCTCGCCTCCTACCTGGCCCACGGCGCCACCTTCGCCACCTCCGGCGAGCAGATCTTCGTCGACTTCGACTCGGTGACGGTCAAGCAGGGCCAGACCGACTCCCTCGACATCGCGGTCCCGGACGCCGGCTGCTTCGCGCAGATCGACCTCTACCGGGGCGCGGTCAAGTTCGACGGCGAGAAGGACGCGAACGACGGCTTCGAGCACGGCGACCTGCCGGCCGGCCCGGACCACGCGGTCATCAAGGACAAGCTGATCGCGTCCTGGAACGGCGGTACGAAGGACTGCGCGACCGGCGAGTCCTCCTCCCCGTCGCCGACCCCGTCGGCCTCCGCCTCGGAGTCGACCCCGGCCGAGGAGAGCACGCCGCCGGCCGCACAGACCCCGTCGCCGTCGGAGAGCGAATCGACCGGCACGGCCACCCCGTCGGCCTCCGCCTCCGAGTCGACGACCGCCCCCGCGCCGGCCCCGAGCACCAACTCCGGCGGTGGCGGCGACCTGGCCCACACCGGCGCCGACTCCGCCACCCCGATCCTCGCCGGCGGCGCGGCCGTGCTGCTGGCCGGCGGTGCCGCGATCGTCGTCGTCACGCGCCGCCGCAAGGCGACCCGCGCCTGATCCGAGACCCCGCGGACCCCGCAGGCACGTACGCCCCAGCCGTCCTGAACGGCTGGGGCGTACCTGTGCGGACGGGGCTCAGCAGTTCTCGACGTGCCGGACCTGACCCCGCGGGATGCGGACAGGGGTGTCTTGAGTCGGCTTCGGCCTTCGGCCGCCTTCGCCCCTCGGTCGCGGTCGGTCGCGGTCGGCCTAGCCGGTGACGACCGTCTCCAGATACAGCTTCACGTACCGGGCCACGTCCACGTCGAGTGCCACGTCCACCATGGCCTGTTCCCGGCCGCCGCCGTGGATCTCGGCCTCGCCCGGGCGGGGGCGGCGGTCCACGACGGTCTGGCCGCGGGTCGGTCCCGGGGCCAGGGAGACCTCGACCGGGAGCCGGCGGGTGGTCAGGCCGACCGGGTCGGCGACCGCACAGACCGCGCCCGCGTCACCGAGGCCGCCGTCCGCGTCGTCGCCGTCCGGGTCCGGGGCGGCGGGCCGGTGCGCCAGCAGGTCACCGGCGAGCCGGGCGCCCGGTTCCGCACTCGCGCGCAGCCTCCGCACGTCCGCGCCCGGCACCACGACCCGCTGGAAGACGTCCAGGCCGTACATGGTGATCGGCACTCCGGCGGTGAGCAGGATCGCGGCGGCCTCGGGGTCGTGCCAGACGTTGAACTCGGCGACCGGGGTGGCGTTCCCGGTGGCGACCGCGCCGCCCATGAAGACGATCCGCTCGATGTTGCGGGTGACCTCGGGGTGGGTGCGCAGCAGCAGGGCGATGTTGGTGAGCGGCGCGGTCGGGACGAGGGTGACCGGGCGGGGCGAGGTGAGGATCTCGCGGCGGAGCAGGGTGACGGCGTCGACGTCGGCGGGACGGCGGGTGGGCGCGGGCAGCCCCAGGTCGCCCATGCCGTCCGTGCCGTGCACGTGCCTGGCCGACCGGGCCGCCTCGATGAGCGGCCGCTCGGCCCCCCGCGCCACGGGCACGTCCCCGGCCCCGGCCCGCTCCAGCACGGTCAGCGTGTTCCGGACCACCCCGTCCACGTCGGTGTTCCCGGCCACACAGGTCACCGCCCGCAGATCGATCCCCGGGTGCCGCACGGCGAACAACAGGGCGAGGGCGTCATCGACACCGGTATCGCAGTCGATGATCACGGGGATGGGCAGACCAGCCACAGGGGGCTCCTTCCGTCACCCCGACTCTATGCGCCGACCAGAACACCCGAACGAACGGCAGGACAGCCGCCCCCTCACTCGTCCCGCAGTCCGGTCCCCCGCCCCCTCACTCGTCCCACACTCCGGTCCCCCGCCCCCTCACTCGTCCCACAGTCCGGTCCCGCGCCCCGCCACCCGCGCCCCGATCCGCCGCACCAGCTCCGCCGCCGGCAACGCGCCCACCCGCCGCCCGTCCCGCAGCCGTACGGCCGCCAGTCCCGCCTCGGCCTCCCGCGCGCCGATCACCGCCTGGTACGGCACGAGCCGGCCGCCGCGCACCCGCGCGCCCAGACTCCCCTGCCCGGGATGGGCGACCTCGGCCCGCAGCCCGCCCGCGACCGCCGCCGCGACCAGCGCCTCGGCCTGCGCCGACTGCGCCTCGGCGACCGGCAGGACGAGGAGTTGCACCGGCGCCAGCCAGGCCGGGAAGGCCCCGCCGTGCACCTCCAGAAGATGCGCGACGGCCCGCTCCACGCTCCCGATGACGCTCCGGTGCACCATCACCGGCCGGTGCCTGCCGCCGTCCGCCCCGACGTACCGCAGATCGAACCGCTCCGGCTGGTGGAAGTCGATCTGCACGGTGGACAGGGTCGACTCCCGCCCCGCCGGGTCCGCGATCTGTACGTCGATCTTCGGGCCGTAGAACGCGGCCTCCCCCTCGGCCTCCTCGTACGCCACGCCCGCCCCGTCCAGGACCTCCCGCAGCAGGACGGTGGCCCGGCGCCACAACTCCGGGTCGGCGACGTACTTTCCGCCGTCGCCGGGCAGCGAGAGCCGGTGCCGTACGGCGCTGATGCCGAGGTCGGCGTAGGCGCGGGCGATCAGCTCCAGGGCGGCACGGGCCTCCTCTACGGCCTGGTCGAGGGTGCAGAAGATGTGCGCGTCGTTGAGCTGGATGGCCCGCACCCGGGTGAGGCCGCCGAGGACGCCGGACAGCTCGGCGCGGTACATGCCCCCCAACTCGGCGATCCGCAGCGGCAATTCCCGGTAACTACGTGCCCGGGACCGGTAGATCAGCGCGTGATGCGGACACAGACTCGGCCGCAGCACGACCTCCTCCGCCCCCACCCGCATGGCCGGGTACATGTCCTCGCGGTAGTGCGCCCAGTGCCCGGAGATCTCGTACAGCTCGCGTTTGCCGAGGACGGGCGAGTACACATGCCGGTACCCGGCGCGGCGCTCCGCGTCCCGGACGTACTCCTCCAGGGTGTGCCGTACGACCGCGCCGTCGGGCAGCCAGTAGGGCAGGCCCGCGCCCATCAGCGGGTCGGTGTCGAACAGGTCGAGTTCACGGCCGAGTCGGCGGTGGTCGTGCATGGCGGATCTCCTCCGTCAGGGAGGCGAGCGACCCGCGACACGACAAAGCCCCGGGGCGTTCGCCCCGGGGCTTCGGACAGGTCAGGTGTCAGCGCGCCGGGACGGTCTCCGGCGTCGTCGTGGAGGACGGACACGGCTGGGCGCGCTTCATGCGGTCCACGGTAACGAGCGGGGCGGGCGACGGGCCACGGGTTATTCGGCTGCCTCGCCGGGCCGACCCCGCCCGGCGACCGCACCGACGTCACACATTCGTCACAACTCCCCCACGCGATCAGATCATCCGACTGACAGAGGGTCATGATCGGTCATATGACGATGACTTCGGTGCCGAGGAACCTGACCGCGGCCCTCACCGCCGCGTTCCTCGCCGCGACCGCGGCCACGGTCGCGGCCCCGTCCGCGGCGGCCGCGACGGTGCCCAGCTGTTCCACGACCGGTGACTCCACCAACCAGAAGGCCGACATCCACAGCCTGGCGAACCACCGCGGCGTGGTGGTCCTCAAGCTGGACACCAGCGTGAACAGCCTGCCGACCGAGCTGCACGTCGGCTCGTGGACCGTGCCGGTCAGCTGGGTGCCCACCGGTACCGCGAACACCTGGCAGACCGACGGGCCGATCCACCTCGACGCCTACGGCACGTGGGCCGCCTACGCCGACGCGCCGCTCATCCACTACCCGGGTCTGTCCACGGAGCTGTACGGCCTGGTGGACTACACGCTCCAGCCGGTCGTCCAGACGGCCCGCACCGACCGGGCCGCGTCCGACACCGACCACCGGACGGTGACCGTCTCCGGCACGGTGCTCGGCCGCGATCCCTACACCGGGCAACTGCAGCCGTACACGGGCCTCGCGACCGTGAAATGGCTGTCCGAGACCGAGCTGGAGCCCAGCACGACGGACGCCCCGCTGGCCGCCGACGGCACCTTCAGCCAGGCGATCACCGTGGCGGGCGGCGCCTGGGTCTCGGTGACCGCCAACCCGGGCACCGACCCGGCCGCGCACGTCGCGGGCACCGCCGCCTGCACGCTGGCACCGGGCCTCGCCAGGACCGACGGCGCCGTCAGCATCGGCGCCAGGACCTCCGCCTCCCCGGTGCGCTCCGGCGCCACGGTCACGCTGTCCGGCAAGGCGACCTGGACCGAGCAGGTCAGCCCGTACACGGTGCATCCCCTGGCGGGCCGCACGATCCAGGTGAGCTACGCCGACGGGGGCTCCGCTCCAGCGGTCACCACCACCGCGGTGACCGGCGCCGACGGCTCGTACAGCGTGCGGGTCACCGTCACCCGTCCGGGCTCCTTCTCGCTCGGCACGTCCGCGGAAGCCCCCTACCTCAGCAACGCCTGGGCCGACGTCACCCAGCAGGTCCAGATGCCGCTGTCGATCACGGGCTTCAAGACCACGCTGGGCGCCGACCACAAGGCCACCGCCTCCGGCAAGCTGGCCGCGACCGTGAGCCGTTCACCCGGTCTGGGCGGCCAGGCCGTGGACCTGGAGTACTCGGCCGACGGACACACCGGGTGGACCCGCGTGGCCACCGGGAAGGCCAAGGCCGACGGCACCTTCACGATCAGCGCGAGCAACCGCGCCTCCGGCTGGTACCGGGCACACCACCGCGCCTCCACGACCTACCAGGACCAGGTCACCACCGCGGTCAAGAAGTCCCGGACCGCCAGCCGGATCACCACGCTGAAGATCACCCCGCAGCCGGTGGCCAAGGGCAAGACCCTCACCGTGACGGGGGTACTGCAGCACCACACCACGGCCTGGAAGGCGTACGGCGGTCAGCGGGTCACCGTCCTGTTCCGGGCGACCGGCACCACCACCTGGAAGACCGTGACCACGGCGGCCACCAACAGCACCGGCCACTTCACCGCCAAGCCGAAGGCGACCCGCGACGGCACCTGGACGATCGACTACGCGGGCAACAGCACCCACTTCGCCACCCGGTCGGCGCAGGACTTCGTGGACGTCCACTGACCCGGCGACACCGGAGACCGCCCGGGGGAGCCCACCCGAACCCCGGGACTCACCCGGACGGACCGGAGCGGTGGTAGGCGGGCGCCAGTGGTGATGGCGTGATCTCACGCGTCCACCGCTCCTGTTCCCGGAGAGGCCCCCGCCATGAGAGTCATCGCCTCCGGTCTTGCCGTGGCCGGCCTGCTCGCCGTCTCCGCCTGTACGGCCGGCCGGGCGCCGCAAGCGTCCGCCGCGGGCGCCTCCCCCGCGGCGAACGCGACCGCCGCCGAGCGTCCCGCCCCCACCACCCCGGCCGCCTCGCCCGGCACCCCGGCGCTCACCCCCGACCAGGCCCAGGCCGCGCTGGTCGAAGAGGGCGACCTCGGGGTGCCGTGGACGGCCGGCGACTCCACCGCCACCTGGCACGACGGGCTGCTCAAGGCCGTCGCCGGGCAGCCCGACTGCCAGCGCCTGCTCGACGCCCTGTACGCCGACGAGCTGCTCGAACCGGCCGGCCCGCACGCCGTCACCGTCCTCGACGACGGCGACGACAACGCCCAGCTCCGCTACCAGGTCTATGCGAGCCGCGCCGCCGACGTGGACCGGACCCTGGCCTGGCTGCGGGCGGTACCCGGCGTCTGCGGGCGGTTCACCGCGCAGACGACGTCGGCCGGGACCGAGACCGTCCAGGTCGCCGACTCCGGGCTGGCGGCCTTCGGCGAGGCCCGGCAGGGGCTGCGGGTCACCCTCACCACGCAGCCCTCAACGCGCGACGACCCCACCACCCTCACCGTCGACATCGCCGTCGTCCGCGCCGGCGACGACGCGATCGTCCTCACCGCCGGCGCCCTCGGCACCCTCCCGGCGCACACCACCGAACAGACCCTCGACATCGGCGTCCAACGCCTCGCCCAGGTGAGGGAACAGGGCCGGGCACAGGCCTAGCGCCCGTCCTGGCACCCGGCCCCGGCGGTCAGGGGAGGATCGAGTCGACGTACCCGCCGTCCACCCGCAGGGCGCCTCCGGTCGTGGCCGATGCCTGCTCGGAGCTGAGGTAGACGACCATGTGGGCGATCTCCTCCGGCTCGATCAGCCGTTGCAGCAGGGACTGCGGCCGGTACTCGCGCATGAACGTCCGCTGCGCCTCCTCCCACGGCAGCTCCCGGTCCACGAGTCCGTACACGAAGTCCTCGACGCCGCCGGTGTGGGTGGGGCCCGCGACGACCGAGTTCACCGTCACGCCCGTACCGGCCGCCTTCTTGGCGAACCCGCGGCTCACCGCCAGCAGCGCGGTCTTCGACATCCCGTAGTGGATCATCTCGGCCGGGATGACCACCGCCGAGTCGCTGGCGATGTACTGCACGCGCCCCCAGCCGCGTTCGGTCATACCCGGCAGGTACAGCCGTGTCAGGCGTACCGCGGCGAGCACGTTGACCTCGAAGTAGCGCCGCCATTCGTCGTCGCTGAGCTCCAACGGGTCGGCGGCCCCGAAGACACCCAGGTTGTTGACGAGGATGTCCACCTGGGGCAGCAGCTCCGTCGCCCGGGCCGCGCCCTCGTCGGTGGCGACGTCGGCGGCCACGGACACCAGGTCGGCGCCGGGGACCTGCTCGGCCAGCGCCCGCACGCTGTCGGCGACCCGGCGTTCGTCACGGCCGTTGACACCCACGCGGGCGCCGGCCCGGGCGAGCCCCGCGGCGATGGCCGCACCGATCCCCTGTGTGGAGCCGGTGACCAGTGCGGTGCGTCCTGTCAGATCGATATGCATGGGCGGGAGGGTTCCCTTCGTCCACCTGCGAATGCCAGGGTTCGTGTACCGGTGCCTACGGATGCCACCGTCCGTCATGCGGGGCGGCGCGACCCGGCCACCTGGGCCGAACGGGCTACGGCGTCTCGTAGGGGTCCGCCGGCTGCCGCACTGTCCTCGCCGACCTCGCGTCCAGCACCGGCGGCCAGGCCGCGTCCGAACCCAACGTGCCCTTGGGGTGCCAGGTGCCGGTGACGGTGACCCAGGTGTCGGTGAGCGGCGCGTCCTCGCCCCGGATCTCCACCTTGCTGGTGGTGGCGTCGGCGGCGCAGCAGGTGACCATCAGCCGGGTCAGGTACCAGGTGCCGTCGGAGCCGTGCGTGACGAAACCCGTCATCCGGACGGTACGGCCGGTCAGCGAGCGCCAGCTGTCGTAGATCGCCCGCGAGCTGAACCCGGCGAGCGTCGGCGCCACCGGGTTCCCGGCCGGCAGCGCCGGGAAGGCCCCGACCCCCTGCGCCGCCCGCTGCGCCGCCTCGCGCTGGGCGCTGTACGAACCGAGCGCGCCGCCGCTCAACGACCGTGCGCGTCGGGTTTCACGTCCCGTGGCGCCCCGGTCACCACCACCGGGCGGTGGCCGCACCCCCTACAGCGGCGGCTGTGCCGGTGCCGGGCCCAGGGTCGTGGTGCCCGGGGCCGTTCGGTGGCCGAGGCCGGTGCGGTACGCGTCCAGGGCCGCCTCCACCCGGCCGGTGCGGCGCAGCAGGTCTCCCAGCAGCCGGCACAGGTCCGCCAGGTCGCCGGCCGCGCCCGCCCGCTCCAGCAGGCTCAGCGCGCGCACGTAGTGCTCCTCCGCGGCCTCCGTCTCCCGGGCGTCCTCGGCGATGATGCCGAGCAGGCGGTGCGCGGCGGCCGCGTGCACCGCGCCGCGCTCGGAGGAGAAGTCGCCGAGCACGTCGTGCAGCAGCGCGGCGGCCTCCTCGGACTTGTCCCGGCGGTGCAGTACGTCGGCCAGCTCGACGGCCGCCTGGCTGCGGTACAGGGCCGCCCGGGTCTCCGACAGCATCGCCAGGGCTTCCCGCAACTCCCCCTCGGCGCGCTCCAGTTCGCCGTTCTGGGCGTAGACGTAACCGCGCATCCAGTGGCAGTTGGCGAGTTCGGTGCGCAGCTGGAGCTGGCGGTACAGCTCGGCGGCCTTGGCGAGGGAGGCGTCGGCCTCGGCGACCCGGCCCTCGGCGAGCAGGGTGCGGGCGACGGAGCGGTGCATCCGGGCGATCAGCGCCGGGTCGCCGGCCTGCGGGGCGAGGGCGAGGGCGAGTTCGGCGGCCTGGGCGGCGCGGGCGTGGGCGCCCATGTCCATGTACGGGCCGATGGCGGAGGCGTAGAGGAGCAGGAGCGCGTCGGGGTCGTGCAGGCCGCCGCGGTTCAGTTCGTCGAGCGTGGTCTCAAGGAGGTAGACGGCGTACCGGAGTTCACCGGCCAGGTAGTGGCTGACGGCCCGGCCGCGGATCGCCGGGACGCGTACGGGCAGCGGCTCGTCGGCCGTCCGCACCTCGGCCCGCTCGAAGAACTCCCTGGCCTGCCCCAGCTCACCGGTGTCCAGGGCGCACTCGCCCATCCCGAGCAGTGCGGTGGCCTGCTCGACCGCCAGTCCGTGCGCCTCCGCCTCGTCGAAGAGGGCGGCGTACAGGGCGGCGGCCTCCTCGGCGGCGCCGGTGGCCAGGGTGCGCTGGGCCTCGGTGAGCCGCAGCCTGAGGTCGGTGGCGAGATGGGCGGGGCGCCCGCTGGCCAGCTCCTCGAAGCCGACGCCGAGCCGCCCGGCGATGTGCCGCAGCGCCTCGTCGGAGGCGCGCACCCGACCCGCCTCCAGCGTGGAGATATAGGCCGGTGTGTAGGCCGGTTCGGCCAACTGCCGCTGGGTCAGCCCCCGCTCGGTGCGCAGTTGCTGCACCCGTCGCCCGATGGTCTCCGGATCGTCCCGTTCCTGCATTCTGTCACTCCCCCCAACTCCCCCTGGACCCCTTGCCGTTGAGCTCTGTCAGCCCCTAGGTTAAACGGCGAATTAAACACGCTTAACCCGCCCCTGTCGTTGCGAGGTCGCCGTGCTCGGACGCACATCCGCACGCCCTGCCGCACTCCCCCACTCCAGGCTCCGCTCGATCGGAGGGACCGCCACCGTCCGTAGTGTGGCAGCCGCGGTGATCGCCGTGGCCGCGCTCATCACGGCCGCCAACGCGGGGCCCGCCGGAGCGGCGGACAACGGCTCCCGTTCCACCGTGCCGGCCACCGCCGAACACGCGCCGCGCTGACGCGCCCCACCTGCCCCGGCGGGACCGTCCCGGCCCCGCCGGCCGGACTTCGTCCCGGTGCGGCGACACCGAACTCCCGCTCCAGGGCTCCCGGTTCGCCGACCACCTCGGCAAGGCGAAGCCGATACACCACCTTTGACGCATACGCCCGACCCGCCGCGGCCGCCCCCTCCCCGGGCCGTCGGCGACCGCTTGCCGGCCGGGGAATCCCGGGTGCTGATTGTCAGTGGCATGACCTAGTCTTCATCACATCCGCCACACACGGCCCACAGCGCACGCACACCGTAAGCACCCGTGGGCCACCTTCCCGTGGCGCCCCACTTCATTCGATCCGGGGGGTTCGAATCAGCGTGCGTATGCGCACCCGCACCGTCACAGCCGCCACCACCCTGGCGGTCCTCTTCAGCTCCGCGGCCCTGGCCGCCACCACGCCGGCCTTCGCCGACACCAGTGCCCTGCTGCCGATCAAGTCGACCGGTGACATCGTCGTCGACGGCGTCCACCAGCAGGTCTTCATCAGCGACCCGAGCAACGGCAAGATCGTCGTCACCGACTACTCGGGCAATGTGCTCAAGCAGCTCACCACCGACCTCTCAGGGGTCACCGGCCTGGAGCTGTCCGCCGACTCGGGCACGCTCTACGCGGCCGTCCGGGACCTGGACGCCGTCGCCGTCATCGACACCGCGACGGACACCGAGACCACCCGCTACACCGTCGGCGACAAGCCACGAAGCGTCGCCGTCGCGGACGGCAAGCTGTGGTTCGGCTACGGCGGTGACGCCGAGGGCAACATCGGCTCGGTCGACCTGGCCGGCGACCACCAGGTCACCCTCGGCCAGGACAACAGCTGGTACTCGGCGCCTATCCTGGACGCGGCACCGGGCACCGACACCCTGGTCGCCGGCGACCGCGACCTGAGCCCCGCGTCGCTGACCTCGTACGACGTCTCGTCGGGCACCGCGACCCAGCTGGCCCACATCCGCACCGACGGCAGCAACCTCAACGACCTCCAGGTCACCCCCGACGGCAAGGACGTCGTGGTGGCCAGCGGGGCGCCGTACTACCACCAGGTGTACAAGACGTCCGACCTCAACGAGGACGGCAAGTACACCAGCACCGCCTACCCGAACGCGGTCGCGATCGCGCCCGACGGCACGGTCGCGGGCGGCAGCTTCGCCTGGTACGACCCGGACATCTACATCTTCCACCCGGGCAGCAGCGAGGCCGTGCGCACGTACGACTTCCCCAACACGGGCACGTCCAGCGGCGCCGACACCCTCGCCGACGGCGGTCTGGCCTGGACGCCGGACGGCTCCCGGCTGTTCGCGGTGACGTACAACGACGCGGACGTGTACTCCCTGCGCGAGTACGACACCCCGGGCCGGGCGGCCACCACCGTCACGGTGAACGCCCCGGCGACGGCGACCCGCGCCAAGCAGCTCACCGTCACCGGCACGGTCTCCTCGACGGCCGCGCTGCCCGCGGGCACCCAGGTCACGGTCACCCGCACCGACCTGGACTCCCCGACCGGCAAGGCGCTGCCTGCGGTCACGGTCAAGGCCGACGGCACCTACTCCTTCACCGACACCCCGCCGGCCGGCGGCAAGGTGACGTACACGGTCTCCTACGCGGGCGACGCCGACCACACGGCCGCCTCCGCCAAGGACACCGTGGACGTCTCGCGCGCCAAGCCGACGCTGACGCTGAACAACAACGGCAAGGTGTACGCGTACGGGCAGGACGTGAAGTTCACGGCCCACCTCGGCACGACGTACAAGAACCGCACGGTGGAGATCTGGGCCGACCCGTTCGGCTCGGACAAGCCCAACAAGCTGGCCAAGTCCGGCAAGGTCGACTCGCACGGCAACCTGTCCGTCACCCTGGACCTCAAGCGCGACACCAAGGTCACCGCGAAGTTCACGGGCGACGCACGCTGGCAGCCGCGTTCGGTGTCCAGCTCGGTGGGCGCGAAGGTCAGCATCTCCATGGCGGTCAGCCGCCAGTACAAGTCGAAGAAGGCCTGGGGCCAGACCTACGCCTACTTCCACAAGACCAAGAACCCGCTGTTCACGACCAAGATGCCCTACTACACCGGCCGTGCGCAGCGGTTCGACTTCCAGGTCTACTACCAGGGCAAGTGGTACTCCGACGACTCGAAGTACTTCGCGCTCGCCGGCAGCGGCATCTCCCAGGTCGAGTTCACCGGCAACCACAAGCAGGACGTCGGCTGGCGCTTCCGGGTCCGCTCCGACTACATCAACGGCACGTCCGGCGACACCGTCAACTCCACGACCTACGGCGCGTGGAAGTACTTCACCTTCACGAACTAGTGAATCAGCTGGTCTGAAGCTGCCGCAGGTGCTGCTGGACATGGTCCAGGGCACCCTCCCGGCGGCCCGGCACCCTGAGTCTCAACTCCGCGAGCGCGGGCCCCAGTTCACGGGCCCGCGCCGCCTCCTTGATGGCCCCCCACTGGTGGTGGGCCCGGTCCACGGCCGTCTCGACGGCCGGTGCGTCGGCCGGCTGCCCGGCGGCCAGCCGGACATGCGCGACGGTCAGCCAGGTACGACAGCTGCGCGCCGCGTCCCCGGCGAACATCGCCAGGTCGGCCCGCACCTCGGACCAGTGCAGGGCGTCCTCGGAGGCCGGCCCGTGCGCCCGCGCGGCGGCCTCCTCCCAGCGGGCAGCGAGCCCGTCGGCCTCCGCGTACCGGCCGCCCCGCGCGGCCGCGCTGATGGCGTCGTGCGGATCCCCGCTGTCCGGGGTGTGGGTGCTGAACAGAACACCGCTCGCGACCTCGGCGCCGAGCCGCGCGAGCACCTGCTGGTGCAACTGCGCCAGCGGCGGCCGGTGCCCGCTGCGCAGCACGGTCGCCACGGCCCTCATGTACGACGGTGACGCGACCTCCCGGCGGGCCGGCGGCGGTGCGATACGCCCGTACACGGCGTTGTTGCGCCCGGAGTCCAGGGGCACGGTACGCAGCCACTCCCAGGTCTCGTGGTCGGCGTGCAGGTCGAGGACGAGCGTGGTCGCCCCGGCCGGCCGCAACCGCAGCTCCTCGCGGATCCAGTGCCAGGGCAGGCCGGTGTAGCGGACGGTGGCGGGCGTGGTCCGGGCCAGCGCCAGATGCGGCAGCCGCTGCTTGCGGTCCAGCTGCAGCTGACCCGTGACGAACACGGTGAGCGGGCCGGGGGCGGCCGCGGCGGCCCGCAGCCGGGTCAGGACGGCCTGCGGCTCCAGAGGGTCGGCGAGTTCCACCACGTTCGCGGTGTCGGTGCCGGAGAGTATCGCCGGGGGCACGGCCGCGAGCACGGGGAGCACGGAGGCCGCGTCCACCAGGCACCCCTTGCCCGTCGGCGAGGCCGCGAGCAGCAGCACGGTTCCGGGCATCGGCCCTCCCCTAAGTTCCCCAGGTCCACTTACGTCAGCACCGTAACCGCTGCGCCTGCAAAGCGGGGGGTACGGGAGAGGTTTGGGCTGGGATGGGGGTGTTCCGGCCCCGGGCCCCTAGCCGGGGGTCGGCGTTCGGCGGATCGCGAAGATCGTGGTGTCGTCGGAGAGACGGCCCCGGCTGTGTCGGAGTACGCCGTCGCGGATGTGGGCGACCAGGACGGCCGGGTCGGAGGTGGCGGCCCGGGCGGCCTCCTCGGGCAGCGCGTAGAACTCGCCGTCCGCGTTCCTCGCCTCGGTGACGCCGTCCGTGGTGACGAGGAGCGTCTCGTCGGCGGCGAGGGCGATCCTGAGGGTCGGCGGAAGGCCGGACCCCGTCGCCAACTCGCCCATGCCCAGCGGGAGTCCGTCGCCCTGCGGCAACTCGCGTACCCCCGTCGGACGCACCGCGAGCGGCGGCTCGTGACCGAAGTTGACCAGCTCCACCGCGTCCGGCTCGCCCGGCAGGAAGCCCAGCAGCACCGCCGTGGCGAAGCGGTCGCCGTCGTCGCGGCCCAGGGCGACCGTGTGGCCCCGGTGCCGGAGCATCCGGGTCTCCAGCCGGCCGGCCACCGTCGCCAGGTCCTTCTCGTGATACCCGGCCTCCCGGAACGTGCCCAGCAGCGCGGCCGCCGTCTCCACCGCGCCCAGCCCCTTGCCCTGCACGTCCCCGACCAGCACCCGGATGCCGTGCGGGCCCGGCTGGATGTCGTAGAAGTCGCCGCCGACCCGGGCCACCGTGTCGGCGGCGAGATAGACCTCCGCATGGTCCAGCCCCGCCCACCCCGGCGGCAGCGGACGCAGCACGGTCCGGCGGGTCGTCTCGGCGATGTCCCGCATGTGCACCAGCCGCCGCTCGCCGCCGGCCCGGACCACGCAGGCGAGCATGGCCAGCAGCCCGGCGAAGGCGACCAGGATGAAGTCGGGCAGCCCGGCCTGGTACTGGTGCGGCCAGACGCTGTCCACGGCGATGTAGTCGAGGACCGCCAGCACGGCGAAGACGGCCGTCGCCCAGACCCCGCAGATCGCTGCCGCGATCCCGGGGACCAGCACGATCCAGGAGATGATCCGGAACCGCTCCGTGGTGTTGAGGTCGACCGCGGTGATCCCGGCCAGCAGCAGCAACGGCGCCGCCCAGGAGAAACTCCGGCCCCGCGCCCACTCCAGGGGCTGCCGGCGCAGCAGATCCTGCCACCACCGCGGGGCCGCGTGGTCGGTCACGACAGTCAGAGAACCACGCGCCGGGACCCGCCGCATGTCGTGGGCGCCCCAGAAACCCCGGACGGCCGACTTGCCAGGGGGTACCCGCAGGTGTGCCCTGGAAGCTGGGGGGCGAGGAGAGAGGAGCACTCTCATGGCTCAAGCGGCACCCACGTCCGGCGGTATGCCCCGGCGCGGCCCCACGCCCGACATCTTCAGCCCGCAGGCCCACGTCATGGCCAGACTGGCCTTCCCGGTCGTGACCGGGCTGATCTACGGCTACTGGGCGGCCGCGAACCGGCGCAGCGGCGGTCCCATCACCGGCTGGAACCTGCTGTTCGGCTTCGTGACGGCGATCGTCTTCGCCGTGGTGCTGTTCGGCGTGCTGACGATCGCCCCACGGCTGGGGCGGGAGGTGCACGCGCTGATGTGGACGGCGTTCATCGGGATCGCCTTCGGCTTCCTGTACAGCCAGAGCGGAGAGTCGATCCTGCGCTCCACCGGCATGTCCCTGGCGGTCGCGGCGGTGACGTTCGTCGTGATGTTCTACCGGTTCTACACGCACGAGGACGCGGTCGGCCATCGCATCCGGTGACCGTTCCCGGCCGCGCGTGGGCCCCGGCCGTGCCGGCCGGGGCCCACGCGTTCCCCTTTTTCCCTCACGGGAGTTTCCCCTCACCGGCCGCCGGGCCGCCCGAGGGCGCCCGGCGACATCCCTGCGAAGCCACTCCGGCCGTTCGACCGGGGGAGAGATCTCCGCACGACCAGGAAACACCCGTTCGGGCCAACCCTCCACCGGAGCACGGCGCCCCAAGGGTTTCCGGCGCCCGGCCGCCCGCCCCCGGCCGCCGTGTCGTCCATTCGGCTCGACCTGCCGCCCCACCGTGCCCCGGATGCAGTCACACCGCTCGCCCGACCCGCCCTCAGGGGCTTGCCTGGAGGCGTGCCCCCAGTGCCCTCCGCGCCCACCGGGCCCGCGCGGCCGGTACGGCGCACCCGGGCCGTACGTCACCGGAACGCCCTGTCGGCCCTGCTGATCGCGCTGTCCTGTCTGCTGCTGCCGTTCGGCGCGCTGGCGGCCTGGGCGGCGTACGGGCTGGCGAACACCGGACAGTACGTCAGCTCGATGGCGCCGCTGGCCGACGACCCGGACGTCCGGGACGCGGTGGCGGACACCGTCGGCCAGGGCATCATGCGCGAGGTGGACGTCGGCCCACCGATGCAGGGCACGGTCGCGCCCTTCGTGCGTGAGGCGGTCCGCTCGTTCACCCAGACCCGGGCGTTCCGGCTGGCCTGGGACGCGGGCAACCGGGCCACCCACGACGCGATCCTGCGCGCGCTCCAGGACGAGCGCGAGGAGGCCGTGACCGTCGACCTCGCGCCGGTGACCGCCCAGGTCAAGGACCAGCTCACCCAGGACCATGTGCCGCTCGCGGCCCGTATCCCGGTCCAGCACACGGCCGTTTCGGTGCTTCCGGCGGCGGAACTGGACCAGCTCCGGAAGGGGTTCCACGTGCTCGAAGTCGCCGGCTTCTGGCTGCCCGTCGCGGCCGCCGTCTTCGCGGTCGGCGGTATCGCCGTCGCCGTCCACCGCCGCCGTGCGGTGCTCGCGACCGCGCTCGGTACGGCGCTGGGCGGCGGCCTGCTGGGGCTCGCCCTCACCTTCGGCCGCCGGCTCACCCTGGCCGGCCTGCCGGCCGACGTCTCGCACCCGGCCGCGGCCGCCGTCTACGACGCCCTGACGTCCACCCTGCGCACGGTCTCCTGGCTGCTGCTGGGCCTCGGCCTGGCGGTGGCCGCGCTGGCCTGGCTCGGCGGACA
Organism: Streptomyces sp. NPDC007157; assembly: GCF_040634235.1. NCBI lineage: Bacteria > Bacillati > Actinomycetota > Actinomycetes > Kitasatosporales > Streptomycetaceae > Streptomyces > Streptomyces sp. NPDC007157. The sequence goes on from NZ_JBEYFE010000005.1 coordinate 128,061, forward strand.
CGTCCGCCGGCGTCCGGGCAAGGAGCAGGAACCGGCCTCCGACACGCCCGATGCCGCCTCCCTCAGGACGGATTCACAGCCTGCCGGGCAGAACATGCCCATCCCGTGACCGGCCGCTCCGGCGGACGTCAGGGGCGCCGCGCCGCGAGTTCCGCGAGCGTGCGCAGCGCCCCCACCAGCTCGGGCTCGGCCACCGAGGCGAGCCCGAGCCGTACCGCGTCCGGCGTGCGCTTCGGGTCGACCCGGAACGCGGTGCCGGGCGTGATCCCGATGCCGTGCGCCGCCGCGGCCGCCGTGAAGCCGTCCGCCCGCCAGGGCGCGGGCAGTTCCCACCAGGCGAAGTACCCGCACGGGTCGGCCCGTACGGCGTACCCGTCGAGCAGCTCGCGGACGAGCCCCTGCCGCCGCCCGGCCTGCTCCCGCTTGGCCGCGACGAGCCGGGCCACGGTCCCGTCCCCGATCCACCGCACAGCCGCCTCCAGTGCGAACGCCCCCGGCCCCCACCCCCCGGACCGCACGGCCGCCGCCACCGCGTCCACCCGGTCCTGAGGGACGACGACGAACCCGACGGTGAGCCCGGGCGCGACCCGCTTGGAGAGCGAGTCGACGACATGGACGAGGCCGGGCGCGAGCGCGGCCAGCGGTGGCTCGGGTCCGGTGTGCAGAAACGACCAGACCCGGTCCTCCACGACCGGCAGCGCCAGATCGTCCACACAGCGGGCGAGTTGGAGCCGCCGCTCGGTCGGCACGGTCCGGGAGGTCGGATTGTGCAGGGTCGGCTGGAGGTAGAGGGCGGCGAGCGGGGCGGACCGGTGCGCGGCGCGCACGGACTCGACGACGGGCCCCCGCTCGTCCGTCTCCACCGGCACGAGCGTCACGGAGAGCCGGGCCGCTACCTCCTTGACCAGCGGATAGGTCAGCGGCTCGACCCCGACCCGGCCGCCCGGCCGGACCAGCGAGGCCAGGGTGGCGGCGACCGCCTGCCGGGCGTTGCCGGTGAACAGGACACGGCCGGGTTCGGGCCGCCAGTCGCCGGTGGCGAGCAGCGCGGCGACGGCCTCCCGGGCCCGCGGGGTGCCGTCGGTGGCGCCGGTGCGCAGCGCGTCGCCGAGCGCGTCGGGCCGCAGCAGGGGAGCGAGCGCGGGGGCCAGTAGTTCCGGCTGCCCGGGTACGGAGGGGTAGTTGAGCTCCAGGTTGACGCGGGCGGTGCCGTCCTCGACCAGTGCCCGCCCCTGCGGGGTGACCTCGGTCGCCCGGACGAAGGTGCCGCGCCCGACCTCGCCCACCACCAGCCCGCGCCGCACCAGTTCGGCGTAGACCCGCCCGGCGGTCGAGGGGGCGATGCCGTGCCGTCGTGCGAACGCCCGCTGCGGAGGCAGCCGTTGCCCGGCCCGCAACCGCCCCCGCGCGATTTCCAGCGCGATCCGGTCGGCGATCCCCCGAAAGTCGTCCACGGCCATCCCCCCACCAGCATTGCACCGAGGGCAAAGATCTTATTGCACCGAGGAGTTGGCCGCACCTAGGGTCGTTCACATGCCCCCCTTCCTCGCATACGACGACAATGACCCCCAAACGTCGCGAACCCCCTTGCTGCTGGTCCACGGCCACCCCTTCGACCGCACGATGTGGCACCCCCAGCGCATCGCCTTCGCCCCCTCCCGCCGGGTCATCGCCCCCGACCTGCGCGGCTACGGCGCCTCCCCGGTCACCCCCGGCGTCACCCCGCTCTCCCGCTTCGCGGCGGACCTCGCGGAACTCCTCGACGCGCTGGAGGTGGAGACCTGCGTTCTCGTGGGCCTGTCGATGGGCGGCCAGATCGCGATGGAGTGCTACGACCGCTTCGGCGCCGACCGTGTGCGGGGCCTGGTCCTGGCGGACACCTTCCCCACCCCGGAGACACCGGAGGGCAGGCGGGCCCGCAACGCCATGGCCGACCGGCTGCTGCGCGAAGGCATGCGGGGCTACGCCGACGAGGTCCTGGAGAAGATGGTCGCCCCCTACGCCCGTCCTCAGGTGAAGGCCCACGTCCACCGCATGATGACGGCCACCGACCCCGAGGGCGCGGCGGCGGCCCTGCGCGGCCGGGCCGAACGCCCCGACTACCGCCCCCTGCTGACGAAGGTCACGGTCCCGGCGCTGGTGGTGGTCGGCACCGACGACGAGTACACCCCCGTCTCCGACGCCGAGGCCATGCACGCCCTTCTCCCCGACGCCACCCTCCGGACCATCGACGCGGCGGCCCACCTGCCGAACCTGGAACGGCCGGAGGAGTTCAACCGAGCGCTGGGGGAGTTCCTGGCACGGGTGGACGAAGGGCCGTGATCCCGGTGACGAAGGGTTGCGATGCCGGTGGGCCAAGGGCCGTGATGCCGGTGACGAAGGGTCCTGATACCGGTGGACCAAGGGCCGTGATCCCGGTGGACGAAGGGCCGTGATCCGGGTGATCCGGGCCGGGTGACGGCGGCGCACGGCCCCGCACCCCGACCTCGCCTTCCTCCCCCCTCGGCGCCCCGCTCGCCCGCCGGCGCCTCGCTCGCCTTGCGCCTGGCTGCTGCGCCGGGCGGCCGGCACCGACCACCGCGCCCTCGTCGTGGACATCACGCTCCACCGGCACCGGCACCGGCACCGGCACCGGCACCGGCACCGGCACCGATAATGGACGCATGTCCCGCGAGTTCCCCATCGGCCTCACCCCTCCCGACTGGCTGGTAAGGAACCTCCGGCCCCAGCAGGCCGCGCCCCTCAACTGGGCCGCCCTGGCCCGCGCCGCCCTCGGCATGGCCCTCCCGCTCACCATCGGGCTTGCCGTCGGACAGCCCGCGTACGGCGCGCTCGCCTCCATGGGCGCCCTGTCCGGGGTCATCGGCGACACTGCCGACGCCTACCGGATGCGGATCCTCAACATCGCGATCCCCCAGCTCTTCGGCGCCGTCGGCGTCACCGCCGGAGCACTGGTCTACGGCCAGGGCTGGCTGACGGTCGCCGTCATCACCGGCATCGCGCTGATCTCCGGGATGATCTCGACGATCGGCGCGGTGTCCTCCGTCTCCGGCCTCCTCCTCCTGCTCAACTCCGTGATCGGCGCGGGCCTGCCGCTGCCCGGCGCCTGGTGGCTGACCCCGGTCCTGATGACCGGCGGCGGCCTGCTGATCCTCCTCCTCGCCCTGCTGGCCTGGCCGCTGCGCTCGGGCGTACCCGAACGCTCGGCGGTCGCCGCCACCTACCGCACGGTCGCAGACCAGCTCACGGCCATCGGCACCGCCGACGCCGAGAAGTACGACCGCGCCCGGCACACCGTCACCCAGTCGCTGAACCAGTCGTACGACCTGGTCCTGGCCCGGCGGGCCCGGTACCGCGGCCGCAGCCGCGAACTCACCCGCATGCTGGCCCAGCTGAACGCGATCACCCCGGTGGTGGAGGCCGCCCCCGCCGCCCGGCTCGCCGGAAAGCCGCTGCCGCCCGAGATCCCGGCGGCGATCCACCGCATCGCCGACGCCATCGACACCGGCTGCACCGGCCCGACCGTGCTCGACCTCCCCGAGCCGCGCAACGAGACCGCCCGGGCCGTCGACCACGCCCTGCGGCACGTCGCCGAGGTCGCCACCAGCCCCGACGTCGACCCGCGCGGCCTCGACGACCGCCTCGGCCGCCCCGCCGCCCTCGGCATCCGCACCGCCCGCGCCGCCCGCAACGTCGCGCTGTCCGCCAACTCCTGGCGCTACGGCATCCGCCTGGCCCTGTGCATCGGCATCGCGCAGGCGCTGGTCTCCCTGGTCCCGGTCCCGCGCTCCTACTGGGTCGCCCTGACCATCACCTTCGTCCTCAAGCCCGACTTCGGCTCGGTCTTCTCCCGGGCGCTGCTGCGAGCGCTGGGCACGGTGGTGGGTCTGGTGGTGGCGGCGACCGTCCTCACCCTGGTCCCGCGCGGCTGGCCGGACGTCCCGGTGATGCTGCTCCTGGCCCCGCTCATCCCCGCCCTCACCCCCCGGGGCTACGGCTTCCAGACGGCCGCCATCACCCCGGTGATCCTGCTCCTCTCCGACGAACTGAACCACCAGGGCACCGGCCTGCTCCTGCCCCGCCTCCTCGACTCCCTGATGGGCTGCGCCATCGCGCTGATCGCCGGCTATCTCCTCTGGCCGGAGAGCTGGCACACCCGGGTCGGCGACCAGCTCGCGAGCGCGGTCGCGGACACCGCGGACTACGTCGACCTGGCCTTCGAGGAGGGCGCGGAGCCGGCCGCCCGCGCCCGGATGCGGCGCCGCCTCTACCGCGACCTGTCCACCATCCGTACGGAGTTCCAGCGCGCCCTGACCGAGCCGCCGCCGACGGGACGGCGGGCGGCCGCCTGGTGGCCGCTCGTCGTCGCCGTGGAACGCATCATCGACGCGACGACGGCGGCCCGGGTCCGGGTACGGCACGGAGCACCGCCCCCGCCCCGCGCCGAGGTGGACCAGATCGCCCTTCAGCTACGCGAGTTGGCGGACGGCGTCCGCGAGGCGGAAACCCTGGTCGCGGTCCGCACGGACCTCACGGGCCCAGCGGACAGCGTCCTGGAACCCCTCCGCCAGGAGGTGGCGGCGGCCCGCGCGATCGCGTCCCCGCACTAGGACGCGCCCTGCCCCGCTCGGCGGGCACCGGCAGCAGCTCGCGTACTTTACTATCCCATTGCGACCTCGTGGTGCGAGCGTGACCTCGGGGGTGCGGTTGCGCACACGGGCGGCCGCCGAATGAACAAGGGGTGAACCAATAGGAACCGGCGGGGAGTTGAGAAGCGGCCTGAACTCGACGACCGTACGCCCGACAGGAGTCATCGACCCTCCCCAAGATCGCAACCTGGGGCCGCTAACCTTACGTGTCCGTCCTGGCCAGTGATTGACGGGTATCAACTCACGCGAAGGGTTGCGCACATGGGCATTCTCACTCTCCTGCGGAACGCATTCGGCCGGTCGCGAAAGCCGCGGCCCGCCGAGGCGGAGGGTGCAGACCAGCTCCCTTCGCAGCCGACGCCGGCACCGGCGTCGAAGCAGGAAGCACCGGAACCGGCCGCCTCTGCGGCGGTCCCGGAACCCCGCCCGGGGAACACCGACGAGCACGATCTGGTAACGGCGGCGTTCGAGAACGTGACCGTGCCGAAGCAGGCGTCACGAACGATCGAACCGGAAATCGAGGTTCACGCAGAGCCCCCGACCGAGCCGGAAGCGGCGGCTGAGCCTGCCGCACCGGCCGAGCCGGAGACCGTGACCGAGGCTGCCGCATCCGTTGAGCCGGAGGCCGCGGCCGAGGCTGACGCGCCGGCTGAGCCGGAGGCCGCGGCTGACGGCAAGGCGGAAGCGCCGGCCGAGGCAGAGGTCACGGCGGAGGCCGAGGCGGAAGCGCCTGCCGAGGCAGAGGTCACGGCGGAGGCGGAGGCGGAAGCGCCGGCCGAGGCAGAGGTCACGGCGGAGGCGGAGACTGCAGCGCCGGCCGAGGCTGCGGCGGAGATGGTGGCTGAGCCTGAGGTCGCGGCCGCGCCGGTGGCTACGCCGGACGCCGGAGCCGCGCCGGTGGCCGAGGCGGAGGCCGAAGCCGAGGCCACGGCCGACGTGACTGCGGAGCCGGTGCCGGAGCCCGAGGCCGAGCCCCTGGCCGAGGTGGCGGCTGAGCCGGAGGCCGAGGTCGAGTCCGAGCCGGTCGCGGAGGCGGAGCCCGCCACCGCCGAGCCCGAGAACACCACCCCGGCCGAGAAGGCCGAGGACGAGCCCGCACAGGCGACCACCGAGACGAACACCGCTCCCGAGCCGGAGGTCGAGCCCGAGGCGGTGGCCGAGCCGCAGGCCGAGGCCGAGCCGGCTGCCGAACCGACGCCCGAACCGGCCGCCGAAACGGTCACGGAGCCCACCCCCGAGGCCACTCCGGCCGACACCACCCCCGAACCCGCCGCGGCCGCCGACGGCGAATCCGCCCCGCAGGGGCCACCCGCACCCGACAACGAGACTGTCACGGGTGATGCGGGTGGGAAGAACGACCCGGCCGAAGGCGAAGCCGAGGCCGCGGTCGGCGACGACGCCGCAGCCACCGCCCTCGCCAAGGCCGGCCTCACCGGCACCCACGCCGCCACCTACCTCGTCCTCGACCGCTCCGCGAGCATGCGCGCGTACTACAAGGACGGCTCCGCCGCGGCCCTCGCCGACCAGACCCTCGCCCTCGCCGCCCACCTCACCCCGGCCACCGACACCCCCACCGTCCACGTGGTCTTCTTCTCCACCGAGGTAGACGGCACCACCGACCTCACCCCGGCCTCCCCCGAGAACGCGATCGACGAGGCACACGCCGGCCTCGGCCGGATGGGCCGCACCAGCTACCACGCCGCCGTGGAAGCCGTACTCGCGCACTACGACAAGAACGCCACCCCCGGCGCCCCGGCCACCCCCGCCCTCGTCGTCTTCCAGACCGACGGCGCCCCCGACGCCAAGACCCCCGCCACCCAGTCCCTCACCGACGCCGCGAAGTCCCACCCCTCGGTGTTCTTCTCCTTCGTCGCGTTCGGCGAGCACGAGAACAAGGCCTTCGACTACCTCCGCAAGCTGAAGACCGACAACACGGCCTTCTTCCACGCGGGCCCGACCCCCCTGGAACTCACGGACGCGGAGCTCTACGACGGCGTGCTGATCGACTGGCGCCCGTAAGCCCCGGCGGCACACCCCGCCGCGACAACCCACCGCACGGCCCCCATGCCGCCCGCTTCTCACCCCGCAAAACGGGAGGCGGGCGGCATACACATGTCGGCTACGATTTCAAGGTTCGCAAAAGCAGCAACGAATCCGACCTGGGAGCAGCCCCCGATGGCTCGACACCTCATCACCAGCGCCCTTCCGTACATCAACGGGATCAAGCACCTGGGCAACATGGTGGGGTCCATGCTCCCGGCGGACGTGTACTCGCGGTATCTCCGCCAGCGCGGCCACGACGTCCTCTACATCTGCGCGACGGACGAGCACGGCACCCCCGCCGAACTCGCGGCCAAGGAGCAGGGCCTCCCGGTCGACGAGTTCTGCGCCCAGGCGCACGACGCCCAGAAGGCGGTCTACGACGGCTTCGCGCTCGCGTTCGACTACTTCGGCCGCAGCTCCAGCCCCGAGAACCGCGAGATCACCCAGCACTTCGCCCGCCGCCTGAACGAGAACGGCTTCATCGAGGAGCGGTCGATCCGCCAGGTGTACTCCCCGGTGGACGGCCGCTTCCTCCCGGACCGCTACGTCGAGGGCACCTGCCCGCACTGCGGCTACGACAAGGCCCGCGGCGACCAGTGCGAGAACTGCACCCGCGTGCTGGACCCGACCGACCTGATCAACCCGCGCTCGGCGATCTCCGGCTCCACGGACCTGGAGATCCGCGAGACCAAGCACCTCTTCCTCCTCCAGTCCAAGCTGGAGAACGAGGTCCGCGAATGGGTCTCGAAGCACGACAAGGACTGGCCGCAGCTGGCCTCCTCGATCGCCCACAAGTGGCTGACCGAGGGCCTGCACGACCGGGCGATCACCCGTGACCTGGACTGGGGCGTCCCGGTCCCGGCCGACACCTGGCCGGAGCTGGCGGCGGAGGGCAAGGTCTTCTACGTCTGGTTCGACGCCCCGATCGAGTACATCGGCGCGACGAAGGAGTGGTCCGACCAGGACCCGTCCACCCGGGACTGGAAGTCCTGGTGGTACGACGTCGACAACGACGTCCGCTACACGGAGTTCATGGCGAAGGACAACGTCCCCTTCCACACGGTGATGTTCCCGGCCACCGAACTCGGGGTGCGCGAGCCGTGGAAGAAGGTCGACTACGTCAAGGCCTTCAACTGGCTGACGTACTACGGCGGCAAGTTCTCGACCTCGCAGAAGCGCGGCGTCTTCACCGACCAGGCCCTGGACATCCTGCCCGCCGACTACTGGCGCTACTTCCTGATCGCCAACGCCCCCGAGTCGGACGACTCCTCCTTCACCTGGGAGCACTTCACGGCCACGGTGAACAAGGACCTGGCCGACACCCTCGGCAACTTCGTCAACCGCGTCCTGTCCTTCTCCAAGAAGCGCTTCGGCGAGGATGTCCCGGCCGACGGCGAGCCCGGCGAGGCGGAGGCGAAGCTGGGCGAGCAGATCGCCGAACTCCTCGCCGAGTACGAGTCGCAGATGGAGTCCCTCCAGTTCCGCAAGGCCGCGGCGGCCCTGCGCGCCCTCTGGTCGGCCGGCAACTCCTACCTGGAGGAGAAGGCCCCCTGGCTGGAGATCAAGACGGACAAGGACGGCGCGGCCCTGACCCTGCGCACGGCGATGAACCTGATCCACCTCTACGCGGTGGTCTCGGAACCCTTCATCCCGGCGACGGCGAAGACCATGCGCGAGGCGTTCGCCCTGACCGAGGACACGGCCGTCTGGGTCACCGCCGCCGAGGCGAAGGCTCTGACCGCCGTCCCCGCCGGCACCCCCTTCACGGTCCCCCCGGTCCTCTTCGCCAAGCTCACGGACGAGGACCTGGAGACGTACAAGGAACGCTTCGGCGGCACCACCGCCGCTTAGCCCCGCCCGCGCCACACGCGCCACACGCACCGCCGAAGGCCCGGCAGGAGGACCCCCTCCCGCCGGGCCTTCGGCGTGAGGTGCCTTCGGCGTGAGGTAAGTCCCAGGAAAGAGACCTAGCAGACTCTTACCGCACCTTCACCACACGTTTACCTCCGGGATAGTGTGCGGCTCGTGAAACGCATTCTGATCCGTTCCGGGAAGAGCCCGTTCCGTGTCGCCACTCCGGCAGAGTTCATCCACCAGGACCTGATCGGAACGAATACCGGGAACCTGCTCTTCAGCGACTCGGCCCACAAGATGCTGACCACCCCGGACACCGAGGTGACGTCCAACGGCATCCGCACCGACCCCTCGGCCCGCCGGGCCGCGGAGATCAACGAGCAGTACGACGTCTTCGTCGTCCCGCTCGCCAACGCCTTCCGCCCGACGTTCCAGGCCTCCCTGGACCGGCTCACCACGCTGATCGAGCAACTCACCATCCCGGTCGTGGTGTTCGGCGTCGGCGCCCAGGCCCCCGCGGACTACGACACCGGCTGGCTGAAGCCCATGGCGGACTCGGTCCGCCGCTTCGCCCGCGCCGTCCTGGACCGCTCCGCCTCCATCGGCGTACGCGGCGAACTGACCTCGGACTACCTCAAGAGCCTCGGCTTCAAGGACATCGACATCATCGGCTGCCCGTCGATGTTCCTGTACGGCGACACCTTCCCGGAGATCCGGGCCACGGAGCTGAGCGCCGCCTCACGCATCGCCCTCAACCTGTCGCCGGACGCGATACCCGTCGGCGACATATCGGGCCTGGCCCGGCACGCGTGGGAGCGCTACCCCCACCTCACCTACTACGCGCAGAACACCGTCGACGCGGAACTGCTGATGTGGGGCGACACCTCGCCGGAGTCCGGGCACACGGACCCCTTCCCGCTCCAGCTCAGCCACGCCCTGCTCCAGGAGAACAAGGTCCGCATGCCGCTGGACCCGGCCACCTGGATCGACGAGCTGCGCGGCTACGACTTCGCCTACGGCACCCGTATCCACGGCAATGTCGCCGCCCTGCTGGCCGGCACCCCGAGCGTGGTCCTCACCCACGACTCACGCACCCTCGAATTGTGCCGCTACTTCGACATCCCGCACCGCGCGCTCACCGAACTGGGCGCCGACACCGACCCGCGGGAGCTGTACGAGGACGCCGACTTCTCCGCGATGCTCAAGGGGCACGGTGAGCGCTTCGAGCGCATCATCGCCTTCCTCGACCGCAACGACCTGCGGAACACCTACACGCACGGCGACGGCGGCGCCGCCTTCGACGCCCGGCTGGCCGCCCTCGACCTGCCCGCGTCGATGCCGGTCTGGGACGGCGGGGACGACGGCCAGATGCGGTACCGGATCACCCGGCTGCGCGAGCGGATCACCGCGGCCGACACGAAGGCCGCCCAGCACGCCAAGGAGAACAAGGAGCTGCGCAACCGGCTGGCCACCGCCGAGAAGCGCGCGACCGAGACGACCAGCCAGCTCGACGCCCTCCGCAAGGAACTGACCGCCGCCACCAAGCAGCTGTCCGCGGTGGAGCGCCGGGTCACCGGCATCGACAAGCGAGTACTGGTCCGCCTCGGCCCGGCCCTGCGCCGCCGCATGCGCAGCCCGCGACAGGACTGACCACCGCCACCGCCCCGCGCGCCCGTGCACCGGCCCCCGGATCCTCCACACGCGTCCGGGGGCCGAGCGTTTCTCAGCTCGCGGTGAGCACCCCGGCGCCCGCCGTCTTCGCCAGCTCCGCCGGCAGGTTCCCGGCGCTGCTCTCCAGGCCCGCCGTCAGGACCGGGGTCCAGTCGACCGTCGTCTTGATCTTCTTCGAGTTCGCGGCGTTGTAGGCGGCGACGAGGTCGGTCGTCGTGCCGTTGACGAGGTTGCCGCTGCCCGCGACCGAGCCGGTGCCGTCGCCGCTCAGCAGCTTGGAGACCTTGCTGGAGCTGGGCACGGTCCAGTAGTTGTTCTGCGCCACGACCTGGGCCTTCGCGCGGGAGTTGATGCTGTACTGCGGCGCGTAGCCGTTGAGGGTCGTGACGTCGTAGTAGTTGTTGTAGAGGTGCACCCGGCCGACACGGGTCAGCGGGGCGCGCTGGACGATGCCCTTCCAGACGTTGTGGTGCAGGGTGACGCGCAGCTTGCCGCCGGGCTCGCTGTCGCTGCTGCCGATCAGCATCGTCTTGTCGTGGCTGGTGAACTGGTTCTGCTCGACGGTCACCAGGTCCGAGCTCTTGGTGATGTCGAGTTCGCCGTCGTGGACCTGGTACTCACGGCCGTAGTACTTCGGATTGGTGCTGTCGAAGTGCCCGGCGTCGCTGAACGTGTTGTGGTCGGTCCAGACGTGCGTCGCCCCGCGCAGCGTCACCGAGTCGTACGCGGAGTTCCAGTTGCCGTCGTCGCCGTCGGTCGGGTCCCACTGCGGGAAGCAGTCCTCGGTGTCGGAGAAGGCCAGGTTGCGGACGATGACGTTGTCGACGCTCTGGATCTGGAGCATGCCGCCGGTGATGCCGGCCTTGGTGCCGGGGACGCCGACGATCGAGGTGTTGGCGGGCACCTTGAAGACGATGTTCGCGGCCTGCTTCTTCTGCGCGGCGGCCCGCGCCGTCTCCTGGGTCCCGGAGGGCAGCTTGGAGCGGCCGTACGTCGACGGGTCGAACGCCTTCAGGTAGGCGCTCAGCGAGTACCCCGTACCGGCCGCGTAGTCGGCGCAGGTCAGCTTCTTGCCACTGCCGTCCGTGTTGGCGTCGATGGTGCCCTTGACCTTGATGACGCGCGGGGTGGTGTCGGACGCCGACCCCAGCGCCTTCACCAGCTGGGCGCGGGTCGAGACGGTGAAGGTGTGCGCTGAGTCGGCCTTCGCCCCACCGGTCGTACCGGAACCGGACGACGCCCAGCCGTCCTTGGCGGCGAGCGTCTGGTCGTACAGGTCGACGGCCGACGTGGCGTTCGCGCTCAGCACGAGCGCGCCGGCACCGACGCCGGCGGCGACGACAGCGGCGGAGACGACGAGGGTACGTCGCGTACGAAGAGACCGACGGTGAGAGGCAGAGGCCACGGGGGAGTCCTTACATACTTCCGAAGTACGGGAAACGGGCCCGCTGGGGGCGGGCCTCACTCCTCTGTGGTTGTGGAGATCGAAAAGGTTGCCGTGAATTTTTCTGCGGGGTGGTGCCCATCCAGGAAGCGGGCGGCGAAAGTTGACCCAGGCAGCCGTTGCCCGGCCGGACAGTCCGGTGGGTGGCACCGGCCCGCCCCGACCTTCGCATGTCCACAACACATCCGTATGGTTTCGCCATGGCACCTGAGCTCATCCCGATCGCCTACGAGCCCCACGGCCGTACCGAGGCCATCGGTCACTACACCGACGGACAGTTCCTGGCGTCGGTCACCTACGCGTTCCCCGAGGGGTTCCGGCTCGACGAGGGCTGGGAGGAGCAGAAACGGCTCTACTCGGTGCTGCATCTCTTCGACGCCGAGGGGCACTACCGCGACTCGCAGATCTGGTGCGCGGGCAGCTGGGCCGAGCAGCAGCGCGTTCCGGACGGCACCGGGTCGGTGCTGGTGCGGGCCCGCGCACACATGGCGAACATGCTGCGCAGCCTGCCGAGGCGGACGTACACGGACATCGCGATACGCCCGTTCCAGCTCGTGGTGGACGGCGTGTTCTTCGGGCTGGTGGCGAAGGAGGACGACGACGGGGGATGGGCCGAGCTCTACCCGGACCACCTGGGCTTCGGTGAGCCCTGGGACGGCCGGTACGACACCTGACACCCCCGAGGGGCCGGCGAATCCGGAGGCGCCCGGGGTCTTCCTTTCCGAGTCCCGGGCGCCCGCGTCGCGGATGTCTCACGGATGTCAGCCGTTGCTCGTCTCGTCCGGCTCGACACCCAGCGTCAGATGGGCGCGGACGCCTCGGGCGATGTGGTGGCGGTTGTACTTCAGGTAGAGCAGGCCGCCCTCGTGCCCGTTGTCCGGGTAGATGCTGTCCCCGTCGAGGGTGGTGCGGGTGGTGGTGTTGCTCGCGTACGGCTCCACGTCGGCCGACAGCAGCACCGACTTCTCGTCGAAGAACAGCTGGCCCGTGTGGCAGGTGTGGCCGCCCTCGTATCCGGCGTCCGTCCACTCGCCGTCCACGTGCACCTTGACGTGGATGTGGACGCACCGGCCCTGGTACCAGCCGGGGAAGACGGTCTTGAAGGTGACGTGCCCGTGCCGGTCCGTGTGCCAGGTGCCGCGCAGGTAGCGGGTGTCGTCGGTCGGCTCCTGATGGCCGCCGCCACCGCCGGGCGGGGGGCCGGTGGGGGTGCCGGTGGGCGCGTCGGTCGGCGGGGGGCCGGTCGGCGGGGTGCCGCCACCGCCGCTGCCCATCTCCTCGTACCCCGAGTAGATGCCCGTCGCGTTGCAGTGCCATATGTCCACGGCCGCGTTCCTGAGCGGCTTGCAGGTCTCCGCGTCGATCACCTTGAGGGTGAGGTGCAGGGGGATGCCCTCCTGGTCCTCGGTGACGTCCTGGCGGAGCTTGTCGGCGTCGATGTAGTACGGGCCCTCGACCAGTTCGGAAGTGAGCTTGTAGCAGGCGCCCTCCGAGGACGAGGGCGAGGCCGCGGCTTGGGTGCCCTGCTCCGCGGCGGTGCCGTCGCTCGCGGCGAAGGCGCTGCCGACGCCCACCGCGGTCACGGCCACACTGCCCGCCGCCAGGACCGTACGACGGGCCAACCTTCTTCTTTCTTCCGGGGATTGGGCATCAGTGGGGGTGTGGGTGTCTGTCATGGTCAGGGACCGTAGACAAGCCGGAGTCGGTGGGAACATCGGAGCGAGCTGTGAATCGCGGTGCGCAAGCGAAAGGCTCGAAACCGACGCCGGTTTCGAGCCTTTCCTTCAGCTGTGCTGCTTCTGTACGCCCTACTTCGGCTGCGGCTTCCGGATGGTCAGGTGCAGCTCGCGCAGGCGGGCCTCGTCCAGCTCGGTCGGCGCGCCCATCATCAGGTCCTGGGCGTTGCCGTTGAGCGGGAAGGCGATGGTCTCGCGGATGTTGGGCTCGTCGGCGAGGAGCATCACGATGCGGTCCACGCCCGGGGCGATGCCACCGTGCGGCGGGGCGCCGAAGCGCAGCGCGCGCAGCATGCCGGCGAACTCGCGCTCGACGGTCTCCTCGTCGTAGCCGGCGATGCCGAACGCCTTGAGCATGATGTCCGGCTCGTGGTTCCGGATCGCGCCGGAGGACAGCTCGACGCCGTTGCACACGATGTCGTACTGCCAGGCCAGGATGTCCAGCGGGTCCTGGGTCTCCAGGGCCTCCATGCCACCCTGGGGCATCGAGAACGGGTTGTGCGAGAAGTCGATCCTGCCGGTCTCCTCGTCCTTCTCGAACATCGGGAAGTCGACGATCCAGCAGAACCGGAAGACGTTCTCCTCGAAGTGCCCGGCGCGCTTGGCGGCCTCGACACGCACCGCGCCCATGATCTTGGAGACTTCGTCGAACTCGCCCGCGCCGAAGAAGACGGCGTGACCGGCGGCCAGCTGGAGCCGCTTGGTCAGCTCGGCGACGTTGTCCTCGGTGAGGAACTTGGCGATCGGGCCGGAGAGCGAGCCGTCCTCGGCGACGCGGACCCAGGCCAGGCCCTTGGCGCCCTGCGAGACCGCGAAGTCACCGAGCTGGTCGAAGAACTTGCGGGGCTGGTCCTGGACCGCCGGCACCGGCAGCGCGCGGACGTGCTTGCCGGCGAAGGCCTTGAACTCCGAGCCCTCGAAGATGTCGGTGATGTCGACCAGCTCCAGCTGGGCGCGCAGGTCCGGCTTGTCGGAGCCGTACTTCAGCATCGCCTCGCGGAACGGGATCCGCGGGAACGGCGAGGTGACCTCGTGGCCACCGCCGAACTCCGTGAACAGCTCGGTCATCAGCTGCTCGATCGGGCGGAAGACGTCCTCCTGCTCGACGAAGCTCATCTCGACGTCGAGCTGGTAGAACTCGCCCGGCGAGCGGTCGGCGCGGGCGTCCTCGTCGCGGAAGCAGGGCGCGATCTGGAAGTAGCGGTCGAAGCCGGAGATCATCAGCAGCTGCTTGAACTGCTGCGGGGCCTGCGGCAGCGCGTAGAACTTGCCCGGGTTCAGGCGGGACGGCACCACGAAGTCACGGGCACCCTCGGGGGAGGTCGCGGTGAGGATCGGGGTGGCCATCTCGTTGAAGCCGAGGGCGACCATCTTGTGGCGGATGGCCGAGATCACGGCCGTACGCAGCATGATGTTGCGGTGCATGCGCTCGCGGCGCAGGTCCAGGAAGCGGTACTCCAGGCGCCGCTCCTCGTTGACCCCGTCCTCGGCGTTGATCGTGAACGGCAGCGGGGCGGCCGCACCGAGCAGCTCGACCTCGCCGACCTCGACCTCGACCTCGCCGGTGGGCAGGTCGGGGTTGATGTTCTCGGTTCCGCGGGAGACGACCTTGCCGTCGACCCGCACCGTCGACTCCTTGCTGAGCTTGTCCAGGGCCTCATAGGCAGGCGTGCCCGGACGTGCCACCAGCTGGGTGATGCCGTAGTGATCGCGCAGATCGATGAAGAGGATGCCGCCCAGGTCGCGCCGATTGTGCAGCCAGCCACTCAGTCGGACGTCGGTGCCGACGTCAGAGGAGCGGAGCTCGCCGCAGGTGTGGGACCTGTACCGATGCATCGTGGTTCATCCAGCCTTCGCGGATCGGGGTGTGGTGACAGCCTGGTGTTCACGCTGGTGTTTCACGTGAAACACCACCCAGCGTACCGGGCCCCCCAGGGCCGACTCCCCCCATTACCAGGGAGGTGATCGGTAGCTTTTTTCGATCTCATCTTCCTAAAGTGGGGCAATGCGAACTGGCGAGCCCCTGCCCGCCGTGGAGGACGTCCTCGCCGCCCTCGCGACCGGGCTGTGGCACTGGGACACGGCCACCGGGCTGGTCACCGCGGATGCGGAGGCGGCGCGGCTCATAGGGCTGCCGGCCGAACCGTCCCTTCTCTCGGAAGCCCTGGTCCGGTCCCGTTTCCACCCGGTGGACTGGAACGAGAACACCAGCATCACCCGGCTGGCCGCCACCGAGGGCACGCTCGGCGAGGTACGACTGCGGGTCATGGACGAGCGGGGCCGGCTGATCCGTACCGTCCGCAGCCGTTTTCGCCCGGTGTACGACTCCAAGGAGCGCGTCTACCGGGTCACGGGCACCATTCAGGAGGTCTCCGAGCCGTCCCCCGGCACCGCCGCCCAGCATCCGGTCACCGGCGACTGGCGGCGCTCCCGCGAGGCGTTCCTGCTGGACGCGGGCCGGGCACTGGCCGAGGCGCGATCCACCGAGGAGGTGCTGCGGGTCGCCGGGGGCCTGTCGATGCCCGGGTTCTCCCCGGACGGGCTGGCCGTCTTCGGAGTCAAGGGCGACCGGCTGATGATGATCGGCCACCACGGTCAGCAGATCGACGAGGACAGCCCCTTCACCAGCATGCCGCTGGACACCGACTACCCGGCGGCGGAGGTGGTACGGACGGGCCGGGCCGTCTACATCTCCTCGGCCGAGCAGTACCGGTCCCGCTACCCGGTCACCTGGCCGCTGGCCAAGCGGTTCGGCCGCCGGTCCTGGGCCTTTCTGCCGCTGACGGTGGCCGGGCGGACCATGGGCGCCTGGATGGCGGGGTTCACCTACCCGGTGTCGTTCACACCCGACGAGCGGTCCGTGCTCACCACGGTCGCCCGGATGCTGGCGCAGGCCCTGTCCCGGGCCGGGATCGCCGACTCGGAGCGGGAGCTGACCGACGGTCTCCAGCGCTCCATGCTGCCGACGCTCGGCCCCGAGATACCCGGCATGGACGCGGCCGCCCGCTACATCCCGACCGGCGGCGGACTCCAGGTGGGCGGCGACTGGTACGACATGATCCCGCTGCCGTCCGGCCGGTTCGCGCTGGTCATCGGGGACGTCCAGGGCCATGACGTACGCGCCGCGGGCATCATGGGCCAGCTCCGGATCGCGCTGCGCGCCTACGCCTCCGAGGGCCACCGCCCGGACGCGGTCCTCACCCGGGCCTCCCGTTTCCTGCACGGGATCACCTACGACGAGGAGATCGCCGACACGCGGTTCGCGACCTGCCTGTACGTCGAGGCGGACCCGGTGACCGGGGTGCTGGAGATCGCCCGCGCGGGCCATCTCGACCCGGCGATCCGGATGGCAGACGGCACGGTGCTGCGACGGCCGACGGCGGGCGGGCTACCGCTCGGCATCGACCCCGACGCGGACTATCCGACCACGCGGTTCACCCTCGAACCCGGCGAGATCATGATGATGTGCACCGACGGTCTGATCGAGACCGGCGGCCATGACATCGAGAGCGGCTGGCAGCGGGTCCGGGCGATCATGGAGGACCACGACAGCGACCTGGAGAAACTGGCCGACGCCCTGGTGCAGGCCGTGCACGGCCCCTCCTCGCACCACACCACCGGACCGCTGGCCGACCGCCGCGAGGACGACATCGCGGTCCTGCTGCTGTCCCGGCCGGGCGCCGTACGCGACGACGGGACCATCGCCGTACGGCCCCGGGTCCGCCGCACCCTGCTGTCGGTGGCCCAGGACGAGCCCGAGCGGATCGCCGAGGCCCGCCAGCAGCTGCGCGAGCTGCTGCACGACTGGGACTCGCCCGACCAGGTCGACTCGGCGGTGCTGCTGGTCTCCGAGATGCTCACGAACGTACTGGTGCACACCGACGCGGACGCGCTGCTGCTCGCCGAGGTCTGGGGCCAGGCCCCGGAGCGCCGGCTGCGCGTCGAGGTCACGGACGCCGGCGACGACCTCCCGCACAAGCGCCGCCCCGGGGAGCTGGCCTCCTCCGGCCGGGGCCTGGTCCTGATCGAGCTCCTGGCCGAGGCCTGGGGCGTCGCGCCGCGCGGGGAGGGCAAGAGCATCTGGTTCGAGCTGTACGAGGGCCACGAGGGCTGCGAGGGGTAAGGGAGCCACGGGGCCGGGCGGGGCGGCCCGTCCGCGGGGCCGGTCTAGTCCGTCGAGTACCGCGCTCGCAGCTCGTGCACGACTCCGAAAGCGGCCGCGGTGAGCGGTACGGCGAGGAGCATGCCCAGGATCCCGGCGACGGAGGCCCCTGCGGTGATCGTCACCATCACCACCGCCGGATGCATCTGCACGGTGCGGCTCTGGATCATGGGCTGCAGCACATGCCCCTCCAGCACCTGCACGGCGAGTACGACGCCGAGCGCCCACAGCGCGATGACGAAACCCCGGTCGGCGAGGGCGACCAGTACGGCGACGGCACCGGAGATGAAGGCGCCGAGGTAGGGGATGTAGGCGCCGACGAGGACCAGCGCGCCGAGCCCGACGGCGCCCGGCACCCGGAGGATCAGCAGACCGACGGTGATGCAGACGGCGTCGATGAACGCGATGACGGTGGTGCCGCGCATGAACCCCTCGACCCGCTCGAAGGCACGGCGGGCCATGGCCTCCAGCAGATCGGCGCTGCCGCCGGGCGCCACGGTCCGGATGGACTCGACGACGAGATGCGAGTCGCGGAGGAAGAAGAAGACGAGCAGCAAAGCCAGTACGGCCATGGCGATGCCCTCGCCGACCACGCTGACGCCGCTGATGACGTTGGAGGCGGCGGTCCCGCCGAACTTGCTCAGCAGCTCCTTGGCGTTGTCGGCGAGATCGTCGAGCGAGGTCCCGGCGGCGCCGAAGTGCTGGGCGAGCGACTTCGCGGCGTTCTTGAGGGACGAGGTGATCTGGCCGCCGGTGTCGATGAGCGCGGCGACCACGATGTACACGGCCCCGCCGACGACCGCGACGACGGCGACGCAGGTGAGACCGGCGGCGAGGGAGCGCTGCACGCCGGCTGTGACGAGCCGCCGGTACAGGGGCCCGAGCAGGGCGGTGCCGAGGAGGGCGAGCAGCACCGGGGTGACCGCGGTGCGAAGCTCCGAGCAGAGCCGGATGCCGACCCAGCCGACGCCGGCGGCCAGCAGCAGTACGGCACACCAGGCGGCGAACCGGCGCACGGGCTCGGGCAACAGGGACACGCGTCCAGCGGATCACGCAGAGCCGCCACACGCCCTGCAGTGCACCCCCTGCCGAGTGACCCGCCCCCGATGAACCCACCCACGCCCACCCACCACCCGACTCGGTCGGTCAGAGGGTGGGGTCGAGGACCCGGGAGCGACTCCGTCGGCGGAGGGGAGAGTCGGTGGTCGGGGGAAAGGTGAGAGGCCCGATGTCCGTGGACGTCGGGCCTCTTGGGGTGGCGGCTCTGTTACGCCTGCGGGCCGCTGTCCGTCATTCCGTGGACCGCCGGGATCGTGCCCAGGCGACCCTTCTGGAAGTCCTCGAAGGCCTGCATCAGCTCGTCCTTGGTGTTCATGACGAACGGGCCGTAGTGCGCCATGGGCTCCCGGATCGGCTGCCCGCCGAGGAGGACGACCTCCAGGTCCGGGGTGTGCGAGTCCTGCTTCTCGTCCGCGCGCACGGTCAGCGAGGAACCCGCGCCGAAGACGGCCGTCTGGCCCAGGTGGATCGGCCGGCGCTCCGTGCCCACCGCACCCTTGCCCGCCAGCACGTACGCCAGCCCGTTGAAGTCCTCGCGCCAGGGGAGCGTGAGCTCGGCGCCGGGGGCCAGCGTCGCGTGGATCATCGTGATCGGCGTGTGCGTGATGCCGGGACCGGCGTGCCCGTCCAGCTCACCGGCGATGACACGCAGCAGCGCACCGCCGTCGGGGGTCGTCAGCAGCTGGACGTTGCCACCGCGGATGTCCTGGTAGCGCGGCGCCATCATCTTGTCCTTGGCCGGCAGGTTCACCCACAGCTGGAGGCCGTGGAAGAGACCGCCGGACATGACTAGGGACTCCGGCGGAGCTTCGATGTGGAGCAGGCCGGCGCCGGCCGTCATCCACTGGGTGTCACCGTTGGTGATGGTGCCACCGCCACCGTTGCTGTCCTGGTGGTCGAAGATGCCGTCGATGATGTAGGTGACGGTCTCGAAGCCACGGTGCGGGTGCCAGGGCGTGCCCTTGGGCTCGCCCGGCGCGTACTCCACCTCACCCATCTGGTCCATCATGATGAACGGGTCGAGGTGGCGGTAGTTGATCCCCGCGAACGCCCGGCGTACCGGGAAGCCCTCGCCCTCGAACCCGCTCGGCGCGGTCGTGACGGTGAGCACGGGACGGGCCACGGCGTCGGCCGGTGCGGCCACCCGGGGAAGGGTCAGCGGGTTCTCGACGGTCACTGCAGGCATGTTGGCTCCTCCTTGTACGCCCAGTTTAGTTGAGCGTTGAACTTTCTGCCACCCCTAACGGCGAAAGCCCGGAGGACATTCCCTCCGGGCCCGGTCATCGCCGATCAGTGGATCAGTGGATCAGTGCATCAGTTGCTGAAGTAGATGTACTTCCAGCCGCTGTACGTCGTGGAGTTCACGGTGTCGCCGGACGCACCGTTGACGTACACCGAACGCAGCCGCGCCCGGATGCCGGACTCGCCGGGTGCGCCGAGCCGCACGGCCGACCTGCCGCTCGTGCCGAGCGCGAAGTACTCGGAGTCCGTCGAGTGCCACTTCCCCTGGTAGTAGACCTCCAGGTCCATGCGGTGCTCGCGGCCCGGGTAGTAGGTCATGGTCGTGGTGAACACCGGGTCGGTGTTCTTGTGGAACCAGTAGTACGACGTCGAACCGATCTTCGCCGTCCTGTAGTGCTTGGAGATCGCGGTGGAGATCTTGACCCGCGCGTACGCCGTGGCCTGCACGGTCTTCGGCGCGTAACGGGCGTCGCCGTCGAAGACCGCGGAGACAGCCGTGTCCCGGGTCATGTCCACCCACGCGGCGATGTTCCCGTGCGAGTCCACCTTGCCGGTCTTGATGAGCTTCTTGCCCTTGTCGCCGCCGAAGGGGTCGGCGTAGATCTTGACCGAGCGGTTCTTGTACGTCGTCCCCAGGTGCGCGGTGAACTTCACGTCGGTGCCGTAGTTGTACAGCTTGCCGTTGTTGTTCAGGCTCAGCCCCGTCGCCGTACGGGAGACCGCGACCTTGCCGGAGGCGGAGGCCGCGGTGTGCCCGGCGTCGCCCGCGAAGCTCACCTTGTACGTGACCGTGCCGCCGGCCGGCGGGGTGTCCGCGAACGAGTACGTGCCGTCCGCCTTGACCGTGGCGGAGGCCAGCGCCTTGCCGTTCGGGGACTCCAGGTCGGTGCGGGTCACCGCGAGCCGTGAACCGGCCGGGACGGAGACGCTCGCGGTGATCTTTCCGGTGACGGTGAGCTTCTTGGCCCGGGGCGCCGAGGCCGGCGCGTCGACGGTCAGGGCCGGGACGCTGAGCGCCGGGTCGGTGACCACCCTGAGCTGGTAGCCACCGGGCGAGGACACCAGCGCGAAGAGCCGGGAGGAGTCAGGGGCCCAGGCGACGTCGGCGGCCCAGGAGGCGGCGTAGGTGCGCACCGGCACGGTCGTGTCCGGGCGGTAGATCGCCAGCTGCTCCTCGGTCAGCTGGGCCACCAGGCCGTTCGGGGCGATGTCGGCGCTCCGCCCGGACGGGTAGGCGCCGGCGGGGCCGAACTTCCCGTCCGCGTAGGAGTGCCGTTGGGTGCCGTGCACCAGGACCTCTGCCGTACCCGGCACCAGGTCGATGTCGCTGACATAGCCCAGGGGGTAGCTGCCGTCGTGCCAGGCGGTCAGCCGCGGAGCGGCACCCGAGACGTCGAGGACGGCCATCATGCCCTTGGACATGTCGTTGAAGTCGCTCGACCCGACGGCCAGCAGACCGGGCTCGAACGGGTCGGTGTCGAGGAAGGCGCCGCCCCCGACCACGGGATGGTCCTGGTCCGCGGGGAACAGCCCGAGGGCCATCGGGTCGGCGCCGCCGGCCGGGTCCACCGCCGGGTCGATCGACCCCAGGTTCCCCTTCCCGTCGCCGTCCTCGTAGGTGAACCACACCTTTCCGGCGGAGTACTCGACGTACAGCGGCCCGATGCCCGTGGCCACGGGGTAGCGCGCCTTGACGTCCAGCGTGGCCGCGTCGAGGGCCACGATCTCGTGGCTGACTCGCGCGGTCGCGTACAGGGTGGCGCCGTCGTCGGACAGCGCCAGGTCGAAGATGCCGTCGATGCCGGTCACCGAGTCGACGCGATTGCCGTTGTAGTCGGCGGCCACGATGCTGTCGTTCGTGTCGTTGCCGACGAACACCCGCCCCAGGGGCGCGTCCACGACGATGCCCCCGGGGGAGCCGATGGTGACGGGGACCGCCGACGCCGGACCGGCCGCCGCGACGCCGAGCACGGCGGAGCTGAAGAGGACCGCGAGCGTCGTCGCGGCCGAGGTGCTGCGCATACGCACAGTGATGGACCCCCCACAGGAATCCCGGCGTCGCCGGGAGATCGAGAGCGCCGCGCGACACCCGGACACGTCCATGAGGAAGGCGCGATGTACGGGGCGCGGCAGCCGGAGGTCACCCTATGACATGCCTGTGACATTCTGAGGCGCTTTTCCGCCCCGGCGGATGTCAGCCGTACATCCGCCGCATCGCGAAGTCCACCATCTGTTCGACCGCCTTCGCGTCGAAGACCATCCGGTGCTCGCCCTCCATGTCGAGGACGAAGCCGTAGCCGGTCGGCAGCAGGTCGATGACCTCCGCGCCCGTGATCACGAAGTACTTGGACTCCTTGCCCGCGTACCGCCGCAGCTCCTTCAGCGAGGTGAACATCGGGATCACCGGCTGCTGGGTGTTGTGCAGGGCGAGGAAGCCGGGGTTGTCGCCGCGCGGGCAGTACACCTTGGACGTGGCGAAGACCTGCTGGAAGTCCTCGGCGGTCAACTGGCCCGTGGTGAAGGCCCGCACCGCGTCCGCGAGCGAGGGCGGGGACGGCTCGGGGTAGAGCGGGGGCTGCTGGCCGTACCCGCCCGCGCCGGGCATCTGCTGCTGCGGCTGGGCGTACTGCTGCTGAGCACCGACGTTCTGGTCGTAGCCGTACATGGGCGCAAGCCTACCGAGACACGCGGCCTCCGCGAGAAGGTAGACCCTTCTCACACTTCACCCGATGGGGGTTGCGTCTTATTACCGACGGGTAGCATCATCGGAGCTACTCGTTGGTATGTGAAAGCTTGCGCGGGGATTCAGTGCCTCGCCGATCCGGATACGGAGCCGTCACCATGGGGCACTACAAGTCCAACCTCCGCGACATCGAATTCAACCTCTTCGAAGTGCTCGGTCGCGACAAGCTGTACGGCACCGGCCCGTTCGCCGAGATGGACACCGACACCGCGAAGAGCGTCCTGGAGGAGCTGACCCGGCTCGCCGAGAACGAGCTGGCCGAGTCCTTCGCCGACGCCGACCGCAACCCGCCGGTCTTCGACCCGGAGACCAACACCGCGCCGGTTCCGGCCTCCTTCAAGAAGAGCTACAAGGCCTTCATGGACTCCGAGTACTGGCGGCTCGGCCTGCCCGAGGAGCTCGGCGGCACCACCACTCCCCCGTCGCTGATCTGGGCGTACGCGGAGCTGGTCCTCGGCGCCAACCCGGCCGTGTGGATGTACTCCTCCGGCCCGGCGTTCGCCCGCATCCTCTTCGAGGAGGGCACCGAGGAGCAGAAGAAGTGGGCGCAGTTCGCCGTGGACCGGACCTGGGGTTCGACCATGGTGCTCACCGAGCCGGACGCCGGTTCGGACGTCGGCGCCGGCCGCACCAAGGCGGTCCAGCAGGCGGACGGCTCCTGGCACATCGAAGGCGTGAAGCGGTTCATCACCTCCGGTGAGCACGACATGGAGGAGAACATCCTCCACTACGTGCTGGCCCGGCCCGAGGGTGCCGGACCGGGCACGAAGGGGCTGTCGCTCTTCCTCGTCCCGAAGTACCTCTTCGACCACGAGACCGGCGAGCTGGGCGAGCGCAACGGCGTCTACGCCACGAACGTCGAGCACAAGATGGGCCTCAAGGCCTCCAACACCTGCGAGATGACCTTCGGCGACCGGCACCCGGCCAAGGGCTGGCTGATCGGCGACAAGCACGAGGGCATCCGCCAGATGTTCCGGATCATCGAGTTCGCCCGCATGATGGTCGGCACGAAGGCGATCTCCACGCTGTCGACGGGCTACCTCAACGCCCTGGAGTACGCCAAGGAGCGCGTCCAGGGTCCCGACCTGGCGAACTTCATGGACAAGTCCGCGCCCAAGGTCACCGTCACCCACCACCCCGACGTCCGCCGCTCGCTGATCACGCAGAAGGCGTACGCCGAGGGCATGCGCGCCCTGGTCCTCTACACCGCCTCGATCCAGGACGCGATCGCGGTCAAGGAGGCGAACGGCGAGGACCCGAAGGCCGAGCACGCGCTCAACGACCTGCTCCTGCCGATCGTCAAGGGCTACGGCTCCGAGAAGGGCTACGAGCAGCTGGCCCAGTCGTTGCAGACCTTCGGCGGCTCCGGCTTCCTGCAGGAGTACCCGATCGAGCAGTACATCCGCGATGCCAAGATCGACACCCTCTACGAAGGCACCACCGCCATCCAGGGCCAGGACTTCTTCTTCCGGAAGATCGTCCGCAACCAGGGCGCGGCGCTGAACTCCCTCGCCGAGGACATCAAGAAGTTCCTGGCGCTCGGCACCGGCGGCGAGGAGCTGGCGGGCGCCCGCGAGCACCTCGCGAAGGCGGCCGTGGAGCTGGAGGCGATCGTCGGCCTGATGCTGACCGACCTCGCGGCCACCGAGCAGGACGTCAAGAACATCTACAAGGTGGGCCTGAACGCCACCCGCCTGCTGCTCGCCTCCGGCGACGTGATCGTCGGCTACCTGCTGCTCAAGGGCGCCGCGGTCGCCGCCGAGAAGCTGGAGACGGCGTCCACCAAGGCCGTGTCCTCCAAGGACGTCGCCTTCTACACCGGCAAGATCGCGGCGGCGAAGTTCTTCGCGGCCAACGTGCTGCCGGGTGTCACCCTGGCCCGCAAGATCGCGGCCGACGTCGACCTCGACCTGATGGAGCTGGACGAGGCGGCTTTCTGATCGTTCCGATCAACCCGGTTTGCCCACGGTGGCCCGCTCCCTCCCCGGGAGCGGGCCACCGTACGTCGTTAAGGTGAAGAGCATGAGCGAACCAGCCCGCCCGTCGCCCGCCACCGCCACTCCGCGGAGCGCTGCGCGCACCCCTGTCGCCTTCGACCGCGGCCACACCGACGACCTGATGTCCTTCCTCGCGGCCGGCCCCACGCCGTACCACGCCGTGGCGAACGCCGGTGAACGGCTGGAGAAGGCCGGTTTCCGGCAGGTCGCCGAGACGGACGCCTGGGACGGGACGGCGGGCGGCAAGTACGTGCTGCGCGGCGGCGCGATCATCGCCTGGTACGTCCCGGAGGGCGCCGCACCCCACACGCCGTTCCGGATCGTCGGCGCGCACACCGACTCCCCGAACCTGCGGGTGAAGCCCCGCCCGGACACCGGGGCGCACGGCTTCCGCCAGGTCGCCGTGGAGATCTACGGCGGACCGCTCATGAACTCCTGGCTCGACCGGGACCTGGGCCTGGCCGGCCGGCTCAGCCTGCGCGACGGCACCACCCGGCTGGTCGACGTGCGCCGGCCGCTGCTGCGGGTGCCCCAGCTCGCCATCCACCTGGACCGCGCGGTCAGCAGCGACGGGCTCAAGCTGGACAAGCAGCGCCATCTGCAGCCGATCTGGGGCCTCGGTGACGACATCCGCGACGGTGACCTGATCGCCTTCCTGGAGCAGGAGTCGGGTCTGCCGGCCGGCTCGGTGACCGGCTGGGACCTGATGACCTACGCCATCGAACCGCCGGCCTACCTGGGCCGCGACCAGGAGATGATGGCCGGCCCCCGGATGGACAACCTGCTGTCCGTGCACGCCGGTACGGCGGCCCTCGCGGCCGTGGCGGCGGGCGGCGCGCAGCTCCCCTGCATCCCGGTGCTCGCCGCCTTCGACCACGAGGAGACCGGTTCCCAGTCCGACACCGGCGCCGACGGCCCGCTGCTCGGCAGCGTGCTGGAGCGCTCGGTACTGGCTCGCGGCGGATCCTACGAGGACCGGGCGAGGGCCCTCGCCGCCACCGTCTGTCTCTCCTCCGACACCGGTCACGCCGTCCACCCCAACTACGCGGAGCGCCACGACCCCACGCACCACCCCCGCCTCAACGGTGGCCCGATCCTCAAGGTCAACGTCAACAACCGCTACGCGACGGACGGTTCGGGCCGCGCGATCTTCGCCGCCGCCTGCGACCGGGCCGGGGTCCCCTTCCAGACCTTCGTCTCCAACAACTCCATGCCCTGCGGCACCACGATCGGCCCGATCACCGCGGCCCGCCACGGCATCCAGACCGTCGACATCGGCGCGGCGATCCTCTCCATGCACAGCGCCCGTGAACTCTGCGGCGCCGACGACCCGTTCCTCCTCGCGAACGCGCTGACGGCTTTCCTGGAGGGCTAGTTGCACATGCCCCGCCCGCCCCTGGGTACCCGGTGTGGACCGGAACCACCGAACCTGAAGGGGAGGCAACGCTCATGGGGCTCGGCGGATGCATCATCCTCATAGCCGTGGGGGCCATCCTCACGTTCGCGACCGACTGGCACATGCAGGGCGTCAACCTCGATGTCGTCGGCCTGATCCTGATGGCGGTCGGGATCATCGGCGTCGCCACGTTCACCAACATCGCCCGCCGCCGGCGGGTCATGGTGCCGCCGACGACGGTTGTCGAGGAACGGCACCATCACCACCAGGACGAATACGGCGGCGGGTACGGCGCCTGACGAAGACGCCTAGGCCTCCTGGTCCATTCCGGCCAGGACCAGCGGCAGCCGGTCCGCTCCGCCCTCCGTGAGGCGGACCGGCACCCCCCAGTCCTGCTGGTGGACATGGCAGGCCGGGTACTCGTTGGCCGGGTCGTCGTCGCAGGACGCGGCCATCGCCGAGACGTGCAGGACGCCCTCGGTCACGGCCGGGTTCAGCTCCAGCTCCCTGGACAGGTCCGTGTCCGGACCGTCGCCCTTGAGCAGCAGCTCCGGCGGGGTCGAGGACACCAGGAGCCGCGTCGAAGGGCCGTAGCGCACGTCCAGCTTCTGGCCCGCCGGGGCCTGGAAGATCACGTCCAGCCGGAGGCGGCCGGGGGTCACCTCGGTCGCCGCCCGCTGGGTGCGGTGGGCGACCGACTCCACCCGGACCGCCTCCTCGGGCAGCCGCAGCCGGGTCAGCCGGTGGCGGGCCGACTCGACCACCACGATGTCGTCGCCGACCAGCACCGCGTCGCTCGGCTCTCTCAGATCCGTCGCCAGCGTGGTGACCTCGCCGGTCGCGGGGTCGTAGCGGCGCAGCGCGTGGTTGTAGGTGTCGGACACCGCGACCGAACCGTCGGGGAGCACCGTCACACCCAACGGGTGCTGGAGCAACGCCTGATCGGCCGCGCCGTCCCGGTGACCGAAGTCGAAGAGGCCGGTACCCACGGCGGTGTGGACGTGTCCGTCCAGGTCGACCCAGCGCAGGGCACTGGTCTCGGAGTCGGCGAGCCAGAGGCGGTCGGCGGTGGCGGCCAGACCGGACGGCTGCGCGAACCAGGCCTCGGCCGTCGGCCCGTCCACCAGCCCCTCGTTGGTGGTGCCGGCGGCGACCGCGACCGTCCGGCTCTCCGGGTCGTACGCCCACAGCTGGTGCACGCCCGCCATGGCGATCCACACCTTGCCGCCGAAGACCGCCACGTCCCAGGGGGAGGAGAGGTCGATCTCGCGGGCCGGGCCCGAGGTCGGGGAGCCCTGCCACCACTGGCGGCCGGTGCCGGCGAGCGTGGTCACCTCGCCGGTGGCCGGGTCGAGGCGGCGCAGGGCGTGGTTGACGGTGTCGGCGACGACCACCGAGCCGTCGTCGAGAAGCGCCAGGCCCTGCGGTTCGCTGAAGGCGGCGTCGGCCGCCGGACCGTCGGCGAAGCCGCGGATGCCGGAGCCGATCCGCCGCACGACCGTCTCCGCGTCCTCGGCCAGCTCCACCAGCTGGTGCCGGGTGGTGTCGCTGACCAGGAAGTTCCCGGAGGGCAGCAGCAGCGCCTTGCCGGGGAAGCGCAGAGCGGTCGGCTCGGGCTCCGGCGGCACGTACGGGCCGTCGCCGCGCCGCAGGGTGCCCTTCGCCTCGTGCTCCGCCTCCAGCTCCTCGACCAGCCGTGCGATCGCGTGCGCGTGGCCCTCGCCGGCGTGCTGGGCGACGACATATCCCTCGGGGTCGATCACCACCAGCGTCGGCCAGGCCCGCACCGCGTACTGCTTCCAGGTGGCGAGCTCCGGGTCGTCGAGCACCGGGTGCTCCACGCCGTACCGCTCCACGGCGTCGACGACCGCCTGGTGCTCCGCCTCGTGCACGAACTTCGGCGAGTGCACCCCGATGATCACCACCGTGTCCCGGTGCCGCTCCTCCAGCTCCCGCAGCTCGTCCAGGACGTGCAGGCAGTTGATGCAGCAGAACGTCCAAAAGTCCAGGATGACGATGCGTCCGCGCAGGTCCGCGAGGGTGTACTGCTTGTCGCCGGTGTTCAGCCAGCCGCCCTTGCCGATCAGCTCGGGGGCACGGACGCGGGCACGGCGCGGGGTGGGGGCCGGGGATGTGTCGCTCATGGATCAAGGGTGCCACTTGCCGGCGGAAGTGCGTTCCCCCCTGTGGACAACTCGCGTCTTCCCTGGTCAGGCGAGGGTGTGGCCCGTGGTCGCGTCCACGTGGGAGGGGATCTCGTCGTGCCGGTCGCCGACCGTGGAGGTGCCGGTCGGTTCGAAGAGGAGGATCGAGGCTCCGGCCGGGGCGGCCGGCTTGTGCTCGGTGCCGCGGGGGACGGTGAAGACCGAGCCCTTGTGCAGGACGACCGTGCGCTCGCCGGCGTCCTCCCGCAGGGCGATGTGCAGCTCGCCCGCCAGCACCAGGAAGAACTCGTCGGTGTGGTCGTGGACGTGCCAGAGGTGCTCGCCCTGGACCTTGGCGACGCGGACGTCGTAGTCGTTGACGGCGGTGACGATCCGGGGGCTCCACAGGTCCTCGAAGGAGCCGAGGGCGTCGGCGAGGGAGACGGGATCGCTGTTCGTGGCGCTGCTCGTGGCGTTCATGGCGTTCATCCTGGGCGCTCGCCCGGTGGTCGGGGGAGTGCTAGAAATCGCACATGACGCAAGGATCCTCGCAGTCGACGCATCGGGTGGCCGTGATCGTGGACGCGGGCACCAATCCGTTCGAGGTCGGTGTCGCCACCGAGCTGTTCGGGCTGCCGCGGCCGGAGCTCGGGCTGTCCGTGCCGCCGTACGAGGTGACCCTGTGCGCGCCCACCCCCGAGGTGCGGATGAACCACGGCTTCTTCACCCTGAGCGGAGTGGCCGGGCTGACGGCGGTGGACGCGGCGGACACGCTCGTCGTACCGGGGCGCCCGGACAACGTCGTACCGCGCGGTGCGGACGTCCTCGACGCGATCCGGCGGGCGCACGCGCGCGGGGTGCGGGTGGTGAGTTTCTGCACCGGGACCTTCGCGCTCGCCGAGGCCGGGCTACTGGACGGGCGGCCGGCCACCACGCACTGGCGCTGGGCCGACGCCTTCCGGCAGCTGCATCCGCGGGTGCTGCTCCGTCCGGACGTGCTCTTCGTCGACGACGGCGACCTGCTCACCGCCTCCGGCAGCGCGGCCGCGCTCGACCTGGGGCTGCACATCTGGCGGCAGGACCACGGCGCCGAGCTCGCCAACGCGGTCTCCCGGCGGCTGGTGTTCGCCTCGCACCGGGACGGCGGACAGCGCCAGTTCGTGGAACGGCCGGTGCCCGAGGTGCCGGACGACTCGCTCGGCCCGCTGCTGGCCTGGGCACAGGAACGGCTGGGCGAGCCGCTGACCGTGGCGGACCTGGCGGCGCGGGCGGCCCTCTCCCCGGCCACCCTGCACCGCCGGTTCCGCGCCCAGCTCGGCACCACCCCGCTGGCCTGGCTGACCGGGGAACGCGTGGCCCTCGCCTGCCGGCTGATCGAACGCGGCGAGGAACGACTGGACGTGGTGGC
This sequence comes from Streptomyces sp. NPDC007157, assembly GCF_040634235.1. Lineage (NCBI taxonomy): Bacteria > Bacillati > Actinomycetota > Actinomycetes > Kitasatosporales > Streptomycetaceae > Streptomyces > Streptomyces sp. NPDC007157. Next base: position 157,609 of record NZ_JBEYFE010000005.1, read on the forward strand.
CTCGCGCAGCGGCCTGGGCACCGCGGCCAACCTGCGCGCACGGCTGCGGCGCGAGACCGGGCTCAGCCCGTCGGACTACCGGCGGCGTTTCGGGCCGGTGGGCCGGGAAGGGGTACGGACATGAGATTCCTGGTACGCGACCGGCTCCTCGGCTTCGGCGAGGACTACTGGATCGAGGACGACCACGGCGACAAGGTGTTCCTCGTCGACGGCAAGGCCATGCGGGTGCGCGACACGTTCGAGCTGAAGGACCGGCAGGGGCGCGTGCTCGTCGACATCCATCAGAAGATGTTCGCCCTGCGCGACACCATGGTGATCGAACGCGAGGGCGAACCCCTGGCCACCATCAGGCGCAAGCGGCTCTCGCTGCTGCGCAACCACTACCGCGTGCACCTGGTCGACGGCACCGAACTGGACGTCAGCGGCAAGATCCTCGACCGTGAGTTCGCCGTGGAGTACGACGGTGAGCTGCTGGCCGTGGTCTCCCGGCGCTGGCTGCACGTCCGGGAGACCTACGGTGTCGACGTCGTACGGGAGGACGCGGATCCGGCGCTGCTGATCGCGGTGGCGGTCTGCGTGATCCACCTCGCCGACAAGGAGCGGGAGGAGGACTGACGCCAAGGACGACCGACCCCGGGGAGGACCGACGCGGGAGACGGCCGACGCCGGAGACGACCGACGCCCCGGGGAGGACTAGCGCCGGGGAGTTTCGAGCCCCAGCAGGCGGTCCTTGAGCGCCGGGAACTGTTCTCGGGTGGCGGCGACCTTGGCCGGGTCGAGGTCGACGGTGAGGACCTCCTCGCCGGCGCCCGCCTCGGCCAGGACCTCGCCCCAGGGATCGACCACGATCGAGTGACCCGCCTGCGGAACTCCGGCATGCGTCCCGGCCGTTCCACACGCGAGCACGAACGCCTGGTTCTCGACCGCCCGCGCCTGGGCCAGCAGCGTCCAGTGTGCGCGTCGCCGCTCGGGCCAGCCCGCCGAGACCACCATCGTCTCGGCGCCGGCGTCGACGAGTGCGCGGAAGAGTTCGGGGAAGCGGAGATCGTAGCAGGTGGCCACGCCCAGCGTGGTCTCCGGGAGGCGCACGGTCACCAGTTCCTGCCCGGCGCCCATCAGCACCGCCTCGCCCTTGTCGAAGCCGAAGCGGTGGATCTTGCGATAGGCCGCGGCCAGATCACCGGAGGGGGAGAAGATGAGAGCCGTGTTGTAGAGGGGGCCCTCGGGGTCTCGCTCGGGGATGGAGCCGGCGTGCAGCCAGACGCCCGCGTCGCTCGCCGCCTTCGCCATCGCCTCGTACGTCGGGCCCTCGAGCGGCTCGGCCTCGCCGGCGAACTCCTCGTAGGCGAACGCACCGGTCGTCCACAGCTCAGGCAGTACGACGAGATCGGCGTCCGCCTGCTCGCGCACCAGCGCGGTCGCGCGCCGCCGACGAGATTCGACCGATTCGCCCTCGTTTACATCGATCTGGATGAGCGAGGCGCGCACACTACCACCGTCCTGGCATTCGAGCCGTCCACACGGGCCTACGATCGTCACACGAAAGCACTGCCGGGGTGCCTCACAGCAGCGTAACTTAGCGTTTCAAGACACCCGCCGACAGCAGCCACCGCCCACTGGCAGCGCCGCCACAACCTGCCCGAGTACCGACCGCCGAGGGGTCCCGTTCCGTGAGTCTGCATCCCACTCTCCAGCCCTACGCCGACGCCTGGACCCACTCCATCGAAGCGATATCCGAGCTGGTGACGCCCCTTCCCGAGGGCGAGTGGAACCGGCGGACACCATGCCCGGGCTGGTCGGTGCGGGACGTGGTCTCCCATGTCATCGGGATGGACACCGAGATGCTGGGCGACCCGCGCCCGATCCACACCCTTCCGCGCGACCTCTACCACGTCACCAACGAGCACCAGCGCTACATGGAGATGCAGGTCGACGTACGACGGCATCACACGGCGCCGGAGATGACCTCGGAGCTGGAGTACACGGTCATCCGCCGCAACCGCCAGCTGCGCAACGAGTCGCGGGAGCCGGGGCACCTCGTGCGCGGGCCGATGAGCAAGGAGATCACCCTCGAAGAGGCCATGCGCAACCACGCGTTCACCGTGTGGGCGCACGAGCAGGACCTGCGGGCGGCGCTGGGCCGGCCCGGCAACCTCGACTCGCCGGGCGCGCTGGTGGCCCGGGACGTGCTGCTCGGCGAGCTGCCCCGGGTGGTCGCCAACGACTCGGGCGCGCCGCGCAGTTCGGCGGTCATCTTCGATGTGCACGGGCCGGTGGAGTTCCTGCGCACCATCCGCATCGACATCCAGGGCCGCGGCACCCTGGAGACCACCCCCGCCCTCGGCCCCGCGGCCATCTTCACCCTCGACTGGGAGACCTACGTCCGCCTGGCCTGCGGCCGCACCACCGCGGACGCGGTCGCGGACCGGGTGAAGGCAGAGGGCGACCCGGAGCTGACGGCGGCGATCCTGCGGAACTTCGCGGTCACGCAGTAGCAGTGCGGTTCGCGGTAGCGCGGACCGACGGCCGGGAAACGGGACACAGGAAACGGGAAACAGCGGCACGCACCGGTAATTCGGTGTGCCTGGGCGGCCGTCGAGATCTACCTTGCCCGACATGACCACTGCCACCACAGCGCACGACGACCTCCCGCCCCGCCTGACCCGCCTCACCTTCCACGGCCCGCTCTCCGAGACCCGCGCGGCCGCGATGGTACGGCGGCTCGCGGCCACGCACCCCACCACCGTGCTCGACATCGGCTGCGGCTGGGGCGAGTTGATGCTCCGCCTGCTGGACGCCGTACCCCGCGCACACGGCGTCGGACTGGATGTGCACGCCGGGGATCTGGCGCGCGGACAGCGGGCCGCCGAGGCGCGCGGGCTGGCCGACCGGGTGGAGTTCGCCGAGGAGTCGGCGGCGGGCACGGCTCGCGGCCCGGCCGACGTGGTGCTGTGCCTCGGGGCGAGCCAGGCGCTGGGCGACGACCTGGTGACGGCCCTGCGGGAGCTGCGGCGGCTGGTGACCGACGGCGGGCGGGTCCTGCTCAGCGAGGGCTTCTGGCAGCGCACCCCGACCGAGGCGGAGCTCTCCGGGATGTGGCCGGGCGCCTCGACCGCCGACCACCACGACCTGGCGGCCCTGGTCGACCTGGCGGTGGCGGCGGGCTTCCGCCCGGAGTGGACGGAGACGGCGAGCCCAGCGGAATGGGAGGAGTTCGAGTCGGCGTACCAGGCGGACCAGGAGGTATGGCTGGCGGCCAACCCCGGCCACCCCCTGGCCACGGAGACCCGGGCCCGCCTGGACACCCACCGAGCGTCCTGGCTGACCTACCGAGGCGTACTGGGCCTGACCTACCTCACCCTCGTACCGACGACGAACTGACCCCCAGCCGCACCACCCCGGCACCCACCCGACTCACCACACCGCCGACTGCCCGATCGCCGCCCGGCGCCCACCCGACTCACCACACCGCCGACTGCCCGATCGCCGCCCGGCGCCCACCCGACTCACCACACCGCCGACTGACCGATCGCCGCCCCGGCGCCCACCCGATGGCCGCATCGACGCCCGCCCGATCGCCGTACCGCCGGCTGACCGACCGCACGCTCGGAAAGCCGCCGACGGCGATCGCCCCCACAGGTCGCCCAGCCTCACTGCCGACTGGAAACGGGTGGTGCGTGGGTGGGAGGAGAAATCACGCAGGCACGTGCACCGTCTCCACCCGGCTCGCCACCAACCGTTCCCGCTCCCGCCGAGCCGCCCGCCCCCGCAGCCGCAGGATCTGGCTGACCCCGATCGCCTGCAGCACGAACACGCACGAGAACGCCACCGAGTAGTCGTCGCCGGTCGCGTCCAACAGCACACCCACCGCGAACAACGTCGTCATCGAGGCCACGAATCCACCCATATTGGTGATCCCGGACGCGGTCCCCTGCCGCTCCGGCGGATTCGCCGGCCGCGCGAAGTCGAAGCCGAGCATGGACGCCGGCCCACACGCCCCCAGCACCGCACACAACACCACCAGCAGCCACATCGGCGCGTGCTCGGCCGGATACACCAGCGTCGCCGCCCACACGACGGCCGTCGCCCCGACCGTGCCCAGCGCCAACGGCAGCCGCGCCGCGTGATGCCGCGCGACGATCTGGCCGTAGACCAGACCGATCACCATGTTGGAGAGCACGACCAGCGTCAGCAGTTCACCGGCCGTGGCACGGGACAGCCCCTGCGCCTGGACCAGGAACGGCAGCCCCCACAGCAGCAGGAACACCATCGCCGGGAACTGGGTGGTGAAGTGCACCCACAGACCCAGCCGGGTCCCCGGCTCCCGCCAGGACGCGGCGATCTGCTTCCGTACGTACGCCGCGCCCCGGTGTGGGAAGGGCGCCGGCTCGTACCCCTCCGGGTGGTCCTTGAGGAAGCACAGCACGAGAACGAGCACGACCACCCCGGCCAGCGCGCTGCCCGCGAACGCCGGGGTCCACCCGATGCCGTGCAGCAGCCGGGCCAGGACCAGCGTGGAGACGAGGTTGCCCGCCATGCCGACCAGACCGGCGAGCTGTGCGACGAGCGGCCCGCGCCGCACCGGGAACCAGCGGGTACCGAGCCGCAGCACACTGATGAAGGTCATGGCGTCGCCGCAGCCGAGCAGCGCGCGCGAGGCGAGCGCGGTGCCGTACGACGGGGAGAACGCGAAGCCCAGCTGGCCGGCCGTGAACAGCACCGCGCCGATGGAGAGCACCTTCTTGGTGCCGAGGCTGTCGACCAGCAGGCCGACGGGTATCTGCATGCCGGCGTAGACCAGCAGCTGGAGTATCGAGAAGGTGGACAGCGCCGAGGCGTTGACATGGAAGCGGTCGGCGGCGTCGAGACCGGCGACGCCGAGGGACGTACGGAAGATGACGGCGACGAAGTAGACCGAGACGCCTATGGACCACACCGCGACGGCCCGGCGGCCGCCGGGCGGATCACCGGGCAACGAGACGCTGCTGCGGCTCATCGGACCTCACCCCGCGCCAGGTGCGCGAACCAGTCGACGTGCCGGTGCACCAGCTCGACGGCACGGTCCGCGTCCCCGGCGCGCAGCGCGTCCAGTATCTCCTCGTGCTCGGTGAGCGACTTGGCGATCCGGTCGGGGTGGGCGTTCATGATCGCGACGCCCATGCGCAGCTGGCGGTCGCGGAGCTGGTCGTAGAGCCGGGAGAGGATCTCGTTGCCGCCGTCGCGGACGATCTCGGCGTGGAAGCAGCGGTCCGTGACGGCCGCGGCGGCCAGGTCACCGGCGGCGGCTTCGGCCTTCTGCCGGTCCAGCAGTTCCTCCAGACGGGCCACGAGCATCGCCGACGGCGGTACGGCCTTGCGTACCGCGTGCTCCTCGACCAGCATCCGGGTCTCCACCACGTCCGCGATCTCCTGCGCGGAGACGGGCAGCACCAGGGCGCCCTTCTTCGGGTAGAGCTTGATCAGGCCCTCGACCTCGAGACGCAGCAGCGCCTCGCGGACCGGGGTGCGGGACACCCCTACGGCCTCGGCCAGTTCGCCCTCGGTGAGGAGCGTGCCGCCCTCGTAGTGACGGTCCAGGACGGCTTGCTTGACATGGGAGTACACACGGTCGGCGGCGGGGGGCTGCTTGACGGCCAGGCTCATGTCCACAGGATAGATACAACACGTACGCATGCAGGAGGGCCGTCCACCATGCGGACGTGACCTATGTCTCCCCCAGCAACCGCACAACCATCTGTGCTACTTACGTGTCCTACACGTGCGGCCCGCACTTCCCTGCCGCCTCAACTTGGCCGCACTACAGGGGCATTCGACTCGACTCGGGGTAACTCACTTGATTACCGGCATTAAGGGCACCCGCTTCCGCAGAGCTGTCGCCGTCGCCGTCACGTCCGGCGCGTTGCTCGCCACCGGGGCCCTCACCGCGGCGCCCGCGCAGGCTGTCACGGCGCCCACCATTGTGGCCAAGGGCGGCTACCTCATGAACAACGCCAACGCCGCCTCGCTGTACACGAAGAAGGCGGACACCAAGCTGTCCACCGGCTCGACCACGAAGATCATGACCGCCAAGGTCGTGCTCGCGCAGTCGAACCTGAACCTCGCCAAGAAGGTCACGATCCAGAAGGCGTACAGCGACTACGTCGTCGCCAACAACGCCTCCCAGGCGCACCTGATCGTCGGCGACAAGGTCACCGTCGGCCAGCTGCTCTACGGGCTGATGCTGCCCTCCGGCTGCGACGCCGCCTACGCGCTCGCCGACACGTACGGCTCGGGCACCACCCGCGCCAAGCGCGTCGCCAACTTCATCTCCAAGATGAACGCCGCCGCCAAGAGCCTGCACCTGACGAACACGCACTTCGATTCCTTCGACGGCATCGGCAACGGCAACAACTACTCGACGCCGCGCGACCTGACGAAGATCGCCAGCAGCGCGATGAAGAACGCCACGTTCCGTACGGTCGTCAAGACGAAGAAGTACACGGCGAAGACGATCACCAAGACCGGTTCCACCCGCACCATGGGTGCCTGGACCAACACCAACACGCTTCTCAGCAGCTACAGCGGCGCCATCGGCGTGAAGACCGGCTCCGGCCCCGAGGCCAAGTACTGCCTGGTCTTCGCCGCGACCCGCAAGGGCAAGACGGTCATCGGCACCGTCCTCGCCTCCTCGTCGATCACCCAGCGCGCCACGGACGCCACGAAGCTCCTCAACTACGGCTTCGCCCGCCTCGGCTGACACCCCGGCACCCGGACGACGAAGGCCCGCCGCAACACCTGCGGCGGGCCTTTCGCATGCCCGAGCGACCCGGCGCGGCAGAACTCTCATCCTTCCCTCGCAATCGTGAACATCGCAGTATTTGACTGACATATTCGATTTCCTTCGCCCTACGTTCCGCGGCGGAGGTGGTTCCCATGAACGAACCCAACAAGCAAGCGAAGCCCGCCAAGTCTCACGAGGCGATCGACGTCAGCGACTTCGTGTACGCGGCGACCGGAGCCCGGGTACGACGACTGACCATGCCGGACGGAAAGCACTGGTTCCCGGCGGTGGATGTGTGCAAGGAGCTGGGTTACACCACGCCCAGCAAGGCACTGGCGGATCACGTCCCGGAGACGCATCGAGAGAGTCTCGAGAGCGTGACTGGAAGTCACGCTCTCAGCATTCCCGCAGGTCGGGACTGGCGTCGAGACATGAATCTCATCGATCTCCAGGGCCTGATCATCCTCGTCAACGGCTGCACGAAGCCCGCCTGCGCCCCCTTCAAACAGTGGGTCGCCGAAGTCGTCGCGACAGTCCAGCGAGAGGGTTCCTACACTCTCGAAGAGGCCGAGGTGCAGCCCACCGAACCAGGCGCCCCCATCGCCTACGCCATGCCGGACCAGGTCGCCGAGGCCATCGTCCGGCTTGAGGCGCACAACCTTCAGCTGGACGAGCAGTTGGCGGACGGGCAGCGCGAACTGATCGAGTTGCAGAAGAGCAGGCTCGCCGTGCAGCAGGCCATGGTCCGGGCCATGGAACGAATCGCCGACCGGCTCGACGAACTCGTCCTCGAACGTCGTAAGCCGTACGGCCCGCCCCCGGCGCTGCCGACCACCGAGTCCGTACTCGCCGACTGGCGACGGCGGTTGTCGGTGACCGAGGACGTGTGGACGGTGGCCGTCGTCATCGCCCCGGTCCTCGTCGAGCGGGGTGAGCTGCGGGAGCCGCTCGAATCGATCGCCGCGCGTACCGGCCTGACGGTGCACCGCGTCAACGAGTGTCTCCGGCTGCTGCGCAAGCACGCCTGCATTTACTCGCGGGGCGGGACGGAGGAAGGGGCGCCGGTCTACGTGCTGAACCGGCTCTGAAAGCGAGTGGGCGGTCGCAAGACGAAGTTGCGACCGCCCACTTTCCCGACCTATGGGCTCTCAGCCCCAGGTGATCAACCGCTTCGGCTGTTCCAGGATCGCCGCGATGTCCGCGAGGACCTTGGAGCCCAGTTCGCCGTCGACCAGGCGGTGGTCGAAGGACAGGGCCAGCGTGGTGACCTGGCGGGGCTTGACCTTGCCCTTGTGGACCCACGGCTGGAGCTTGATCGCGCCGACCGCCAGGATCGCCGCCTCGCCCGGGTTGAGGATCGGCGTCCCCGTGTCGATGCCAAAGACGCCGACGTTGGTGATCGTCACCGTGCCGCCCTGCATGGCACCGGGCGAGGTCTTGCCGTCCCGGGCCGTGGTCACCAACTCACCGAGGGACTCGGCCAACTGCGGCAGCGTCTTCGCGTGGGCGTCCTTGATGTTCGGGACGATCAGGCCCCGCGGGGTGGCCGCGGCGATGCCCAGGTTGACGTAGTGCTTGAGCACGATCTCCTGGTTCGCCTCGTCCCAGGACGCGTTGATGTCCGGGTTGCGCCGGATCGCGACCAGCAGGGCCTTGGCGATGAGGAGAAGCGGGTTCACCCGGAGGCCCTGCAGGTCCTTGTCCTGCTTCAGCTCCTCCACCAGCTTCATCGTGCGGGTCACGTCCACCGTCACGAACTCCGTGACATGCGGCGCCGTGAACGCCGAACCCACCATCGCCGCCGCCGTCGCCTTGCGGACGCCCTTGACGGGGACCCGGGTCTCACGCACACCGTCGTACGACACCGCGGGAGCCGCCGCGACGGCAGGAGCCGTCGGCGCGGCCGGCGCCGGTTCCGGGACCGCCGTCGGTGCGGCCGCCACCGCCGCGTGGATGTCCTCACGCGTGATGACGCCCTCCGGGCCCGACGGGGTCACCGTGGCCAGGTCGACGCCCAGGTCCTTCGCCAGCTTGCGCACCGGCGGCTTCGCCAGCGGGCGCGGACGATCCACGGCGGGGGCCGCGGGGACCACTGCGGCGACCTCGGCGTGGCCGTTCAGCTCCTTCTGGACCGCCGCCTGCACCGCGGCCTCGGCGACCGTCACCTCCAGGCCCTTGCGCGGGCGGCGCTTGGTGGAGGAGGTGGCGACGCCGTAGCCGACGAGGACCGGCTGGCGGCCCTGTGGCTTCTCCTCCGGCTCCGGAGCCGGCACGGGCTCCGCCACGGGAGCGGCCGTCCCGCCCGACACGTCCACCGCGATGATCGCCGTGCCCACGTCGACCGTGGTGCCCTCGGCGAAGCGCAGCTCGCGCACCACCCCGTCGTAGGGGATGGGCAGTTCGACGGCCGCCTTGGCCGTCTCGACCTCGCACACCACCTGGCCGTCGGTGACCGTGTCGCCCGGCTGGACGTACCACTTGAGGATCTCGGCCTCGGTGAGCCCCTCGCCCACGTCCGGCATCTTGAATTCGCGTACGGACGCTTCCGTCATCGTCGTCACGACCTTCTCCTCAGTACGCCAGGGCACGGTCGACGGCGTCGAGCACCCGGTCCAGGCCCGGAAGGTACTCCTCCTCCAGGCGGGCCGGCGGATAGGGGGCGTGGTAGCCGCCCACCCGGAGCACCGGGGCCTCCAGGTGGTAGAAGCAGCGCTCGGTGATGCGGGCGGCGATCTCCGCGCCCGAGCCGAAGAACACCGGTGCCTCGTGGACCACGACCAGGCGGCGGGTCTTCTCGACCGAGGCCTGGATGGAGTCGAAGTCCAGCGGGGAGACGGACCGCAGGTCGAGGATCTCCAGGGACCTGCCCTCCTCGGCGGCCGCGTCGGCTACCTCCTGGCAGAGCTTCACCATCGGGCCGTAGGCGGCCAGGGTGAGGTCGGTGCCCTCGCGGACCACCCGCGCCTTGTGCAGCGGGCCGGGGATGGCCTCCGTGTTGACCTCGCCCTTGTCCCAGTAGCGGCGCTTGGGCTCGAAGAAGATCACCGGGTCGTCGCTCTGGATGGCCTGCTGCATCATCCAGTAGGCGTCCGAGGAGTTGGACGGGGAGACGATCTTCAGGCCCGCCACGTGCGCGAACAGCGCCTCGGGGGACTCCGAGTGGTGCTCGACCGCGCCGATGCCGCCGCCGTAGGGGATACGCACGACGACCGGCATCTTCACCTTGCCGAGCGAGCGGGCGTGCATCTTCGCGAGCTGGGTGACGATCTGGTCGTACGCCGGGAAGACGAAGCCGTCGAACTGGATCTCCACCACCGGGCGGTAGCCGCGCAGGGCGAGACCGATCGCGGTGCCGACGATGCCGGACTCCGCGAGGGGGGTGTCGATGACGCGGCTCTCGCCGAAGTCCTTCTGCAGGCCGTCGGTGACCCGGAAGACGCCGCCGAGCTTGCCGACGTCCTCGCCCATGACGAGGACCTTGGGGTCGGCCTCCAGGGCGCGGCGCAGCGACTCGTTGATCGCCTTGGCCACCGCCATCTTTTCCGCCGCCATGATCAGACCCCCTCTACGTCCGCGAACGACGCCTGGTAGGCGGCGAACTGCGCTCGCTCCTCGTCGACGAGCGCGTGCCCGTCCGCGTACACATGCTCGAACATGGCGAAGTTGTCCGGGTCCGGCATGGCTCGGACCGCTTCGCGCACCCGCCTGCCCAACGCCTCGGACTCGGCTTCGAGTTCCGCGAAAAATCCCTCGTCCGCGTGGTTTGAGGCCTCCAGGTAGCGGCGAAGGCGCAGGATCGGGTCCTTGGCCTCCCAGGCCTCGCGCTCCTCGTCGGCCCGGTACTTCGTCGGGTCGTCGGAGGTGGTGTGGGCGCCCATCCGGTAGGTGTACGCCTCGACCAGCGTCGGGCCCTCGCCGCTGCGGGCGCGCTCCAGCGCCCACTTGGTGACCGCGAGGCAGGCCAGCACGTCGTTGCCGTCCACGCGGACGCCGGGGAAGCCGAAGCCCTGGGCGCGCTGGTAGAGCGGGACGCGGGTCTGCTTCTCGGTCGGCTCGGAGATCGCCCACTGGTTGTTCTGGCAGAAGAACACCACCGGGGCGTTGTAGACCGCGGCGAAGGTGAACGATTCGGCGACGTCGCCCTGGCTGGATGCGCCGTCGCCGAAGTAGGCGATGACCGCCGAGTCCGCGCCGTCCTTGGCGACGCCCATGGCGTAGCCGGTGGCGTGCAGGGTCTGGGAGCCGATGACGATCGTGTACAGGTGGAAGTTGTTGCTGTTGGGGTCCCAGCCGCCGTGGTTGACGCCGCGGAACATGCCCAGCAGGTTGGTCGGGTCGACCCCGCGGCACCAGGCCACGCCGTGCTCGCGGTAGGTCGGGAAGACGTAGTCGTCCTCGCGGGTGGCGCGCCCGGAGCCGATCTGGGCGGCCTCCTGGCCGAGCAGGGACGCCCACAGGCCCAGCTCGCCCTGGCGCTGCAGGGCGGTGGCCTCGGCGTCGAAGCGGCGGGTGAGCACCATGTCGCGGTACAGCCCGCGCAGGTCGTCAGGGGTGATCCCGGCGACGTACGCGTCGTACTCGGCGTTCTTGACCCGCTTGCCCTCGGGCGTCAGCAGCTGCACGAGTTCGGGATCGGTGCTCTTCTGCGTGGTGGTGCGAGTGGTGCGCTTGGTGCCGGTCTTGCTGCCGGCGGTACCGGCTTTGCCTGCGGCGCTGCGTCGCGGTTGGCTCGCGGCACTGCTGTCCACGGTCACGTGTGCTCCTCCGTCGGTCCGGCCCCCGGGGTTGCCGGGTGAACCAGTGCGGCTCACCTGCTTCCGACACCGGTGGCACGGGGTGGGCGCCACTCGGACGGGAACAGGCGTGACAGGTGCCCCGGCGAGCGCCCTGCAAGGTGCACGTTACCCAGTGCTCCACATTTCTGTGAAACCCCTCCTGACCTGCGATTTTGCTTGGAAATCCAAGTACTTTTTGCTTGGGTTTCCTAGTAAATCGACAGAGGCCGGAAGGTCGCTGGTCAGAGCCTTGCAGGAGGCCGGAGCTACCGCACGTTATCCCGCCGCACCGGGCCACGGGAAGAGTTCGCCGACGCTCACCGAGCCCGCTCTCCCCCCGTTCCGCCCCGCCCGCCGCGCACGGCGAACCGTTCGTTCCCGTGCACCCGGTCAGCGCACCCGGGTCCGTCACCGCCCACCACGTGACCGAAAGCGACCAACAGCGACTGCCTGCGACAATCCCCAGCTCACAGGCCCAGGCGTTGCCCTAGCATCTGCCGCGTGCCGCGCCCATGTGTACCACCCCCAGCGCCCCACGCGCCCCCTCTGGGCGCCCTGCTCCGGCTGTACGCCGCCGGTTCCGCGCTCACCTGCGAACCCGTCGAACAGGGGCTGCTCAACCGCGGCTACCGCGTCCGCACCACCCACGGCCGTTACTTCCTCAAACACCATTTCGACCCCGACACCGCCGACCCGGCCGCCATCGAGCGCCGCCACCTGGCCACCCAGCGCCTGGCCGCCCTTGGCGTCCCGGTCGCCCCGCCGCTGGCCCACCGCGAGGGCCGAACGGTCGCGGTCGTCGGCGGCCACGCCTACGCGCTGCACCCTTGGATCGACGGCAGGCACCGGCACGGCGGGCAGCTCACGCACGGGGAGTGCGCGCGGCTCGGTGCGCTCCTGGGCGCCGTGCACGCCTGCCTGGAGCGCGTGATGCCCCCCAAGGGGCGCACGCGTCCGGCCACCAGCCCCCATCCCGTCGAGAGCGCCGACCCCGCCCAGACCTTCGCGCTCATCGACGACCTGCTCGCCCACGTCAGCCGGCACCGCCCCGCCGACGCCTTCGACGAACTCGCCCGCCACCGGCTGCTCGAACGCCGCGCGCTCCTGGAGCAGCACGCCGGCCGGCGCCCCCCGCGCGGCGCCTCGGTGGGCTGGGTGCACGGCGACTTCCACCCGTTCAACCTGCTCTACAAGGACGACGGACCCGCCGCGATCGTCGACTGGGACCGGCTGGGCGTGCAGCCCCGCGCGGAGGAGGCCGTGCGCGCCGCCGCCATCTTCTTCGTGCGCCCGGCGGGGGCGCTCGACCTGCCGAAGGTGCGGGCGTACGCGCGCGCGTACCGGCGCGCGGCCGGCGCCACGCCGTCGGAGCTGGCGGCGGCCGTGCACCGCGTGTGGTGGGAGCGGCTCAACGACTTCTGGATGCTGCGCTGGCACTACGAGCGCCGTGACACCCGCGCGGACTCTCAGTTCCCGGCCGCCTCGGCGCTGGCCGTGTGGTGGACCAGCGAGTACGACGCGGTGTGCGACGCGTTCGTCCGGTGAGGACCGTCGCTCAGCCCCGCGGGGGTGTCGGTGTCCTTCAGGGGTTGCCCAGGCCGGCGCCGGAGATCGTGTTGCCCTCGTCCGTGCTGCCGTCGCCGCCGTCCGTGCCCGTCGATTCGGAGGGGTCCGTCTCGGGGGAGCTCTCGGTGTCGGTGGGCTGCGAGGCGCTCGCCGTGTCCGAGGGCTCGTCGGTCGGTTCGGTGCTCTCCGTCTGGGACTGGGTGTACGACGGGGTCTCCGACGGCGTGTAGCCGGAGTTGTCGTCGTTGCCCGAGCCGCTGGTGTCGGTCTCCGTGTCCGTGGCCGTGTCGCTGGCCTTGTCGGACGGGCTCTCGCTGGGCGTCTCGTCCTTGGTGGAGTGCGAGACGCTCGGCGACGTCGACGTCCCCGGGTCACCGCCGTCGCCGCCACCCTTGTTCAGCGCCAGCGCGACGCCCGCCGCGATGGCGATCACCGCGAAGACGGCCAGGATCCACAGCTTGCCGCGGCCGCTGCCCCGGTTGCCGTGACCCTCGAAGCCGCCGTCGTCACCGCCGCCGTAGCCGGACGGCAGGATCGGCTGCGGGATCTGCGAGGTCCCGTTGGAGTCCATCGGGTGCTGCATCGCCGTCGTGCCGGCGAAACCGCCCGCCGAGGCGTGCCGGCCGTCGTGCACGGTGACCGGGCCGGTGTTCCAGGTGCCGGTGTGGGCGCCCTGGTCGTACAGCATCTGCAGGCCGTACTGGACCAGGCCGCGCATCTCCTCGGCGGTCTGGAAGCGGTCGTCGGGCTCCTTGGCGAGCGAGCGCATGACGAGGCCGTCCAGCTCCGGCGGGGCGACGCCCTCGGAGGTCTGGGACGGCGGCACCGGGATGTCCTGGACGTGCTGGTAGACCACCGACAGCGGGGTCTCGCCGATGAAGGGCGGCCGCAGCGAGAGGAGTTCGTACAGCAGACAGCCGGTGGCGTACAGGTCGGAGCGGTGGTCGACGGCCTTGCCGAGCGCCTGCTCCGGGGAGAGGTACTGGGGGGTGCCCATGACCATGCCGGTCTGCGTCATCGTCGTGGACGCACCGTGCAGCGCGCGGGCGATGCCGAAGTCCATCACCTTGACCGCGCCGTTGTGGGTGATGATCACGTTGGCGGGCTTGATGTCACGGTGCACGATGCCGTGCTGGTGCGAGTAGGCCAGCGCCTCCAGCACCCCGGACGTGATGATCAGGGCCTGCTCGGGGCCCGGCGCCTCGGCGTTGATCAGCAGGTCGCGGATGGTGCGGCCCTCGACCAGTTCCATCACGATGTACGGCACGGACTGGCCGCCGACGACGTCCTCGCCGGAGTCGTACACCGCGACGATCGCGTGGTGGTTGAGCCCGGCGACCGACTGTGCCTCGCGGGTGAAACGGGCCTTGGAGACCGGGTCCTCGGCGAGATCGGCACGCAGCAGCTTGACCGCCACGGTCCGGCCGAGCCGTACGTCCTCGGCGGCGAACACCTCGGCCATGCCGCCCCGGCCGAGCCGGTGGGTGAGCCGGTAACGGCCGTCGCCGACCAGGCCGCCGTTGCCCCACATCTCCGGCGTGTCTGACATGCCGCCGCCAGTCGCCTCGGGGTCGGACGGGCCCTGGGCGCTGTGCGTCTGTGCCATCGGTCCTCGCCGTCGTTTCTGCCCGCGGTGCGCGCGGTGTTGTCACGGTCTCCGTCGGCCACGCTACAGCCTCCGCGCAACCCCCAGGTCCGGGTTCCGGCCCGTGGCCGGACCGGCCATCAAACCCGTACCCCGCGCAGTCGTGCAAATTCCGTGTACCGGAGGTACGGCAGCTGTAACGCTTCCGCGCCTCTTCTTTCGCGTACGGTCACGGAACGGGCACCGCGCTTGACGTGTCAGTGCCCTCCGGCAGACTTGGCCGGGAACTTGACCAGGAACTGGGACATTCGATCAACAAGGGTGCCTGAGCGCCCGGCGGGGGACGGGGAAAATGAGCCAGGACGGCGCACACGGCCGTTACGTGGGGCGGGCTCTGGCCGGTGGCCGCTACCAACTGCGCGACCTGCTCGGCGCGGGCGGCATGGCCTCCGTGCACCTGGCGTACGACTCGGTCCTGGACCGCCAGGTCGCGATCAAGACCCTGCACACCGAACTCGGCCGGGAACAGGCCTTCCGCGAGCGCTTCCGCCGCGAGGCCCAGGCAGTGGCCAAGCTCACGCACACCAACATCGTCTCCGTCTTCGACACCGGTGAGGAGGAGCTCGACGGCTCGACCATGCCGTACATCGTCATGGAGTACGTCGAGGGCCGCCCGCTCGGCTCGGTGCTCGACGAGGACGTGACGCAGTACGGCGCGATGCCCGCCGACAAGGCGCTGAAGATCACCGCCGATGTGCTGGCCGCGCTGGAGATCAGCCACGAGATGGGGCTGGTCCACCGCGACATCAAGCCCGGCAACGTGATGATGACCAAGCGCGGGGTCGTCAAGGTGATGGACTTCGGCATCGCCCGTGCCATGCAGTCCGGGGTCACCTCGATGACCCAGACCGGCATGGTCGTCGGCACCCCGCAGTACCTCTCCCCGGAGCAGGCACTCGGCCGGGGCGTGGACGCCCGCTCCGACCTCTACTCGGTCGGCATCATGCTGTTCCAGCTGGTCACCGGCCGGCTGCCGTTCGACGCGGACTCGCCGCTGGCCATCGCCTACGCGCATGTCCAGGAGGAGCCGGTCGCTCCCTCCTCGGTCAACCGCGCCCTTCCCCCGGCCGTGGACGCGCTGGTCGCCCGCGCCCTGAAGAAGAACCCGAACGAGCGCTTCCCGACCGCCGAGTCCATGCGCGACGAGTGCCTGCGGGTCGCCGCCTCGCTCCAGCCGGCCGCGCCCAGCATCGTCCCGGGCATCCCGCCCACGCAGAGCGGCTCCGGGGTCGGCTCCGCGGTGTTCCCGCCGGTCGACCAGGCGACACCGGCGCCACCCGGGCCGGTGCAGACCCCGTACCAGCCGATGCCGACCCCGAATCCGTACGGCACCCCCGCTCCTGCTCCGGGCCCCGTTGCGGCGTACGGCTATCCGCAGCAGGCGGGCTACCAGACGCCGGCCGGGTACGGCCGGCCGACGCCGACGACCCCGCCGCCGTACAACATCACCCCCCAGTCGCCGTCCTCCGGCGGTGGTGGGGGCAAGGGCAACCGGCCGGTGATCATCGGGTCGATCGTGGTCTCGCTGGTCGCGGTGATCGGTCTGGTCGTCGCGCTGACGCTGAACAGCGGCGGCGGCGAGGACGACAACGGCGGAGGCGGCAGCGGTGGCGGCACCGCGAGCGCCGGGGCCTCGCACGCGTCGGGCTACCGCGGCCCGGACACCGCGAAGACCATCGAGAAGTCCGAGTGCACCGAGCCGCAGGAGTCGTACGACAACGCCGACAAGATCCAGGTCCCTGACTTCAAGTTCAAGTACATCAAGTCGGTCAAGGAGTGCTTCCAGGCCGCCGGCTGGCGGATGAAGATCACTCCCGAGGACGAGAACACGTACGGCGACGGCACGATCATGGAGCAGTTCCCGGCCTCCGGCACGGATGTCGACCCCAAGGACATGCCGACCATCGAGCTCAAGGTGTCGACGGGCAACCCGGCCACCGGCTGAGGCAGCGGCGCAGTAGTAAGGGCCCGGCGGTGATACCGCCGGGCCCTTCGTTGTCTCAGGAGGAGCGTCCCGCTCGGTAGTCCTAGAGGTACGGTCCGCCGGAGCGGCCGGCCGGTCCGTGTTCCTCGCCCGCGTCGCCGACGCCCGGCGGCAGCGCCCGGCGCATCTGCTCCAGCTGGGCACGGGCGGCCATCTGCTGGGCGAACAGGGTCGTCTGGATCCCGTGGAAGAGGCCCTCCAGCCAGCCCACCAACTGGGCCTGCGCGATACGCAGTTCCGCGTCGGTCGGGGTCACGTCGTCGGTGAAGGGCAGCGACAGCCGCTCCAGCTCCTCCACCAGCTCCGGCGCCAGACCGTCCTCCAGTTCCTTCACGGAGCTGGCGTGGATCTCCTTGAGCCGGACCCGGCTGGCCTCGTCGAGAGGAGCCGCGCGCACCTCCTCCAGGAGCTGCTTGATCATGCTGCCGATCCGCATGACCTTGGCGGGCTGTTCCACCATCTCCGTCACCGGGATCTCGCGGGAGTCCTCGTCCCCGTTGCCGCCACCGAGTGCCATCCCGTCCTGGCCCACGACCAGGATCTGCGGGTTCTCGGGCGACCGTTCGTTCCTCGGCATCTCCATGCCGCCATTCTCTCGCACCCGTACACCTCACCACCGTGGTGCCCCCCGTTGAGCCTGATCCACCTTTCCGAGTCGCCCCCTGACGGGCGTAGACCCATCGGCCGAATCAGAAATGCCAGGCTTGTCGGTGAATGTGAGGCTGGTGTCCGTCGGCTCTGACGACTGTGTTCCAGGAGGTCACCGACGTGACTCCAAGGCCGCGATCCACCCACGGCGGCGTACGGCTTGCGCCGGTCCGCCTGCTGTTCGTCCTCGCGACGGTCCTGCTGCCCTACGGCACGGCCGTCGCGTACGACCCCGAGCCCGTGGTCGTCCATGGCCCCGAGCCGGTGTCCTCGGACTCGGCCGACGCCTCGGCCTCCCCCGAGCCGTCCCGGGCCGGAACGCTGGCCGGTGAGGGCAGGCTGCGGCCAGGACGGCCCCAGGGCCCGGCGGCGGCCGTCCAGGGGCAGGACGAGGACGAAGACGAGCACGAGGACGAGCCCGGCGAGGAGACGGGTGACGCCAGCTCGGCCGCCGCCTCGGCGCAGCCGCCCCCGGATGCCGGACTGGTGCCCAGCGCGCCCCAGCCGCAACCCGCCCACCAGGCCGTGGCCCACAGCGAGGACGACGGCTCCGAGCCCGTGCTGTACATCCTTCCGCTGGGCAGCGGCCTGGTCCTGATCGGCCTCGGGCTCGGCCTCGCCTTCATCGCCCTTCGGGTGCGGCGGAGCTAGCTCCTGCGCTGGGGGGCCACGAGGAGGACCTTGCCGATGTGCCCGCTGGCCTCCACCAGCCGCTGGGCCTCGGCCGCCTCGGCCATCGGCAGCTCCCGATCGACGACCGGCCGGACGTGGCCGCCCTCGATCAACGGCCACACGTGCTCCCGCACGGCCGCGACGATGGCCGCCTTCTCGCCGAGCGGACGGGCGCGCAGCGAGGTCGCGCTGATCGCGGCCCGCTTGCCGAGCAGCGCACCGATGTTCAGCTCGCCCTGCACCCCGCCCTGCATACCGATGATCGCGAGCCGTCCGTTGACGGCGAGGGCCCGCACGTTCCGGTCCAGGTAACTGGCGCCCATGTTGTCGAGGATGACGTCGGCCCCGGCACCGTCGGTGGCCCGCCGCACCTCGGCGACGAAGTCCTGGTCGCGGTAGTTGACGAGGATGTCCGCGCCCAGCTCCGCACAGAAGTCCAGCTTCTCCTTGGTGCCCGCGGTGACCGCGACCTTGGCGCCGATCGACTTGCCCAGCTGGATCGCCATGGTGCCGATGCCACTGGAGCCGCCGTGCACGAGCAGCGTCTCACCGGGGCGCAGGTGGGAGATCATGAAGACGTTCGACCAGACCGTGCAGGCCACCTCGGGCAGCGCGGCCACCTGCTTCAGGTCCAGGCCCTCCGGCACCGGCAGCAGCTGCCCGGCCGGGACGGCGACCTTCTGCGCGTAGCCGCCACCCGCGAGCAGTGCGCACACCTCGTCGCCGACCGACCAGCCGGAGACACCGGGGCCGACCTCGACGATCCGGCCGGAGCACTCCAGACCGGGATAGACCGAAGCGCCGGGCGGCGGGTTGTAGTGGCCCTGCCGCTGCAGGATGTCGGCGCGGTTGACGGCACTGGCCACCACCTCGACCAGCACCTCGCCCTCCCCGGGCACGGGATCGGGGACCTCGTCCCACACCAGCGCCTCGGGCCCACCAGGTTCGGGAATCGTGATCGCATACATGCGGCCGACGCTACCCCTCGCCCGGCCGCGCTCCCGGTCAGGCCCGGGCCAACGGTCGTATGTCCCGGGGAAACGGCCGTATGTCGCGGTCAGGCCCGGGGCAGCGGTCGTATGTCGGGGGCGACCTGGGTGCCCGGGGAGGCCCGCACGATCGTGATCAGCCGGTCCGTCAGCTGGATGGTGCCGACGGTCGGGTCGTCGTAACCGAGCACCCGGTGTCCGCGGAGGACGCTCACCACCAGGTCTGCCGTCTCGCGCGGGGTCTTGCCGACCTCGGCCTTGACCGCCGGGCGCTCCACCAGGTCCATGCCGGTGCCCTGCTGGATCAGGTCCTCCATGACCATGCCGGCGGCCGGACTCAGCACGGACAGCCCCAGCAGCCGCCCGGCGGCGCTCGCGCTGGTGATGACGGCGTCGGCGCCGGACTGCTTCAGCAGCGGCGCGTTCTCCTCCTCACGGACCGCGGCCACGATCTTCGCGCCCTTGTTGAGCTGCCGGGCGGTCAGGGTCACCAGCACGGCCGTGTCGTCCCGCTGGGTCGCGATGATGATCTGCCGGGCCCGTTGCAGCTCGGCCCGCTTGAGCACCTCGCTGCGCGTCGCGTCCCCGATCACCCCGGCGTAGCCCTCGGCGGTGGCCGCCTCGATCGCCTTGGCGCTGGGGTCGACGACGACCACCTGCTCCTTGTTCAGCCCCGTCGCGCAGACGGTCTGGATCGCCGACCGCCCCTTCGTCCCGAAGCCGACGACGACGGTGTGATCCCGCAAGGCGGACCTCCAGCGGTTCTGGCGCCATTCCTCCCGGGTGCGTTCGGTGAGGACTTCGAGCGTGGTGCCGACCAGGATGATCAGGAACAGCACGCGCAGCGGCGTGATGACGAAGATGTTGGTGAGCCGGGCGGCGTCACTGACCGGGGTGATGTCGCCGTACCCGGTGGTGGAGAGGGTGACGGTCGCGTAGTAGAAGGCATCGAGGAGGTCGACGCTGCCGTCCGAGGTGTCGTTGTAGCCGTCGCGGTCGGCATAGACGATGAACGCGGTGGCGACCAGCAACAGCAGGGCCAGTGAGAGCCGTTTGCTGACCTGGCGGATCGGACGCTCCACCACTTTCGACGGCAGTTTCACCCGTTGGGTCACCAGATGTTCGTCCGCCTGGCGGGCGATGGCGTCATGGCCCGGAAGTTTCACGTGAAACACACCTCGATCCCCGCGGCCGCCCACGGCAGATCCAACAGCTCCGTCTCCTGCCCCTGCCGCGCCCCACCCGGCGGTACGACCGCGAGTGCGTCGGCGGCGGCGATGCCACGGAGCATCGCCGGTCCGTTGTAGTGCAGCGGAACGGCCACGTCACCGCGCAGGACGACCGGGATGAGCCGGGTGTCGTACGGATGTCCGTGCGTCGCTTCCGCCAAGGGCACCGCGTACGGCTCGGGGGCCGGGTGGGCGGCGAGGGTGCGCAGCAGGGGTTCGGCGAGGGTGAGCAGGCCGGAGACGGCGGCGAGGGGGTTGCCGGGGAGACCCACGAGGTGCTGGTTCTGCTGGGTGCGGGCCAGCAGCATGGGGTGCCCGGGGCGGACCTTGACGCTGTCGACGAGGAGTTCGGCCCCGATGCGTTCCAAGGTGGAGTGGACATGGTCGACCGGGCCGGACGCGGTACCGCCGGTGGTGACGACGAGATCGGCGCCGGACGAGGTGATCGCCTTGTACAGGGCCTTGGCGTCGTCGCCGAGCCTGCGTACGGCGGTCACCTCGGCGCCGAGCGCGCGCAGCCAGGGCGGCAGCATCGGGCCGAGCGCGTCCCGGATGCGTCCTTCGCTCGGTAGTCCTTCGGTGAGCAACTCGTCCCCGAGGATCAGGACTTCGACCCGGGGACGCGGGACGACCGTGACGTTGTCGTATCCGGCAGCCGCGGCGAGGCCGAGGACGGCCGGGGTGACCAGGGTCCCGACGGACAGCAACTGGTCGCCGCTGCGGCACTCCTGGCCGCGCGGGCGGATGTCCTGGCCGTGCACGACCTCACGGGTGGGGTGCAGCCGGCCCTGGGCGTCGATACGTCCGTGTTCGCTGCGCAGCACCGCGGTCGTGTCCGCCGGGATCCGGGCGCCGGTGGCGATCCGTACCGCTTCGCCGTCGGTGAGCGACTCGGGCTGCGCGTGCCCGGCCAGGACGCCCTCCTCGCGTACGTCCCAGGGACCGGGGCCCGCCACCGCCCAGCCGTCCATCGCGGAAGTGTCGAAGGAGGGCAGGTCGGTCAGGGCGTCCAGCGGGCTGGCCAGGGCCAGGCCGAGCGCGTCCGCCAGCGGTACGGAGACGGGGGCCCGGCGGGCGCCCGAGCGGGCGGCGCGGGCGGCGATCTCACGGGCCTGAGGCCAGGGGGTGGCACGGTGCTGGTGCGCCGACGGGCCGTCGTGGGCGTCCCCGCTCTGGGTGGTGGGCGGAAGCGCCTGGCTGCCGGTGGCACCCTTGCCGAACTCCCTGGGCTCCCTGGGCTCTCTCACGAGGGCGAGCGCCTCCTCGACGTCGAGATCGTCGTCGGTGTCCCCGGCGGACGCGCCGACCCGGATGCCGGGGGCGGTCACCGGCCGGGCCCGGAGCCGGGGGCGGGCTTCCCGGCAGCGGACTGCTCGGCGGCGTTCGCCTCTTCCTCCCAGCGCAGGGCCAGCGCGACGGCCTTGCGGGCCGCCTCGGCGACGGCCTCGGGGCCTCCCTCGCCCTGTGCGGCCGCGTAGCCGACGAGGAACGTGGTCAGTGGGGCGGCCGGGCGGGCCACGCCGTGCGCGGCGTCCCTGGCCAGGTCGAGCAGGACGCCGGTGTCGACGTCCAGGTCGATGCCCAGCTCGTCCTTGACTGCGGAGATCCATTCATCCAACACGTGCCCATGCTCCCTGATGCGTGCCCTGGCGTCGGCGATGTCGTCCCAGGTGTCGCAGTCGAAGGACGCGAGGGGGTCCGGGACGCGGGTGAGATCGAGTGCGGCGGTCAGGCGCCGCAGGGGGAGACCGGCGAGGCCTGAGCCGTCGCCTTCCTCGGCGAGGGCCGACAGGACGCGGCGGAGCGGTGCCGTGCGGTACGCCGCGACAAGGGGCTGGTCCCGGCCCTCGGCGTCGGTGAGCAGGGCGGCGTCGGCGCCGGTGCTGTGCAGGGCCGTCAGCAGCCGCTCCACGGTGGCCTGTTCGAGGAACGGGAGGTCGGCGGAGAGGACGACCGCACGGTCGGCGGTGGTGTGGCGCAGACCGGCGTCGAGAGCGGCGACCGGGCCGCCGCCCGGAGGGTCCTCGCGGGTCCAGCGCACCGGGCGGGAGGTGGGGCGGGGCGCCGCCACGACGACGGTGTCGCGGGCCCCGGCACAGGCCGTGAGGACACGGTCGAGCAGGGGACGGCCGCCCACCCGGACGGAGGGTTTGTCGGCCCCGCCGAGGCGTCTCGCTGCGCCGCCGGCCAACACGATCACGTCGTAGGCCGGCGGCTCGGTGTCGGTCACCTTTCGAGTATGGGGGGAGGGTGGATCACTGGGAACCGATGGCGCTGAGTGCGCTCTGCGGGCAGTGGTCGCGCAATGCCCCTGAGGGAGCTCCGGCGCTACCCGGCTAGAGCGTCCTCAGCAGAACCGCCGGCTGCTCCACGCAGTCCGCCACGTACCGCAGGAAGCCGCCCGCCGTGCCGCCGTCGCAGACCCGGTGGTCGAAGGTGAGGGACAGCTGGACGACCTTGCGGACCGCCAGTTCGCCCTCGTGGACCCACGGCTTCGGGACGATGCGGCCCACGCCCAGCATCGCCGCCTCGGGGTGGTTGATGATCGGCGTGGAGCCGTCGACGCCGAAGACGCCGTAGTTGTTCAACGTGAAGGTGCCGCCGGTGAGTTCTCCGGGGGTGAGCTTTCCGGCGTGGGCCGCCTCGGTCAGCCGGGCGAACTCCGCCGTCAGGGCCTCGGCGTCGCGGGTGTGGGCGTCCCGGACGACGGGGACCACCAGGCCCCGGTCGGTCTGGGCGGCGAAGCCCAGGTGGACGTGGTCGAGTTGGACGATCTCGCGGGCCTCGACGTCGACGTAGGAGTTCAGCTCGGGATAGCGGGCCAGGGCGGCCGTACTGATCCGGGCGAGCAGCGCGAGCAGGGAGATCTTCGGACCGGCCGCCGCGTTCATCGCGGTCCGGGCACGCATCAGTTCGGTCGCGTCGGCGTCCACCCAGCAGGTCGCGTCGGGGATCTCCCGGCGGCTGCGGGAGAGCTTGTCGGCGACCGCGCCCCGGATGCCCTTGAGAGGCGTACGGGTGCCGGTCTGGGCGTTCACCGGGGCGGCCGGGGCGGTCAGCGCGCCGGCCGGGGTCTTGGTGGCGGCGCGGGCCGCGCTGACCCGCAGGGCGTCCTCGACGTCGGCGCGCAGGATCAGGCCGTCGGGGCCAGAGCCGGAGACCCGGCGCAGGTCCAGGTCGTTGTCCCGGGCGAGCCTGCGGACCAGGGGGGAGATCACCGGGACGGGGCCCTCGGGAAGCGGGGGCGGTGCGGGCACGCGCGCGTGGACCGCCGTTTCGACGGCGGCCGCCTTCCCGGCCGTGCCGTTGGCCCGGTCCGGAGCGGTGGGGCGGGCCCGGCGGCGGCGCGCCGGGGGTGCCCCGGTGCCGTAGCCCACCAGGACGTTGCCGGAGCCCTCCGGTTCGGGGACCGGGGTGGCCTCGCCGACGGCGACCGTCAGCAGCGGGGCGCCGACGGGCAGTTCGGCGCCCTCCTCGCCGAAGCGGGCGGTGACCACACCGCCGTAGGGGCAGGGGACCTCGACCATCGCCTTGGCCGTCTCGACCTCGACGACCGGCTGGTCGATCGCGACGACCTCGCCGACCTGGACCAGCCAGTTGACGATCACCGCCTCGGTCAACCCCTCCCCGAGGTCCGGCAGTTTGAACTCCAGCACCTGTGCCATCAGCCCTCGGCCTCCCACTGCAGACGCGCCACCGCGTCCAGGATGCGGTCGACGCCGGGCAGGTGGTGGCGCTCCAGCATCGGCGGCGGGTAGGGGATGTCGAACCCGGCCACGCGCAGCACCGGCGCCTCCAGGTGGTGGAAGCAGCGCTCCGTGACCCGGGCCGCGATCTCCCCTCCCGGTCCGCCGAACCCGCCCGACTCGTGTACGACGACCGCCCGCCCGGTGCGCCGTACCGAGGCGCAGACCGTCTCGTCGTCGAACGGCACCAGGGAGCGCAGGTCGACGACTTCGAGGTCCCAGCCCTCCGCCTGGGCGGCCTCGGCGGCTTCGAGGCAGACCGGTACGGACGGGCCGTACGTGATGAGCGTGGCACTGCGCCCTGTGCGGCGCACCACCGCGCGGCCGATGGGTTCAACGTCCGTCGGCTGCTCGGGGTTCCAGGTGTCCTTGGACCAGTACAGGCGCTTGGGTTCGAGGAAGACGACCGGGTCGTCGGAGGCGATGGCGGCGCGCAGCAGGCCGTAGGCGTCGGCGACCGTGGACGGGGTGACGACGTGCAGGCCGGGGGTGGCCATGTAGTAGGCCTCGGAGGAGTCGCTGTGGTGCTCGACGCCGCCGATGCCGCCGCCGTAGGGGATACGGATGGTGATCGGGAGGGGCATCCGGCCCCGGGTCCGGTTGCGCATCCGGGAGACATGGCTGATCAGCTGCTCGAACCCGGGATAGGCGAAGGCGTCGAACTGCATCTCCACGACCGGGCGCAGCCCGTACATGGCCATGCCGACGGCGGTGCCGAGGATGCCGGCCTCGGCGAGCGGGGTGTCGGTGCAGCGGTCCTCGCCGAACTCCTTGGCGAGGCCGTCGGTGACCCGGAAGACCCCGCCGAGGGCGCCGACGTCCTCGCCCATGACGTGCACGGCGGGGTCGGCGGCCATCGCGTCGCGCAGCGCGCGGGTGAGGGCCTGCGCCATGGTGGCGGGCTTGATGGCGACGGTCGTCATCAGTGGCCGCCTTCCTGGTCGGCCTGCTCGGCCTCCAGCTCGGCCCGCAGCATGGCGCGCTGCTCGCGCAGCTGGGTGGTGGTCTCGGCGTACACCTGGTCGAAGAGGGTCATGGGGTCGAGCTCCGGGTCGCGGTTCATGCGCTCACGCAGGTCGGCGGCCATGGTCTCGGCGTCCTCGCGCGCGTGCCGTACGAGGTCCTCGTCGAACAGCCCGCGGTCGGTCAGCTCGCGCTCCAGCAGCAGGATCGGGTCGTGGTCGCGCCAGGCGTCCACCTCGGCGTCGCCCCGGTAGCGGGTGGCGTCGTCGGCGTTGGTGTGGGCGTCGATGCGGTAGGTCACCGCCTCGACCAGGGTGGGGCCGCCGCCCTCGCGTGCGTGCCGCACGGCGTCGGAGAGGACCTGGTGCACGGCGACCGCGTCGTTGCCGTCGACCAGGCGGCCCGGCATGCCGTACCCGACGGCCTTGTGGGCCAGGGAGGGGGCGGCGGTCTGCTTGGCGAGCGGGACGGAGATGGCGAAGCCGTTGTTCTGGACCAGGAAGACGACCGGGGCCTGCCAGACGGCGGCGAAGTTGAGCGCCTCGTGGAAGTCGCCCTCGCTGGTGCCGCCGTCGCCGACCATGGCGAGCGCGACCACGTCGTCGCCCTTGAGGCGGGCCGCGTGGGCGAGGCCCACGGCGTGCGGGAGCTGGGTGGCGAGCGGGGTGGAGAGGGGGGCCACCCGGTGGGCGTAGGGGTCGTAGCCGGTGTGCCAGTCGCCGCGCAGCAGGGTGAGCGCCTCCACGGGGTCCACGCCCCGGGCGACGACTGCGAGGGTGTCGCGGTAGCTGGGGAAGAGCCAGTCGTGCTCCTCCAGGGCCAGCGCGGCGGCGATCTCGCAGGCCTCCTGGCCGGTGCTGGACGGGTAGACGGCAAGGCGGCCCTGTTTGGTGAGGGCGGTGGCCTGTGTGTTGTACCGGCGGCCGTGCACCAGCCGGGTGTAGAGCCGGCGCAGCAGCTCCGGGTCGGCCTTGGCGGCCGCCTCGGTCCCGAGGACGCGGTAGGGCCGCTCGTCGGGCAGCAGGGGCGCGGGGTCCGTCCGGGGTTGCCAGGCGGGCGGCGGCGACGGGCGGTATGCGCCTCGCTGCTCCAGGACCGTCATGACGGCACCTCCTCGTGGGGGTGGCTACGGGAGACAGGTCGGCTGTGACCCGTCCCACCTACCGATTGTTCGGTCGTCAGCACATTTTGGCTACAGGCGGCTCCAGGCTGTGGACAAACGGTTCTCCACAGCCTGGAATGAACGCAGTACGTCCATGGTAGGAAGGCGGGGGGACATGCCACCTGAACAAATGGCCGAGGGCCCGCAGGACCGCGCCGCGCTGCCGCCCGCGCGCCCGCTGGACGCCATTGATCAGGACATCCTGCAGATCCTCCAGGCGGACGGCCGGGCCTCGATACGGTCGGTCGCCGAACGTGTCCATGTCTCGCGCGCCAACGCCTACGCGCGTATCAACCGTCTGATCGAGGACGGGGTGATACGCGGTTTCGGCGCCCGCGTGGACCATGAGCGGGCGGGCCACGGCACCTCCGCCTACATCACCCTGAAGATCGTCCAGAACAGCTGGCGCACCGTGCGCGAGGAGTTGCGGCAGCTGCCAGGAGCAGACCACATCGCCCTGGTGGGCGGCGACTTCGACGTCCTGCTCCTGGTGCACACGCCCGACAACAGAGCGCTGCGCGAGCTGGTGCTGACCCGGCTCCAGGCGATCCCGGAGGTGCTCAGCACCCGCACGCTGCTGGTGTTCGAGGAGGAGGACCTGGGGCCCGGCGGCTGACGCCGGACGGCCGGCCTCAGGCCGCGCGGAGCCCCGAGAACACCAGGCGCGCCACCGCGTCGGAGACCTCGCGCTCGGTCGCGCCACGCCCGTCCGGGCGGTACCACTCCACGATCGAGTTGACCATGCCGAAGACCAGCCGGGTGGCGAGGCGCACCTCGATGTCACCGCGTACGTCCCCGTCGGCGGCGGCCGCCTTCAGCAGGTCGGCCACCCGGTGGTCGAAGTCCCGGCGCCGGTCCAGCGCCCACCTCTCGGTGCCGGTGTTGCCGCGCACCCGCAGCAGCAGCGTGACGTAGGGCAGTTCGGTGATGAGCACCTCGACCATGCGCCGCACGACGTGCTCCAGGCGGTCGGCGGCGCCCCCCACGCGCGCGGGCTCCTCGTCGAGGATCCCGAACAGGCCGTCCAGGGCGCGGCTGACGGCCCGGCGCAGCAGTTCCTCCTTGCCGGACACATGGTGGTAGATCGACGACTTGGAGATGCCGGCCGCCTTGGAGAGGTGCTCCATGGAGGTGCCGTCGTAGCCACGCTCGTTGAAGACCTGGACGGCCACCGAGAGCAGGGTCTCGGGGGTGTAGGTGTCGCGCTTGGCGGTGGTCATGAGGCGCCCTCCCGCTTCTCGGTGGCGTACGCGTGGCGGTAGAGCGCGAGGGAGGGCGCGTAGCGGCCGCTCGGGTCGCGCAGATGGAGGTCGTCGAGGAGGTCGTAGGCGAAGTCGCGGCCGAGGCGCCGGCTCCACTCGAAGGGGCCGAGCGGGTAGTTGACGCCCAGGCGCATCGCGGTGTCGATGTCCTCCTCGGTGGCGACGCCCTTGGCGACGGCGTCGTGCGCGAGGTCGACGATACGGGCGACGGTACGGGCGACGATCATGCCGGGGACGTCACCGATGACGCTGACCTGCTTGCCGAGCGCCTGGAAGAGACCGATGGCCTCGCCGAGCGTCCGGGGATGGGTGTCGTGCCCCGCGGACAGCGCGATGCGGGTGGCCCGGCGGTAGTCGAGGGCGAGGTCGAAGTAGACGACGTCCCGGAACTCCACCGAGGTCTGGCCGTCGGCGAGGACCAGCTGGCCGCCGCTGGGCAGCACCAGGCGGGTGCCGTGGTCCTCGTCCTCCTCGCGGACCTGGATGCCCGCCTCGCGGATCATCGAGAGCAGCTCGGCCGCCGGGCCCAGGTTGCCCTCGGCGACGACGTAGGCGGGCCGGTCGGCCGGCTCGGCGGTGTGCGGCTCGGCGCGCTCGGCGTCGTCCGCGTAGTCGTACCAGCCGTGCCCGGTCTTGCGGCCGAGGTGGCCGGACTCGACGAGCCGGCGCTGGGCCAGGGAGGGCGTGAAGCGGACGTCCTGGAAGAAGGCCTTCCACACGGAGTGCGTGACGGACTCGTTGACGTCCTGGCCGATCAGGTCGGTCAGTTCGAAGGCGCCCATCCGGAAGCCGCCGCTCTCGCGCAGCACCGCGTCGATGGTGGCCGGGTCGGCGGCCTGCGCCTCGTAGACCGCGAACGCCTCGGCGTAGAAGGGCCGCGCGATGCGGTTGACGATGAAGCCGGGGGTGTCCGCGCAGGCGACCGGCGTCTTGCCCCAGGCACGGGCCGTCTCGTACGCGCGCGTGGCCGACGTGACGTCGGTGGCGAACCCGGAGACGACCTCGACCAGCGGCAGCAGCGGTGCCGGGTTGAAGAAGTGCAGGCCTACCAGGCGGGCGGCGCCGCGCAGGGCGCCGCCGATGGCGGTCACCGACAGGGAGGAGGTGTTGGTGGCCAGCAGACAGTCGCCGTCGACGATGTCCTCCAGGGCCCGGAACAGCTCCTGCTTGGCCTCCAGCCGCTCCTGGACGGCCTCCACGACCAGGGTGCAGTCCGCGAACTCGGTGAGTTCCTCGGCGGGCAGCAGCCGGGCGCGGGCCGCGTCCCGGTCGGCGGCCGTCATCCGGCCCTTCGCGACCAACCGGTCGAGACGGGCGCCGATCGCCGCGGCGGCGTCCCCGGCCCGTCCGGGGACGGCGTCGTACAGCCGTACGGGATGGCCCGCGACGAGTGCGACCTGGGCGATGCCCTGGCCCATGGTGCCGGCGCCGGCGACCCCCACGGGGCTGCTGAGGTCGAGTGCTGTCATGTGCGCGATCCTCCCGCACGGGGTTTTCCACAGATGCGGCAGGCCCCCTTGTCCCGACCGATCGTTCGGTTACTCTAACTCTGTCCGGTCGTTTCCGCCCAGGTCATGAGCTCGAAGGGGAGCTCATCAGACGAGGAGTTGGTCCCGCATGACCGCCGAGCTCACCGTGCACGAGCTGATCGCCAAGCACCGGCCCACGCTTGACCAGGCGCTGGAGGCGATCCGCACGCGCGCGTACTGGTCCCCCCACCCCGAGCACCCCAAGGCCTACGGCGAGCACGGCAGCCTGGACGCGGCGGCCGGCAAGGCGGCCTTCGACGCCCTTCTCGGCAGCCGTGTCGACCTCGGCCAGCCCGGCACCGACGACTGGCTGGGCGACGAGGTCTCCCCGTACGGCATCGAGCTGGGCGTGACCTACCCGCACGCCGACGTCGACACACTGCTGCCCGCCATGAAGTCCGGCCAGCGCGCGTGGCGCGACGCCGGCGCGGAGGCGCGCGCGGTGGTGTGTCTGGAGATCCTCAAGCGGATCAGCGACCGGACGCACGAGTTCGCGCACGCCGTCATGCACACCAGCGGCCAGGCGTTCATGATGGCGTTCCAGGCGGGCGGCCCGCACGCCCAGGACCGCGGCCTGGAGGCGGTGGCCTACGCGTACGTGGAGCAGGTCCGCACCCCCGACACGGCCGAATGGTCCAAGCCGCAGGGCAAGCGCGACCCGCTCGCGCTGACGAAGACGTTCAAGCCGGTCCCGCGCGGGATCGCGCTGGTCGTCGGCTGCAACACGTTCCCGACGTGGAACGGCTACCCGGGCCTGTTCGCCTCCCTCGCCACGGGCAACGCGGTGCTGGTGAAGCCGCACCCGCGCGCGGTGCTGCCGCTCGCCCTCACCGTGCAGGTCGCCCGGCAGGTGCTCGCCGAAGCCGGCTTCGACCCGAACCTGGTGGCACTGGCGGCGGAGCGCCCCGGCGAGGGCATCGCGAAGACGCTCGCCACCCGCCCGGAGATCAAGATCATCGACTACACGGGCTCGACCGCCTTCGGTGACTGGCTGGAGGCCAACGCCCGGCAGGCACAGGTCTACACCGAGAAGGCCGGCGTCAACACGGTGCTGGTGGAGTCCACCGACAACTACAAGGGGATGCTCTCCAACCTGGCGTTCTCGCTCTCCCTGTACAGCGGCCAGATGTGCACCACCCCGCAGAACCTGCTGATCCCCCGCGACGGCATCCGCACCGACGAAGGCCCCAAGACCTACGACGAGGTGGTCGCCGACCTCGCCCGCGCGGTCGACGGTCTGCTCGGCGACGACGCCCGCGCGAACGCGCTGCTCGGCGCGATCGTCAACCCCGACGTCAAGGCCCGCCTGGAGGCCGCCGCCGGGCTCGGCGAGGTCGCCCTCGCCTCGCGGGAGATCGCCAACCCGGAGTTCCCGGGCGCGGTCGTCCGCACGCCGGTGATCGTGAAGCTGGACGGTGCGCGGAAATATTGGGAGGGGGCCGACGACCAGGCCGCCTACATGAGCGAGTGCTTCGGGCCGGTGTCCTTCGCGGTCGCCGTCGACTCGGCCGCCGACGCGCTGGAACTGCTGCGGCGCACGGTCCGGGAGAAGGGCGCGATGACGGTCGGCGCGTACACCGCCGACCCGGACGTGGAGCGCGCCGTGGAGGAGGTCTGCCTGGAGGAGGCGGCCCAGCTGTCGCTGAACCTGGTCGGCGGGGTGTACGTCAACCAGACGGCCGCGTTCTCCGACTTCCACGGATCGGGCGGCAACCCCGCGGCGAACGCCGCGCTGAGCGACGGGGCGTTCGTGGCGAACCGGTTCCGGGTGATCGAGGTGCGGCGAGAGGCGTAGCCGTCCGGGGTGCCTGGCCGCCGTGGAGACCTGCGGGTCCGCGGTGGCCGGTCACGCCCACGCGGCGGCAGCCGCAGGTCGACTACAGCCCCACGCCCCTCAAGGGGCGCTCCAGTGGAACAGGGTCATGGCGACACTGGTCGCCAGGTTGTAGCTGCTCACCTGGGGGCGCATCGGCAGTCGTAGCAAGTGATCGGCACGTGCGCGGAGGTCCGCCGAAAGACCCGTTCGTTCTGAACCGAAGGCGAGGATCGCGTTGTCCGGGAGCTTTGTCTTCCGGATGTCCTCGCCTTCCGGGTCCAGTGCGTACACCGGGCCCGGCGGCAGCTCCGGCACGGTCAGTCGCTCGACCGCCGTCGCGAAGTGGAGGCCCGCGCCGCCGCGTACGACCGTCGGGTGCCAGGGGTCGAGCGTGCCGGTCGTGATCACTCCCGTCGCGCCGAAGCCCGCCGCCAGGCGGATCACCGCGCCCGCGTTGCCGAGGTTGCGGGGCTCGTCGAGAACCACGACGGGGGCGGAGCGCGGGTCGCGGGCCAGCTCACGCAGGTTGGCCTCACGGGACGGTCGCACCGCCAGCGCGGCCACGGCCGTGGGATGCGGGCGGGCGACCAGGGACGCGTACGTCTCCGACGGCACCTCCGTCAGCAGGGCGGCCAGCGCCTCCCGTACGTCCGGCGCCAGCTCGTCCGCCAGGGCCAGCGCCGCGGCCCGGTCCGTGGTGACCGCCACCGGCACCCGCGCGCCGAAGCGCAGGGCGTGCTTGAGGGCGTGGAAGCCGTCGAGGAGGACGGCGGAGTCCGCCAGCCGCGCCCAGTGGTCCAGGGGGTCGGTCATGCCCCGAAGCCTACGCGGGGCTGTTCGTCGGCCTCCGGGGAGCGAGCGGGAGGCAGCGCGGGGGCGTCGCGCCGGACGACGCGGTCACGCGCGCGTGCCGCTCGGCCACCCAGCCAGAGCAGGAGCGCCGTCGGCAGGAAGACCGAGTCCGCCGCGATCATGGCGAGCGAGAAGAAGGGCAGCCCCAGGACGACCGCGATCACCGCGTGCTCGGTCATCATCGCGGCCAGCAGCACGTTCTTGACCCGGCGGTTGAACAGCGTGAACGGGAAGGCGACCTGGACGATGACCGTCCCGTAGGTCACCAGCATCACCAGTGTGCCGTTGGCGGAGAGCAGGTCGGCGAGGGCCGGCCAGGGCGAGAAGTAGTCCAGGTGGAGCGGGTAGTAGACGGCGGTGCCGTCCTGCCAGCGGGAGCCCTGGATCTTGTACCAGCCGGCGGTCGCGTAGATCAGGCAGGCCTCGGCCATGATCACGAACAGGGCGCCGTTGTGCAGGATGTCGGCGATGACGTCCAGCAGGATCCGGGGCTCGGGAGTGCGCGCCCAGCGGCCCACCGCCCACCACAGGGCCGCGCCCACCCAGGCCGCCCACAGGACGGCCGGCACCAGCCAGCCGCCGCCGGTACGGCCGGTGAGGGCCGCCACGACCAGCAGGACACCGGACACCGCCCACAGCGCCGGTCCGACCCGGTCGGTGACCGGCCGCTGCTCGGCACGCGCGCGTGACGCCCGGCGCGCGTCCAGGGACCACACCTGGCCGCAGCGCGTGAACACCAGGTAGAAGGACATCAGGTGCAGCACGTTGTCACCGCCGTCGCCCACGAAGACGCTGCGGTTCTGCAGGGACAGCACGCCCACCATGAACAGCAGGGACATCGTGCGGGTGCGCCAGCCCACCAGGAGCAGGGCGCTGCAGAGGACGGCCAGGAAGTAGAAGACCTCGAAGAAGGCCCGGCCGTCGGAGACCAGCAGCGCCGTGAAGGCGTGGTTGTCCGCGGTCAGCTGCTGGGCGAGGTCGAAGCTCCAGGGGCCGTCGGGGCCGTACAGCTCCTGGCGGTGCGGGTACTCGCGCAGCAGGAACAGCAGCCAGGTGGCGGCGAAGCCGATGCGTACGACGGCCGTCTGGTACGGGCCGAGCGCCGAGCCGGTGACCCGGGCGATGGCACGGGACAGGCACAGGGCGATGCGGCTCATCGCACACCTCCGTCGGCCTGGTCCGCCGTGACCGTCCACCAGGGCAGCACCCGGTAGACCGGGGTGTCGGAGACCTTCTCGCCGCTCCAGTCCGGCGGGGGCACGTTGGTGGTGCTGGAGCGCACCTGGACGCGCTCGATGGTGCCCTTCTCGCTGGTCGCGTCCCCCGCGTACATGCGCATCACGACGATCCGGCGCAGGTACTGCTCGGACAGAGAGCCGCGCAGGCCGATCGGGCGGTTGTCGGTGCCGTGGGTGGTGACGAAGAAGTCCCAGGCCCGGCGCAGTTCGTTCTGCACGGTGTGGCTCGGCAGCAGGCTGCCGTCGATGGCCTTGCCGTCCTGGGCGGACAGGTCGTTCCAGCCGGTGGTGGTCGTGGTGCCGTCCTGCATCCGCACGTCGGTGCGTACCTGTACGGCGATGTTCTGCTGGAGCGGGTTCGGCGCGAACAGCTTCCAGTTCTGCTCGAACTCCGGGTACACCCACTCCTCTATCGCCTTGCCGTGCTGCTTCGTCACGGTGTTCGCCGGCGCGACGCTCAGGAACACCATCCCGAGGTGCACGCAGGCGGCGACCGCTACCAGGGCCAGCGCGAGGGCCGCGCCGACCTGGTAGCGGGGGGAGAGAGCGGCGACACCGGTGCGGGGCGGGGCGAACGGCGGCTGCTCCCGGCGGACACCTTCGACAGGTGCGACAGGTGCGACAGATGTGACGGGTGCGACGGGTCGGGCAAGTCCCGGATCCGGGCGCGGCCCGCCAGGACCCTCCGGCCCGTGCCGGGCGTCCGAGTCCCCGTCGTACGCGTCCATGCCGCCCCGTTCCCCGGTACCGCCGTGTCGTCCCATGCCGTCCGGACGGCCCGTCCGGGGCCGTCCGGTGTGCCGCTGCCCGGCACCCGACGGAACGGTACTCAGCACCGGCCGCCGGGCGCAGCCCCGGGGAGCGGCACGGGAACGTGGCCATCGCCACTCCGGCGGATCCCGGCGACCGTGGTCGCGGCGGT
The DNA here is from genome assembly GCF_040634235.1 of Streptomyces sp. NPDC007157. Taxonomy (NCBI): domain Bacteria; kingdom Bacillati; phylum Actinomycetota; class Actinomycetes; order Kitasatosporales; family Streptomycetaceae; genus Streptomyces; species Streptomyces sp. NPDC007157. The sequence goes on from NZ_JBEYFE010000005.1 coordinate 191,367, forward strand.
CCGCCGGAGCCTCCGGACCAGGTCACAGCAGGTGGTACGGCGGACAAGGGCGGCCCGCGGAGCCCGTTCGGCGGGTTGTCCACAGGCCGCGTCGGAGGTTTTCCACAGCGGTTGAAACCGTGGGCCCCGGCCTCGAAACTGTGGATCTGCCCCGGGGCCGGGCACAGCGGGTGTATGCGGGTGTATCAGCCGGTCACGGTCCGGGCGCGGAGCATACGCAGGACGGTGTCGGAGCGTTCCAGGAGGGTGTTGCGGACCACCGGGGCCGCTTCCTGGATCGCCTGCTGAGCCTTCTCGACGTATGCGGAGTCGATGGCGTACGGCGGGAAGAGCTGGGAGGTGTAAACCATCGCCGGGATCATTCCACCCTGGTCCAGCTGGGGGATCGCGGCCAGGTAGCGCTCGGCGTAGGGGGCGAGCAGGGCGTCCTGGCCGGGGCGCCAGAAGGCGGCCGCCACCGCGCCGACCGACTGGACGGGCACCGTGCGGTCGACGGCCAGCCGCTGCCAGACCTCCGCCTTCGCGGCCGGGTCGGGGACGGCGGCGCGGACGGTGAGGGCGCGGACCCAGGCGTCGGGGTCGGGGTCGCGTTCGAGCAGGGCGGCGGTCTCGGTGGTGCCGTCGCCGCCGAGTTCGGCCTCGCGGGCAAGGGCGCGCCAGCGCAGGTCTACGTCGTCACCGGCCTGGTCGCGGAGCCAGGTCAGGTCCTCGGCGCCGGTCGCGGTGCGGGCCAGGCCGCGCAGGGCCACCTGGCGGCGGCCCGGGTCGTCGGCGAGTTGCCGGCAGGCCCTGGCCACGGCCTCCGTCAGCGCGGTCCGGTCGGCGTCCGGGGCCCAGAGTTCGGCGATGTTGGTGACGAGGGTCAGGAGGGGCTCGATCACGGCGTCGGACGTCTCGGCGGCGAGGACCGCGGTGAGGCACTGTCCGGCCTCGGCCGCCGTGGTCTCGCCGGCCGTGAGCATGTCCCAGACGGTGGCGGCGGCCACGCCCCGGGAGATGGCCGTGGGCAGCTGGGCCGCCGCGCGGAAGAGGGTGTCCCGGGTGGCGGGGTCCGGGCGGGTGGTGGCGAAGGTGAGGTCGTCGTCGTTGATCAGGAGGAGGTCGGACATGGCGGGAAGGCCGGTGACCGGGGTGCGGGGCTCGGTCACCTCGACGCGGACCACGGCGGTGCGTTCGAGGACGTCGCCCGCGCGGTCGTACGCGCCGACCGCCAGGACCTGCGGGCGCGGGGTGCCGTCGGCGACCAGGGTGACGGTGTCGCCGTCGTGCTCCAGCGTGAAGCGGTCGGTGCCGGCCGTCTCCAGCCAGGCCTTCCGCCAGGTGGCGAGGTCCCGGCCGCCGGCCTCGGCGAGGGCGTCGATCAGGTCCTGGAGGGTGGTGGTGCCCCAGGCGTGGCGGGCGAAGTAGGCGGCCATGCCGGTGCGGAACCGGTCCTCGCCGACGTAGGTCATCAGCTGCTGGAGGACGGAGGCGCCCTTGGGGTAGGTGATGTTGTCGAAGATCGACGCGGCCTGGGCGACGTCGTGGATGGGCTGGTGGATCGGGTGGGAGACCGGGCCCTGGTCGGAGAGGTAGGCCTTGAGCTTGCCGCCGGCGAGGTGGCCGGCCCAGACGTCGGTGTACCGGGTGGCGCCCTCGGCGGCCCAGTGGCAGGCGAACTCGGCGAAGGCCTCGTTCAGCCAGAGGTCGTCCCACCAGCGCATGGTGACGATGTTGCCGAACCACATGTGCGCCATCTCGTGCAGCAGCACAACCGCGAGCAGCTCGCGCTCCGCGTGGGTCGGCGTGGCCCGCCGCAGGAACATGTCCGACCAGGTCACACAGCCGTAGTTCTCCATCGCGCCGCCGAACTCGGGCATGAACACCTGGTCGTACTTGCGCTGCGGGAACGGCATCGCGAAGGCCTCGGCGAAGAAGGCGAGGCCCTGGCGGGTGAGGGTGAAGATCTCGTCGGCGTCGCGTTCCAGGACCTCGGCGAGCGAGCGGCGGGCGAAGATGCCGAGGTCGTGGCCGTCGGCCTCGCGGCGGATCTCGTGGAAGGGGCCCGCGTTGACGACGGTGTTGTACACGGACAGCGGCGGGGTGTCCGGGAAGCTCCAGCGGCGGGCCGCGCCCTGCTCCTCGACGCGCGGGTCGCCGGAGTTGCTGAGGACGGTCCAGGCGGCCGGGGCGGTGACGGTGAAGGCGTACGGGGCCTTGAGGTCGGGCTGGTCGAAGCAGGCCCAGACGAAGCGGGCCTCGTCGGGTTCGAAGCTGGTCCAGAGGTAGACCTCGCCGTCGGCGGGGTCGACGGCCTTGTGGGCGCCCGGGCTGGTCGTGGTGTCGGTCTGGACGCTCTCGACACGCAGCACGTTGTGGGCGGCCAGGCCGGGCAGTGGGATCCGGCCGTCGTCGCTCGGGGTGAGGGGGATGCCGTTGAGGGTGGCGGAACGGACCTCGGCCGCGCAGTCGACGAAGGTCTCGGCGCCCGGCTCGGCGCAGCTGAAGGCCACCGTGGAGACGCACCGGATCTCCGGTCCGCCGGGCAGCGCGGTCAGGTCGATGTCCACGTCGTACCGCTCGACCGTGACCAGTGCGGACCTGCGCTCGGCCTCGATGCGGGTCAGGCTTCGGATCCCCATGTGTCCTCCCTCGTGTGTCCGTCCCCGTCGGCGGACAGCGGCCGACAGCCTACGTGGGAAGGAGCTGGTGATCGCAGGGGTTTTCGGTTCCCTTCTTCTAGAACCTGTTCTATCTTGACGGACCGTCAGGCAGCGGACCGGCCGGGAGGACAGGACCGTGGACTTCACCTTCACCGAGGAGCAGCTGGCGGCGGCCGAGGCGGCGCGCGGGGTGTTCGCCAAGGTGGCGCCGGACGCGGTGCCGAGCCCCGCGCTGACATCCGGCGCCGTGGCCGAGCACTTCGACCGGGAGCTCTGGGACACCCTGGCCGGCGCGGACCTGCTGAGCCTGCTGCCGGCCGAGGAGTACGGCGGGGCGGGGCTGGACGCGATCGCGCTCTGCCTGGTGCTGCGGGAGTCGGCGAAGGTGCTGGCCCGGGTGCCGCTGCTGGAGAACAGCGCGGTCATGGCGGCCGTGCAGGCGTACGGGGACGAGGAGCTGAGGGGCCGGTTGCTGGCGCGGGCGGGGCACGGCGAGCTGGTGCTGACCGTCGCCGCGAACGGACGCACCGGGCACGACCCGGCCGAGCTGGCGGTGACCGCGCGCCGGGACGGCGACGGATGGCTGCTGGACGGGGTGCAGACGGCGGTGCCGTGGGTGTACGACGCCGATCTCGTCGCCGTACCGGCGCACACCGGCGACCGGAGCGTGCTGGCGCTGGTGGCGCCGTCGGGCGACGGGGTCACGCTCGCCGAGCAGGTGTCGACCAGCGGGGAACGGCTCGGTGAGCTGCATCTCGAGTCGGCGCGGGTCGCGGGGCGGGACGTGGTGACGGCGGAGGGGGCCTGGGAGTGGCTGCGGGAGCTGCTGGCGACCGGGACGTGTGCGCTGGCGCTCGGGTTGGGTGAGCGGGTGCTGCGGATGACCAGTGAGTACACGGGGAAGCGGGAGCAGTTCGGGCATCCCGTCGCCACGTTCCAGGCGGTCGCCGTGCAGGCCGCCGACCGGTACATCGACCTGCGGGCCATGGAGGCGACGCTGTGGCAGGCGGCGTGGCGGATCGCCTCCGGGGCGCCCGGGGCGTTGCCGTCGGCCGGGGATGTGGCGGTGGCGAAGATCTGGGCGGCGGAGGGGGTGCGGCGGGTGGTGCAGACCGCGCAGCATCTGCACGGGGGGTTCGGGGCCGACACGGAGTATGTGCTGCACCGGTACCACGCCTGGGCGAAGCAGATCGAGCTGGCGCTCGGGGGGGCCGGGGTCCATGAGGAGGCGTTGGGGGATCTGCTGGCTGCGCATCCACTGGCATAGGGGATGACAGATCAGGGGGCGCTCGGTGGGAGGGGATCCGCGGGGCGGTGGGGGCTGGTCGCGCAGTTCCCCGCGCCCCTTACGGGGCGCTTCGATGCGGGCGCTCCAGCACGAGGCACCTCGGTGCGGAGCGCCTCGCTGCGAGGGCGCCTCGCTGCGAGAGGGCCTCGGTGCACAGAGGGCCTCGCTGCAAGGGGGCGATGAGTCGGCTCAGATGACGAAGCCCGGTTCTCCCGCGTCCGTGACGACCTCGCGGCCCGCCGCCTGCCACACCTGCATGCCGCCGTCCACGTTGACCGCGTCAATGCCCTGCTGGACCAGGTACATCGTGACCTGGGCCGAACGGCCGCCGGAGCGGCAGATGACGTTGACGCGGCCGTCCTGGGGAGCGGCCTCGGTGAACTCGCCGTAGCGGGCCGCGAACTCGCTGATGGGGATGTGCAGGGCGCCCGCGGCATGGCCCGCCTGCCACTCGTCGTCCTCGCGGACGTCCAGCAGGAAGTCGCCGTCCTTGAGGTCCGCGACCTCGACCGTGGGCACACGCGCTGCGAAGTTCATGGCTCCGACGCTACCCGACCACTACTCCTGGGTGAGCAGCGCGGCCAGCTCGGTCTCCCGCTCGGCGACGTCCTTGTAGAGCTTCTCGGCGATCTCGTCGAGGAGGCTGTCGGGGTCCTCGGGGGCCAGCCGGAGCAGGCCGGCGATGGGGCCGTCCTCCAGTTCCCTGGCGACCAGGGTGAGCAGTTCCTTGCGCTCGGCCAGCCATTCGAGGCGGGCGTACAGCTCCTCGGCGCGGCTCGGCTTGCGCTCGGGCGGGACCGGGCCGGCCGCCCACTCCTCGGCCAGCTCCCGCAGCAGAGCCTCGTCGCCGCGGGCGTAGGCCGCGTTGACCCGGCTGAGGAACTCCTCGCGCCGCTCCTGCTCGGGCCCCTCCTGCACCAGGTCGGGATGGGCCTTACGGGCCAGCTCGCGGTAGAGCCGGCGGGCCTCCTCGCTGGGCCGCACCCGCTGCGGGGGCCGTACCTCCTGCTCGGTGAGCATCGCGACGGCCTCCGGGAACAGGCCCTGGCTGTCCATCCAGCCGTGCAGCAGTTCCTCCACGCCGGGGATGGGGAGTACCCGGGCCCGGGCCTCCTCGGCGGCGCGGATGTCCTCGGGGTCGCCGGTGCGGGCGGCCTTCGCCTCGGCGATCCGCGCGTCCAGCTCTTCGAGGCGGAGGTAGAGGGGGCCGAGCTTCTCCTCGTGCAGGCGAGAGAAGTTCTCGACCTCGACACGGAAGGTCTCGACCGCGATCTCGTACTCGATCAACGCCTGCTCGGCGGCCCGCACGGCCCGCTCCAGGCGTTCCTCGGGCCGCGGTGCCTCAGACTGCTCAGCTTCCGGGGTCGTCACCCGACCAGACTAGGGCCTGTCGTCCTCATGGGTGGCCGCCACCCACTCGGCGACCAGATCTCCGCAGGCCACGACAAGGGGTCCGGGGCCGGCAGGCCGGCTCGTGGGCGCAGCGGTCGGGGTGGTCGGGGTACGGGAGGATCTCGTCGAGGATCACCTCGCCGAGCGAGGTCAGAGCGCAGGCGCCCGGGATTCAGCGCCTCAGGGCCCGCCACCGGAGGTCACACCCCGAGTTCCGCCGCGATCCGGCCCGTCCGTACCGCGGTGACCAGTTCCCCGTGGTCCGCCTCCGTGCGGTCGGCGTAGGTCACCGCGAACGCGGCGATCGCCTCGTCCAGCTCCTCGTTCTTGCCGCAGTAGCCGGCGATCAGGCGCGGGTCGGCGCTGTGGGAGTGGGCGCGGGCCAGCAGGGCGCCGGTCATCCGGCCGTAGTCGTCGATCTGGTCGGGCGACAGGGCGGCCGGGTCGACGCTGCCCTTGCGGTTGCGGAACTGGCGGACCTGGAAGGGGCGGCCGGCCACCGTGGTCCAGCCGAGCAGGATGTCGCTGACCACCTGCATCCGCTTCTGCCCGAGGACCACCCGGCGCCCCTCGTGGTCGACGGCGGGCGCGTCGAAGCCGGCCGTCGCCAGGTGCGGCACCAGCGCGGACGGGCGGGCCTCCTTGACCTGGAGGATCAGCGGCTCGCCGCGATGGTCGAGGAGCAGCACGACATAGGACCGGGTGCCGACACTGCCGGTGCCCACTATCCGGAAGGCGACGTCGTGCGGGGCGTGCCGGGAGAGCAGCGGGTGGCGGTCCTCGGAGAGCGTGGTGACGTAGTGCTCCAGGGCCGCCACGACCGCTTCCGCCTCCTCGTCCGCGACCCGGCGCAGCACCGGCGCGGCATCGACGAAGCGGCGCCCGCCGTTCTCGGTGGGCTCGGTGGAGCGGGCCGCGAACCGGCCGCTGGTGTTGGCGCGGGCCTTCTCCGAGACCCGGCGCAGGGTGCCGAGCATGTCGTGGGCGTCGGAGTGGGAGACCAACTCCTCGTCCGCGATGGCGTTCCACGCGTCCAGCACCGGGAGCTTGGCGAGCAGGCGCATGGTGCGGCGGTAGGCGCCGGCCGCGTCACCCGCCGCCTTGCGGCACGTGTCCTCGTCGGCACCCGCCTCCCGGCCGGCCAGCACCAGGGAGGCGGCGAGCCGCTTGAGATCCCACTCCCAGGGACCCGGCACCGTCTCGTCGAAGTCGTTCAGATCGATGACCAGGTCGCCCCGCGGGTCGCCGTACAGACCGAAGTTGGCCGCGTGGGCGTCACCGCAGATCTGGGTGGCGATCCTGGTCATCGGGGTGCGGGCCAGGTCGTGTGCCATCAGGCCGGCCGAGCCGCGCAGGAACGCGAACGGGCTCGCCGCCATCCTGCCGACCCTTATCGGGATCAGCTCCGGAATCCGGTCGCGGTTGGACTCCTCGACCGCGCTCACCGCGTCGGGCCGGGAGCCGTCCAGGTCCAGGGCGACATGGCTGCTGCGCGGCACGGCCGAACGCAGCGCCTTGCCCTCCTCCTTGGGCGAGCCCTTCACCGGCCACTGCGCAAAGCCCTTCGGCGCGGGCAACTCGCGCGCCCCGGCCGTCGTCAGCTCTTCCAGTCCGGTCACGTCGACCGCCTCCCCCGCACTCCGCACACACCCGCACGAACATCAACTCGTGGAAACGGTACAGGTGGGGGCCGAAAACACGTCAGACCTGTGGACAACTCCGAGCGGTCGGACAGGAAGGGTGGTCGGCCGTCGTCGGGTTGTCGGCGTCAGCGGGTGATCGGGGGCTGGTCGCGCCCACGCGGTGGCACCCGCATGTCGAACACAGCCCCGCGCCCCCGCAGACAGAGCCAGTGATCCCGCCCAAGGGGCGCGGGGAACCGCGCGAGCAACCACAACGCGCCGGCACCCGAACCCACCACCGCACACCCCGAACCCCACCCCACCTCAGGCCCGCAGGAAAGCCAGCACCGCCAGCACCCGCCGATGGGTCTCCTCCGCCGGTGGCAGGTCCAGCTTCGTCAGGATCCCGCCGATGTGCTTGCCCACCGCCGCCTCCGAGACCACCAGCTCCCGGGCGATCGCGCCGTTCGACCTCCCCTCCGCGACCAGCGCCAGCACCTCCCGCTCCCGCGGGGACAGCCGCTCCAGCGGATCCCGGCGCCGGCGCAGCAGTTGCCGTACCACCTCGGGGTCGACCACCGTCCCCCCGTCGGCCACCGCGCACAATGCCTCGACGAAGTCCGCCACCTGCCCCACCCGGTCCTTGAGCAGATAGCCGACGCCCGTCCCGTCACCGGAGTCGAGCAGGTCGGCCGCGTAACTGCGCTGCACGTACTGGCTGAGCACCAGGATCGGCAGCGTCGGCCGGGCCGCGCGCAGCCGCACCGCCGCCCGCAGGCCCTCGTCCTGGAAGCCCGGCGGCATCCGCACGTCCGTCACGACGACGTCCGGCGCCTGCTCCGCCACCGCCGCGACCAACGCCTCCGCGTCCCCCACGGCCGCGACCACCTCGTGCCCGCAGCGGCTCAGCAGCCCGACGATGCCCTCCCGCAGCAGCACACTGTCCTCGGCCAGGACTACCCGCAGCGGTCGGTCGGTTCGCACGGCAACTCCACACGCAGCAGGGTCGGTCCGCCCGGCGGACTGGACACGGAGAGTGTGCCATCCAGCACCGACACCCGGTCCGCGAGCCCGGTGAGCCCGCTGCCCGCCGAGGCGTCCGCGCCGCCCCGCCCGTCGTCCCGCACCTCCAGGAACAGCCGCCCGTCCCGGTGCCCGCCGCGCACCCCGGCGCGGCCCGCGCCACTGTGCCGGTCGATGTTGGCGAGCGCCTCGCGCACCACGAAGTAGGCGGCCGCCTCCACCGGTTGCGGCAGCCGCACGGGCAGCCGGAGGTCGACGTCCACGGGGACCGCCGTACGGTCCGCCGCGTCGGCCACCGCCGCCGCCAGGCCGTGGTCGGCGAGCACTTTGGGATGGATGCCGTGGACGATCTCCCGCAGTTCGGCGAGCGCCTCGCCCGTCTCCCGCTGGGCCTTGGCGAGCTGCTCGGCGAGCGGGCCCGGCGGGGCGTCCAGCCGGGCCAGGCCGAGCGTCATCGACAGGGCGACCAGCCGTTGCTGGGCGCCGTCGTGCAGATCGCGTTCGATGCGCCGCCGCTCCGCCTCGAAGGCGTCCACCAACCGGGCCCGGGACCGCGCCAGTTCGACCATCCGCGACCCCGGCTCCGCCTCGCGCGGCGCGATCAGCAGCCGGGTCAGTCCGGCCCGGGCACCGGCCGCGACGCCCAGCGCGTAGCCGCCGAACGCCAGCAGCGACAAGCCGAGCACCGCGACCCCGAAGGCGGCCGGCCAGGTGCTGACCGGCCACGCCTTCAGCACCTTCGTCCCGCGCTCCTCACCAGCCGTGGCCAGCAGCAGCGGGGCGGCGACCAGCGACAGCGGGCAGAGCAGGGCGAGGGTCACGGCGAGCGCGTCCAGGGGCCACAACAGGCCCGCGAACAGCAGCGCGTGGCCGAGCTCCCGCCAGGTCGCCCGCTCCCGCAGCCGGGTGGTCAGCCAGGCCCGCAGTCCCGTCGCGGCAGGCCGCAGATGCGGGTCGTACGCCGGATGCCGGTCGACCAGCCGCAGCCGCCGCCGTTCGAGCCGCGCCACCGGCAGGCCCGCGAGCGCCGTCAGGAGCAGCAGCGGCAGCCCGACGAGCACGACCGCGAGCGCGGCGCCGGCCGTGACCGCGGTGACCAGTCCCACGAGGAGTACGGCACCGGTGACCGCGCCGGTCAGCAGGTAACCGGCGGCACGCCAGGGCCAGGCGGAGACCAGGAAGCCGGGCCCGGCCATGGCCTGCCAGACGCTGCGGGGAGGAGGCTGCATGCCGGTCACCGTAGGCGGCGGGCCGAGGCCCCGGCCATCCGTCCTGCCACCGCACCGGAGGTATGCCTGGCCCTACCCCGGATCTCCGTCCTGCCGCACTGCGCGGCCCCGCCCCCGAACGGTTTCGTGGACCCACCGGCCGGCCACCGACCGACCGGCCGGCACCGAAAAACCCTTCGAGCAACGGGGACCCATGAGAAGAGACACCACCGAAACCAGCGACACCACCGGCACCATCAGCAGCACCACCGACACCATCAGCACCTCCAGCACTGCCGGCACCACCGACACCAGCAACGCGATCGTCCTGCGTTCCGTCAGCAGGCGTCATGGCTCCGGCGACAGCGCCGTCACCGCGCTCGACCAGGTCTCCCTGGGCTTCCCGAGGGGTACCTTCACCGCCGTCATGGGACCGTCCGGCTCCGGCAAGTCGACACTGCTGCAGTGCGCGGCGGGCCTGGACCGGCCCACCTCCGGGTCGGTCCTGCTGGCCGGGACCGACCTGACGGGGCTGAGCGAGACGAAGCTGACCCTGCTGCGCCGGGAGCGGGTCGGGTTCGTGTTCCAGTCGTTCAACCTGCTGCCCTCGCTGACCGCCGAGCAGAACGTGGCGCTGCCCCTGCGGCTGGCCGGCCGGCGTGTGCCGAGGTCCCGGGTCCGCGAGGTGCTCCGGCAGGTCGGGCTCGGCGAGCGCGCCCGGCACCGGCCGACCGAGCTGTCCGGCGGCCAGCAGCAGCGCGTGGCACTGGCCCGCGCCCTGATCACCCGCCCCGAGGTGTTGTTCGGCGACGAGCCGACCGGCGCGCTGGACTCACGGACGGGCCAGGAGGTGCTGACGCTGCTGCGGGCCATGGTCGACGACCGGGGCCAGACGACCGTCATGGTCACCCACGACCCCGTCGCCGCCTCCTACGCCGACCGCGTGGTGTTCCTGGTCGACGGCCGGGTCAACGGCGAACTGGCGGGCGCGACCCCCGACATCGTCGCCGCACGGATGACCGAGCTGGAAAGCCCCGCGAGCCGGACCGCACCCGCGCCCCGCACCGGCCGGACCTCCCACCGGCCGGAGGCCCTCCCGTGCTGAGTGTCGCCCTGTGCACCCTCCGCGCCCGCCTGGTCACCTTCATCGGTGGCTTCGTCGCTCTCGCGCTCGGTGTCGGGCTGCTCACCGTGACGGGTCTCGCCCTCGCCGCCTCGCTGGACGTGCCGGTCCGGGCCCCGGAGCGGTTCGCCGTCGCCCCGGTCGTCGTCAAGGGCGTCGACACCCTGCGCGTGCCCACCCCGACGGGCGACCGCACCCGGAAACTCGCCGAGCCGCGTGCCGTACCCGCCGCCGCCGTCGCCGCATTGAAAAGGCTCGGCCGGGTCGTCCCGGATCGCTCCTTCGCGGTACGGGCGCCGGGCGGGCCCGGCGACCTGGTCGGCCACCCCTGGTCGGTCGCCGCCTTCGCGCCGTACGAGATCACCTCGGGGCGCGCCCCTCGCGCCGCCGACGAGGTGGTGGTCGGCGGGACCTGGGCGAAGCCCGGGCAGAGCCTGCGCACGCAGCACGGCAGCGTCAGCGTCGTCGGCACGGTCGCCGACCGCGGTTTCGAACACGCCGTCTTCTACACCGACGCCCGGGCCGCGCAACTCCAGCCCCGCAGTGTGCAGTTGGCAACAGATGCCGATGTCGCGGCCGTACGGAACACGGTGAAAAACATCACGGGCGTCCGGGTCCTCACCGGCGCCGGCCGCCGCTACGCCGACCCGGACCCCGACCGTGACCGCGAGGCGCTGACCGCGCTGAACGCCCTGTTCGGCACGGCCGGCGGGGTCACCGCCTTCGTGTCGGTGTTCGTGGTGGCGTCGACGTTCGCCTTCGCGGTCACCCAGCGCCGCCGCGAGTTCGGCCTGCTGCGCGCGGCCGGGGCGACGCCCGGGCAGCTGCGCCGGACGGTGGCCGCCGAGGCCCTGCTGGTCGGGGTGGCCGCCTCGGCGGCGGGCTGTGTGCTCGGCCGGTACGGCGCACCCCGCCTGGTCCGCTGGACGGTCGCCGGCGGACTCGCCCCGGCCTGGTTCGAGGTCGGTGACGCCGCCTGGCCGTACTGCGCGGCCTTCTCGACCGGGGTACTGGTCGCGCTCTGCGGAGTGGTCGCCGCGTCCTGGCGGGCGGGCCGGACCGGGCCGACGGCGGCGCTGCGCACGGCGGCCGTGGACGACAGACCGATGACCTGGGGCCGCCTGCTGTTCGGCGGGACCCTGCTGCTGGCCGCGGCCGTGCTCCCGTTCCTCGACGACCCCGGCGGTCTGCTGCACCGCAAGAGCTATGTGAGCCGGCCGATGCTGCTGATCACGGCGGTCGCCCTGCTGGCACCGGTCCTGGTCCGCCCGCTGACCCGGCTGCTCACCTGGGTCCCGGCGCGGCTCCCGGGCGCCGGCGGCCTGCTGGTGCGCGAGAACGCGGCCGCCGCGGTGCGCCGTACGGCGGCCGTCGCGGCGCCCGTGCTGGCGACGGTCGCCCTCGCGGGCTCGCTGCTCGGCACCACCGCCACGCTCGACGCGGCGAGGGCGGCCGAGACCCGTGCCCGGACCACCGCGGCCTTTGTCGTCACCCCCTCGGCGGGCGGCTTCGACGGAACGACGCTCGGGGCGCTGCGCGCGGTGCCCGGCACCGAGGTCTCCGTGACCTCGGCGAGCGAGGTCTACGTGCTGGAGGACGGGGTCGCCCTGGTCGGGTCCGGGGCCAGGGCCGCCGATCCTGCCGCGCTGGCCGCCACCGCCCGCCTGCCGCTGGCCGCCGGCCGGACCGCCGACCTCGACGACGGTTCGATCATCGTCAACGAGGAGTGGCAGAGGCACACCGTCGGCGAGCGGGTGCGGGTGTGGCTGGGCGACGGCACGCCCAGGACCCTGCGCATCGCCGCGGTGATGAGGAGGGGCACCGGCGACAACGGTGTGTACGTCACCCCGGCCAACGCCTCCGGCGCGGCCGTCGACCGGGTCGACGTGGCCCTGGCGGACGGCGCGGACGCCGACGCGGTGGCCGCCGGCCTGCGCCGGGCGGTCCGGGCGGACGGCGGCCGGGTCCGCACCGCGGACCAGTGGATCGCGGCGGCCCGTCCGAGCACCGACCGCACCACCGGCCTCGGCTTCTTCCTCGTCCTCGGCATCGCGCTCCTGTACACCGGGATCTCCCTGGTCAACACCATGGTGATGGCCACCTCCGACCGGGTCCCCGAGCTGACCGCGCTACGGCTGGCCGGTGCCACCCGCCGGCAGGTGCTGCGGCTGGCCGGCGCCGAGGCGCTGACGGTGGTCACGGTCGGCGCCCTGCTGGGCCTGCTGGTCACGGTCCTGAACCTGGCGACCGTCGCGGCGGCCCTGCACGTCCTGCACGCCCCGGCCGCCGTCACCCTCCCGTGGCCGGCCCTGGCCGCCACCACCGCCGTCTGCGCGGCCCTCGCGGTCCTGGCCGCGACCGCATCGGCCGCCGCGGCCACCCGGAGACCGCAGCCGTCCGTCCAGTGACCCAGCTGCTGCCCCACTCAGTGATCCACCCAGTGATCCGCCCAACGACCCGCCTGGTGACCCACACCGTGATCCACCCAGTGCTCGGCCCACTGCTCGGCGCAGTGATTCCGCCCGGTGAGAGACACCTCACACCGACAGGAAAATCACACCGCCGCCTCGGGCCGATCGGCCCCGCGCCGCACCCGTGAACCCCAACAGCACAGCAAAAAGGCCCATCGTGATCACGATGGGCCTTCTGCCTCTGTGCGCGAGGGGGGAGTTGAACCCCCACGCCCTTGCGGGCACTGGAACCTGAATCCAGCGCGTCTGCCTATTCCGCCACCCGCGCATTGGGTGTGTCCTCCGGTCCCGGCCCCTGTGTTTCCTTCGGGGCGGCGCCTTCCGACACGCAGAACACTAGCACGTGGGAGGGGGTGGGTTCACATCCCTTGTCTCCGGGCAGCGCTCACCCGAAGCTCACGTACCGAGCAGTCGGCGTTCACGTATCAACCTCGTACCGGTCCAGGCCATCTGTCCAGGAGACGGATCAGGTCCACAGTCAGGTGCGGGACACTGGACATGAGCCGCCTCTACGATCCTTGGCAGCGGAACCGCCGATCCTTGACAGGAAGAAGCGCGCCGAGGAGTTCGAAGGGGGGCCGCTGGGGGAACCGGCTGATTGCCGGGCGCGTAGATACGATCAGTGAGCAGTAGCGGTAAGGCAAGCCGTCCGGGCAACGCGACAGAGGAGGTGCCCTGTGGGAGTCCTGAAGAAGTTCGAGCAGCGTCTCGAAGGTCTGGTCAACGGCACCTTCGCGAAGGTGTTCAAGTCCGAGGTCCAGCCCGTGGAGATCGCCGGTGCGCTGCAGCGCGAGTGCGACAACAACGCGACCATCTGGAACCGCGACCGGACCGTCGTACCCAATGACTTCATCGTCGAGCTGAGCGCTCCCGACTTCGAGCGGCTCAGCCCCTACTCCGGACAGCTCGGCGACGAGCTCGCCGGGATGGTCCGCGACTACGCCAAGCAGCAGCGCTACACCTTCATGGGGCCGATCAAGGTCACCCTGGAGAAGGCCGAGGACCTGGACACCGGCCTGTACCGGGTGCGCAGCCGCACCCTCGCCTCCTCCAGCAACCAGCAGGCCGCCCCGGAGCGCACGCCCGCGGCCGGCGGCGCCCCGCAGCGATCGGGCGGCTACGGCTACCCGCAGTCCGCCGCGGCCCCGCCCATGCCGAGCGCGCCGCCCCCCGGCGCCGCGCAGCGCCCCGGCGGCTACGGCTACCCGCAGCCGGCCCAGCCCGCCGCCCAGCGGCCCGCCGGGCCCTCCGGGCCGGTCGGCGCCCCGGCGCCCGGCTCCCGAACCCGCTACTGGATCGAGATCAACGGCGCCCGCCATCAGATCTCCCGCGCGACGCTCGTGCTGGGCCGCAGCACCGAGGCCGACGTGCGGATCGACGACCCCGGCGTCTCCCGCCGGCACTGCGAGATCCGGACCGGAACGCCCTCGACGATCCAGGATCTCGGATCCACCAACGGCATCGTGGTGGACGGGCAGCACACCACCCGCGCTACGCTCCGCGACGGCTCGCGGATCGTCGTGGGCAGCACCACCATCATTTACCGGCAAGCCGAAGGGTGAAGCGGGGGCAATGTCAGAGCTGACCCTCACGGTCATGCGGCTGGGTTTCCTGGCCGTACTGTGGCTGTTCGTGATCGTGGCCGTGCAGGTCATCCGCAGCGACCTGTTCGGTACGCGCGTCACCCAGCGCGGATCGCGTAGGGAAGAAGGACGCCGCCAGCAGCCCGCCGCTGCCCGGCAGCAGGCCGCGCCCCCGCAGCAGCGCGGCCAGCAACCGGCGGCCGGCGGCGGCCGACGGCGCAACGCCCCCAGCAAGCTCGTCGTCTCCGAGGGCACGCTCACGGGTACGACGGTCGCGCTCCAGGGACAGACCATCACCCTGGGCCGCGCCCACGACTCCACGATCGTGCTGGACGACGACTACGCCTCCAGCCGCCATGCCAGGATCTACCCGGACCGCGACGGCCAGTGGATCGTCGAGGACCTCGGGTCCACGAACGGCACGTATCTGGACCGGTCCCGGCTGACGACTCCCACGCCGATCCCGCTGGGCGCGCCGATCCGCATCGGCAAAACCGTCATCGAGCTGCGGAAGTAGTGCTACATCATGGATAGGCGCGAGCGGAGCGAGCACGCGGCGGCGGACCGGACGCCGGTCCCCGGCGCGCTCCCGACCGGAGGGTGGGCACCGTGCGGATGTACCCGGAGCCGACGGGCGAGGTGCGCATGAGTCTGTCACTGCGCTTCGCCGCCGGATCGCACAAAGGCATGATCCGGGAGGGCAACGAGGACTCCGGTTACGCCGGTCCCCGCCTGCTCGCCATCGCCGACGGCATGGGCGGCCAGGCCGCCGGTGAGGTCGCCTCCTCCGAGGTGATCTCCACCCTGGTCACGCTCGACGACGACGTGCCAGGCTCCGACATCCTCACCTCCCTCGGCCACGCCGTGCAGCGCGCCAACGACCAGCTGCGCGCCATGGTCGAGGAGGACCCGCAGCTGGAGGGCATGGGGACCACCCTCACCGCCCTGCTGTGGACCGGCCAGCGACTCGGCCTGGTGCACGTCGGCGACTCCCGCGCCTATCTGCTGCGGGACGGCCTGCTCACGCAGATCACCCAGGACCACACCTGGGTGCAGCGGCTCGTCGACGAGGGCCGGATCACCGAGGAAGAGGCCACCACCCACCCGCAGCGCTCGCTGCTGATGCGTGCGCTGGGCAGCGGCGACCACGTCGAGCCCGACCTCTCCATCCGCGAGGTACGCGCCGGTGACCGCTATCTCATCTGCTCCGACGGGCTCTCCGGGGTCGTCTCCCACCAGACCCTGGAGGAGACCCTCGCCAGCTACCAGGGCCCGCAGGAGACCGTGCAGGAGCTGATCCAGCTCGCGCTGCGCGGCGGCGGCCCCGACAACATCACGGTCATCATCGCCGACGTCCTCGACCTGGACACCGGAGACACCCTCGCCGGGCAGCTCTCCGACACCCCGGTCGTGGTCGGCGCCGTCGCCGAGAACCAGCACCACCTGCACGACAACGGCTTCATGCAGACCCCGGCCGGCCGCGCCGCCAACCTCGGCCGCCAGGTGCCCGGCCAGGGCGGAGGCGGCGAGTTCGGCCCGCCCGGCTCCGGCGACACCACCGGATACGTCCCGGCCGGCAGCTTCGGCGACTACACCGACGACGACTTCGTCAAGCCCCGCAAGGGCCGCAGGTGGCTGAAGAGATCCTTCTACGGCATCCTCGCCCTCGCCGTGATCGGCGGGGGCCTGTACGGCGGCTACCGCTGGACGCAGACCCAGTACTACGTCGGCGCCAACGGCACGCACGTCGCGCTGTACCAGGGCATCAGCCAGGACCTGGCCTGGGTGTCGCTCTCGAAGGTGGAGAAGGACCACCCCGAGATCGAACTCAAGTACCTGCCGCCGTACCAGCAGAAGCAGGTCAAGGCCACCATCGCCGAGGGCGGCCTTGACGACGCCCAGTCGAAGGTCCAGGAGCTGGCCGTGCAGGCCTCCGCCTGCATGAAGGAGTCGGAGCGCACCGCGTCCGAGTCCAAGACCAACTCCAAGACCGGCCAGGGCGAGGCCGGCGGCACCACGGGAACCACCAAGACCTCTCTCACGTCCAAGGCCTCGCCAAGCCCTTCGAACTCGGCGTCCTCCACGGCGTCACCGTCCCCGTCCCCCTCAGCGACCCCCAGCCCCGGCCCCACCCTCTCGGAGGATGAGCAGAAGGTCGTCTCGCTGTGCGGTAAGCAGTAGGCAAGCCGTGAGAGGCCCTGTCACACGATGAGCAGTACTACCAACACGTCGACGAACCACACGTCCACCATCGGCTCCATCGGCACCCCGAGCCGGCGCAACACCGAGCTCGCGCTCCTGGTGTTCGCCGTCGCCATCCCGGTGTTCGCCTACGCCAACGTGGGCCTGGCCATCAACGACAAGGTCCCCGCGGGACTGCTGAGCTACGGCCTGGGCCTCGGCCTCCTGGCCGCCGTCGCCCACCTCGCCGTCCGCAAGTTCGCCCCGTACGCGGACCCGCTGCTGCTGCCGCTGGCCACCCTGCTCAACGGCCTCGGCCTGGTCGTCATCTGGAGACTCGACCAGTCCAAACTGCTGCAGTCGATCAACGTCTCCGGCGGCAAGGCCACCAACCAGCTGCTGTACACCGCGATGGGCATCGCCCTGTTCATCGTCGTCCTGATCTTCCTGAAGGACCACAGAGCACTCCAGCGCTACACCTACATCTCCATGGTGGCCGCGCTCTTCCTGCTGCTGCTCCCGCTCGTCCCGGGCCTCGGCGCCAACGTGTACGGCGCCAAGATCTGGATCCACGTCGGCAGCTTCACCATCCAGCCCGGTGAGTTCGCGAAGATCGTCCTCGCGGTGTTCTTCGCCGGCTACCTGATGGTCAAGCGGGACGCCTTGGCCCTCGCCAGCCGCCGCTTCATGGGCCTGTACCTGCCCCGCGGCCGCGACCTGGGCCCGATCCTGGTCGTCTGGTTCATCTCGATCCTCATCCTGGTGTTCGAGACCGACCTCGGTACCTCGCTGCTGTTCTTCGGAATGTTCATCATCATGCTGTACGTCGCCACCGAGCGGACCAGCTGGATCTTCTTCGGTCTGCTGATGTCGGCGGCCGGCGCGGTCGGCGTGGCCAGCTTCGAACCGCACATCCAGACCCGTGTGCAGGCCTGGCTCGACCCCATGCGCGAGTACACGCTCAGCCGCACGGGCAGCAACGACGGCATCCTCCACTCCGAACAGGCCATGCAGGCCCTGTGGGCGTTCGGCTCCGGCGGCACCCTCGGCACCGGCCTCGGCCAGGGCCACTCCGACCTGATCCGGTTCGCCGCCAACTCCGACTTCATCCTCGCCACCTTCGGCGAAGAGCTCGGCCTGGCCGGTCTCATGGCGATCCTGCTGATCTACGGCCTGATCGTCGAGCGCGGTGTCCGCACCTCGCTCGCCGCCCGCGACCCGTTCGGCAAGCTGCTCGCCATCGGCCTCTCCGGCGCCTTCGCGCTCCAGGTGTTCGTCGTCGCCGGCGGTGTGATGGGCCTCATCCCGCTCACCGGTATGACCATGCCGTTCCTGGCGTACGGCGGTTCCTCCGTCATCGCCAACTGGGCACTCATCGGCGTACTGATCCGCATCAGCGACACCGCCCGCCGCCCGGCCCCGGCCCCCGCCGCCAACCCCGACGCCGAGATGACCCAGGTGGTCCGCCCGTCATGAACAAGCCCCTGCGCCGGATCGCGATCTTCTGTGGCCTCCTGGTCCTCACCCTGCTGCTGCGCGACAACTGGCTCCAGTACGTCAAGGCCGACACCCTCCGCGAGGACCCCGCCAACCGCCGGGTCACCATCGCCCGGTATTCCACCCCACGCGGCGACATCATCGTGGACGGCAACCCGATCACCGGCTCCAGCGTGTCCAACTCCTCGGGTCTGAACGACCTGAAGTACAAGCGCACCTACAAGAACGGCCCCATGTGGGCCCCGGTCACCGGGTACGCCTCCCAGGCCTTCGGCGCCAACCAGCTGGAGTCCCTCGAGGACGGCATCCTCACCGGCAACGACGACCGGCTCTTCTTCCGCAACACCCTCGACATGATCACGGGCAAGCAGAAGCAGGGCGGCAACGTCGTCACCACCCTCAACGCGGCCGCCCAGAACGCCGCCTACAACGGGCTGAAGAAGCAGGGCGGCAAGGGCGCGGTCGTCGCCCTGGACCCGTCCACGGGCAAGATCCTGGCCCTCGCCTCCTACCCGTCGTACGACCCCTCGGCCTTCGCCGGCACCTCGGACACCGACGCCGCGGCCTGGAAGAAGCTCCAGAAGAAGTACAACCCGAACGACCCGATGCTGAACCGGGCGCTGCGCGAGACCTACCCGCCGGGCTCCACCTTCAAGGTGGTCACCGCCGCGGCCGCGCTCCAGAACGGGCTGTACACCTCCGCGGACGAGGCCACGAAGTCGCCGCTGCCGTACGTCATGCCGGGCACCACCACCGAGCTGAAGAACGAGGGCAGCATCCCCTGCAAGAACGCGACCATGCGAGTCGCGCTGCGGTACTCCTGCAACACCGTCTTCGGCAAGATCGGCGCCGACCTCGGCAACGACAAGATGCTCGCCGAGGCGAAGAAGTTCGGCTTCGACGAGGAGCAGTTCACCCCGGTCCGCTCCAGCGCCTCGGTCTTCTCCGACGACATGAACCAGTCGCAGACCGCGCTGTCCTCGATCGGCCAGTTCAACACCGCCGCCACCCCGCTGCAGATGGCCATGGTCGCCTCCGCGGTCGCCAACGACGGCAAGCTGATGAAGCCGTACATGATCGACAAGCTGCAGTCGTCGAACCTCGACACCATCTCGCAGACCGACCCCGAGGAACTGAGCGAGCCGCTGTCCTCCTCCAACGCCCAGATCCTCCAGTCGATGATGGAGACGGTCGTCAAGGAGGGCACCGGTACGAACGCCAAGATCAACGGCGTCACCGTCGGCGGCAAGACCGGTACCGCCCAGCACGGTGTGGAGAACAGCGAGAACCCCTACGCCTGGTTCATCTCGTACGCCAAGCTCCCCGACGGCAGCAAGCCCGTCGCCGTCGCCGTGGTGATCGAGGACGACCAGGCCAACCGCGACGACATCTCCGGCGGCGGCCTCGCGGCCCCGATCGCGAAGAGCGTGATGGAGGCGGTCATCAACTCCAAGAAGTGACCCCGCTCACGTCCCCTTCACATCGGTGCACGTTGACATACCGGTCCTGTATCGGGTTACGGGCTTGGCCAGGTCACACAAACACAGCCGGGTACGGTAGGCCCGGATGGCAGCCTCCGACCGCACACCCGTGCCGGTCGGGACCGACGGAGAGGGCTGGTAGGGAACTATGGAAGAGCCGCGTCGCCTCGGCGGCCGGTACGAGCTGGGCCACGTGCTCGGTCGCGGTGGCATGGCGGAGGTCTACCTCGCCCATGACACCCGGCTCGGCCGCACGGTGGCGGTGAAGACGCTGCGCGCGGACCTCGCGCGCGATCCGTCCTTCCAGGCCCGGTTCCGCCGGGAGGCCCAGTCGGCCGCCTCGCTCAACCATCCCGCGATCGTCGCGGTCTACGACACGGGCGAGGACTACATCGACGGGGTCTCGATCCCGTACATCGTCATGGAGTACGTGGACGGCTCGACGCTCCGTGAGCTGCTGCACTCCGGACGCAAGCTGCTGCCCGAGCGCGCGATGGAAATGACCATCGGCATCCTCCAGGGCCTGGAGTACGCGCACCGCAGCGGCATCGTCCACCGTGACATCAAGCCGGCCAACGTCATGCTCACGCGCAACGGCCAGGTCAAGGTCATGGACTTCGGCATCGCCCGCGCCATGGGCGACTCCGGCATGACCATGACCCAGACGGCCGCGGTCATCGGCACCGCCCAGTACCTCTCCCCCGAGCAGGCGAAGGGCGAGCAGGTCGACGCCCGCTCGGACCTCTACTCGACGGGTTGCCTGCTCTACGAGCTGCTGACGGTACGACCGCCGTTCGTGGGCGACAGCCCGGTGGCCGTCGCCTACCAGCACGTCCGTGAGGAACCGCAGCCCCCGTCGGTGTTCGACCCCGAGATCACACCCGAGATGGACGCCATCGTCCTGAAGGCCCTGGTCAAGGACCCGAACTACCGCTACCAGTCGGCCGACGAGATGCGCGCCGACATCGAGGCGTGCCTCGACGGCCAGCCGGTCGCCGCCACCGCGGCGATGGGTTCGGTGGGCTACGGCTACCCGGACGACCAGCAGACGACGGCCCTGCGCTCCGACGCCGGCGCCACGACGATGCTGCCGCCGATGAACCCGGACGACGGCGGCTACGGCTACGACGAACGCCCGGACCGCCGCCGCCAGCAGAAGAAGAGCAACACCTCCACGATCCTGCTGGTGGTCGCCGGCATCCTGGTGCTGGTCGGCTCCATCCTGATCGGGAAATGGGTGGTCAGCGGCAACGGCGCGGACAAGCCGTTCGCCGTCCCGAACTTCATCGGCTCCACCTACTCGGACGCGCAGAAGATGGCCGACAACTCCGGCCTGAAACTGGGGGACCCCACCAAGAAGCCCTGCGCGGACCAGCCCAAGGGCAAGGTCTGCTCCCAGGACCCGGCCCTCGGCTCGAACGTCAACAAGGGCGACACGATCAGCTTGGTGGTGTCCACGGGCGCGCCGAAGGTCGCGGTGGACAACGTGATCGGCAAGAACATCGATGACGCCACCACACAGCTGGAGAACAAGGGCTTCAGGGTCAAGGTCACCAAGACGGTGTCCACCCAGGACGAGGGCACGGTCCTGAGCCAGAACCCCGACCCGGGCACCGAGAAGGAAAAGGGCTCGATCATCACCCTCGAGGTCGCCAAGGCCGAGGCGAAGTCGACGGTCCCTGACGTCACCGGCAAGTCCTGCGACGAGGCCAAGGCGCAGATGACGGCCAACAACCTGGTCGGCAACTGCACCCAGGTGGACACCGCCGACCCCAACCTGGTCGACAAGGTCGTCTCGACCGACCCGGAAAAGGGTCAGCAGGTCAAGAAGAACTCCGTGGTGAACATCCAGATCGGCAAGGCCCAGCAGCAGACGGCCGTGCCGGAGGTGCGGGGCCAGACCGTGAGCCAGGCCAAGCAGACCCTGCAGGCGGCCGGCTTCACGAAAATCCAGTTCAACGGTGACTCCAGCGACAACGCGATCGTCACCGGCGAGGACCCGCAGCCCAACACCCCCGAGGGCGACCCGGCCAACACGACGATCACCCTCACCACGGTGGGCGGCAACAACAACGGCGGGAACAACAACGGCGGTACCAACTTCTTCGGCGGTACCGACGGCTGACCCCCGCCCCCGGTCAACAGAGCCCCGGCGCCCCTCCTCCCGGAAGGACGCCGGGGCTCTGGTGCATGATCACCGCGCGGAGTTGGAAGCGAACGGCTATCGGGTCCTGACGGGTCCAGAACTGAGTGACTTCAAGCAACTCAGTGGGATTCAGTCCCGTACCGCGTCCCTCGCACTCTTCTCCCGCCGAGCCGTCCTCAATGTCGCCATGCTCCTCCGTGACAGCGAAGTCGCACGTCAGGTGCGTGTGTACCTCCTCGACATGGAGTGCCTGGCCCGGACACAGCCTGTGGAAAACCCGGTCCCGACCGACCACCAGGCCCTGGACGACCGCATCGACCAGCGCATCGCCCACATCCTCGGCAAGACCGTCGTCCCCATGCGCTGAGCATCGCCGCCGAAGCCGGGATCACCGCCGTACACCGCGGGGCGCTGGAGGACTGGAGTGCCGGGGAACCGCTCAGGGTTCTGGAGTAACCGGGACGGGGCATACAGAGGCCCTAAGTCGCAAGTGTCGGTTGCGGCTTCGGGCCTTCGCCATGCCAGGTGACCGAGCTTCTGCAAGGAGCTCGGTCAGCCCAGTTCCTTCGGTGGTGTCCGCTCGCTGTCCACCTTCTGCACACGCACCAACTCGCCCCACACCACGTACCGGTACCGGCTCGTGTACACCGGGGTGCACGTCGTCAGGGTGATGTAGTGGCCCGGCTTGGTCTTGCCGGACTCCTTGGGGACCTGGGAGAGGACCTTGACGTTGTACTTCGAGGTCTCCGGGAGGATGTCGTAGACCTTGTAGACGTACCAGTCGTCCCGCGTCTCGAAGACGACCGGGTCGCCGACCTTCACCTTGTCGATGTTGTGGAACTTGGCGCCGTGACCGTCCCGGTGGGCGGCGAGGGTGAAGTTGCCGGTCTTGCCGGTGGTGGGGAGCATGGCCTTGGCCGGGTCCGTGTAGTAGCCGGCGACCCCGTCGTTCAGGACGTCCGTCGACGTGCCCTTCTCGACCAGCACCTCGCCGTTCTTCATGGACGGCACATGCAGGAACCCGATGCCGTTCTTCGTGTTCAGCGCGCCCGGGCCGGTGTCCTGCTGGGCCCAGGTGTCACGGACCTTGTCGCCCTCCCGGTCGGCCTTGCGGTCGGCGACGACGTTCGTCCACCACAGCGAGTAGACGACGAACAGGCCGAGCACCAGGCCCGCCGTGATGAGGAGTTCACCGAAGACACTGACCGCCATCGCGATCGGGCCGATCGGCCGGCGGCCCGGCACGGGCGCCCCGTCCGGCGCGTCGGTCTGCTCTTCGGTGTCGTCGGCGGTCGCTGCCACTGTTCCTCTGCCTCTGCCCTTACTCGACGAGCGCGTCTGGCTTGCCCTTGCTGCGCGGGCGTTCCTCGACCATCTTGCCCCACACGATCAACCGGTACTTGCTGGTGAACTCCGGCGTGCAGGTGGTCAGGGTGATGTACCGGCCCGGCTCGGTGAAGCCCGAACCCTTCGGGACCGGGTCCAGCACACTCACGTTGCTCGGCGACGTCACCGGCAGCATCGACGTCACCTTGTACACGAAATACTCGTCCTGCGTCTCGACCACGACCGCGTCACCGGCCGCCAGCCTGTTGATGTACCGGAACGGCTCACCATGCGTGTTGCGGTGCGCGGCGAGGCCGAAGTTGCCGGTCTTGTCCTGCGGCATCGCGGTCTTCAGCACACCCTCGCCGTAGTGCCCGACCATGCCCTTGTCGAGGACCTTCTTGTTGCTGACGCCCTCGGCGATCGGCGCCACCACGTCCAGCTTGGGGATGTGCAGGATGGCGAAGCCCTGCCCCGGCGCGAAGACACCGGGCGCACGCTTGCCGCTCGCCCAGTCCTTCTGCAGGCTGCTGGTCTCACTGCCCGCCTGCGCATGGGCCCGGACGTTGGTCCACCACAGCTGGTAGGTGACGAAGAGCAGCATCAGCACGCCGGTGGTGATGAACATCTCGCCTATCGCCCGGCTCGCCATGACCGCCGGACTCGGCTTGCGCAACCGCGCCTGCCGACGGGCCTCGACCCGGGAGAGCGGCCGTCCCGACGGGCTGCGCTCCGCCGGCGCGGTCTCCGATGCGCCGCCATGACGGCCACCACGCCGCTTGGCTGCCTTTCTGCGGGCCGCTCGGCCACCCCCTGGGAGTCCAGGGGCAGATGATGCTGCCGTGCCCGCAGACGCCGATATGGGCGGCGGATCGGGGATCCTCAGCGCCACGGTCTCGTCGTCCATCGGCGGAAGATACGCCGTGTCCCCGAGCGCACCGGATCCCCCGTACGACTGACCCCCGTACGAGGTATCGGTCTCGCGCTCGGGGCGCAGCGCGGTCACGCCGTGGCCCTGCCCACCACCGGGGCGAGCCCCACCGACCTCGCCACGGCCCCCTGGTCACCGCATTCCACCAGCCAGTTGGCCAGCATCCGGTGCCCGTGCTCGGTCAGCACCGACTCCGGATGGAACTGCACACCCTCGACCGGGAGTTCACGGTGCCTGAGGCCCATGATGATCCCGTCGTGGGTACGGGCCGTGACCTCCAGCTCGGCCGGCACGGTGGCCGGCTCGGCGGCGAGGGAGTGGTAGCGGGTCGCGGTGAACGGGGTCGGCAGCCCAGCGAAGACCCCCTTGCCCTCGTGCTCCACCAGCGAGGTCTTGCCATGCAGCAGCTCCGGCGCCCGGTCCACCACACCGCCGTACGCCACCTGCATCGACTGCATGCCGAGGCAGACGCCGAAGACCGGGACGCCGGTGGCCGCGCAGTGACGGACCATCTCCACGCAGACGCCCGCCTCCTCCGGCGTGCCGGGACCCGGCGACAGCAGGACGCCGTCGAAGCCGTCCTGGGCGTGCGCCGTCGACACCTCGTCGTTGCGCAGCACCTCGCACTCGGCGCCCAGCTGGTACAGGTACTGGACCAGGTTGAAGACGAAGCTGTCGTAGTTGTCGACGACGAGAATCCGCGCGCTCACTGGTTGTCCACCGTCACATCGTTGAAGGGCAGCAGCGGTTCGGCCCAGGGGAAGACGTACTGGAAGAGGACGTAGATCACGGCCAGGACCAGCACGAATGAGATCAACGCCCTCACCCACGCGTTGCCCGGCAGATGCCGCCAGATCCAGCCGTACATGCCGTCCCTTCCGTTCCACCACGGCACCAAAATCCCGCCGTACTGCACCAGACTAACGGCGCAGCGCCTTGGGTTTGCCTGCCTCCACAGGCTGTGTGGAGTCCAGATGCGCCCAGACGATCAGCCGATGACTGTGCCCCCATTCCGGATCGCACGTGGTCAGCGTGAGATAGCGGCCTGGACGCGTATACCCCGACTTACGTGGCACAGGGTCGATCACTTCAACGTCCGTCGGAACTGTTTTGTAAGGGCCTTTGTCGATCCGATACGTGAACCAGCTCGTACCGTCCGTCAGCACGATCGCGTCACCCCTGCGCAGCTTCGGGAAGTCCAGGAACGGGTCGCCGTACGTGCGCCGATGGCCGGCGACCGCGAAGTTGCCCTCCTGGCCCAGCCGGGCGGTACGGGCGTAGTGGGCGAGGCCCTTCTTCAGCACATCGGGGCCGGTGCCTTCCAGGAGCGGTTTGTTCCACGTGAAACCGAACCGGGGGATGTACATGATCGCGAAGGGCTTGCCGTAGTGGTACGCGGCCGGCGCGGCGGGGGCGGCGGTCGCCGTGGCCGTGGGGTGCACCGTGGCACTGTCCGACCACTGGCGCTGCAACTGGTCGATCTGGTCATGCATGACGCTGTCGGCCTTCACACCGGTCCAGAACAGCACATACACGACGAAGAGGACTATGAGCGTGCCGACGGTGATGCAGAGCTCGCTGACGGTCCTGACGATCACGCGCACCGGCGGCTCCAGAAGACGACGGGCTGCTTACCCCACAGGCTTCGCGTAGTGCAGATCCACTGTGCCCGAGTAGCCCGGCAGAGTCACCGTCCCGTCCTCGGTGACTTTCCAGCCGAGGCCGTACACGTTGACGTACACCATGTAGTTCTGGATCGCCTCGGAGTCCGCGAGCGCCTGCTGCATCTTCGCCGGATCCCCCACCGCCTGGATCTTGTACGGCGGTGAGTACACCCGGCCCTGGAGGATCAGGGTGTTGCCCACACACCGCACCGCGCTGGTGGAGATCAGCCGCTGGTCCATCACCTTGATGCCCTGGGCGCCGCCCTGCCACAGGGCGTTCACCACGGCCTGCAGGTCCTGCTGGTGGATGACCAGGTAGTCGGGCTGCGGCTCGGGATAGCCGGGGAGCTTGGCCGTGGCGTTCGGAGGGGCGTCGTTCAGCGTGACGGAAATCGCCTTGCCGGTGAGCTTCTGGGTCCCCGCGTCCTTCTCCAGGCCGGTGAGCTGGTCGTCCTCGGCCTTGCTGGAGCCGTCGTCGCGCTTGGCGAGCTTCTCGTTCTCGTCGCGCATGCTCGCGTTGGACTCGTCCAGATCCTTGTTCTTGCGGCTGTGCTCCTGGATCAGGTCGGACAGCTTCAGCAGATTGTCGTCCGAGCGGATGTCGGTGCCCTTGGCCGTGTTGAAGCTGGTGAAGAAGAGAAGACCGGCCAGGGCGAAGACCGCGACGGTGAGAATCCGAACCGGCCGGAAGCCACCCTTGCGTGCCGGGTCCGTACCCGTTGATCCGGTGGCGTTGGAGTCGGCAGAATTGCTCAACGTACCCTTATCTCCTTCGGCGCCGCGGAAGCACTACGCTAACGGACGCCCGGGGGAGCGGTCAGTGCGCCCTTACTGTCCCCTTGTACGCTGCCCCGAGCCCGACCCAGTTACCTGCGCGGCCACGCAGCGCATCGACAGGAGAGACCCTCGTGCCGAAGTCACGTATCCGCAAGAAGGCCGACTACACGCCGCCCCCGGCGAAGCAGGCGACCGCCATCAAACTGAACAGCCGTGCCTGGGTCGCGCCGGTGATGCTGGCCATGTTCCTCATCGGACTGGCCTGGATCGTCGTCTTCTACGTGACCGACGGTTCACTGCCCATCGACAGCCTCGACAACTGGAACATCGTCGTGGGCTTCGGCTTCATCGCCGCCGGCTTCGGCGTCTCCACGCAGTGGAAGTAGCTCTGCCCAGCGCTGTTCGCTGAGTTATCCACAGGCCTGACGTACTGTCCACACCCTCCTGGGGAAAAGACGACGATCTGTGGATAACCCATCGGGCGTTGACGCCGGTACGACTACCACAACGCCCGCCGCAAGACTGTTCGCCCCCTGCCTGACCTGCTCGAACGCAGGTGAGTGACAGGGGGCGCAGTTGTGCGGGAACGCTATGCACAAGATCGGCCACCGACTGTGGACAACGGTTCGGTATCGGTGCGGCGAGCCGCCGTGAACGGGTGAACCGGGCGTGCGGGGAGTCCGGTCAGGTGAGCTGGGCGGTCCTGACGACCGTCAGGACGAGCGCCACCACCAGGACCAGTGCACAGGTGCCGTACTGGACGAGGTTCCGCCGCTCGCGCGGGGCGTGCACCATCGCGTACCCGGTGACGACACCGGCGACCAGGCCGCCGATATGGGCCTGCCAGGCGATACCGCCGCTGAAGGTGAAGATGAGGTTGATCACCAGTAGGGCGATGATCGGCCGCATGTCGTAGTTGAGCCGGCGGATGAGCACCGCGGTCGCGCCGAAGAGGCCGAAGATCGCCCCGGAGGCGCCGAGCGAGGGCTGGTTCTGGGCGGCCAGCAGGTAGGTGAAGGCGCTGCCGGCCAGGCCGGAGACGAAGTACAGCGTGATGTACCGCGCGCGTCCGAGGGCGGCCTCCAGGGGGCCGCCGATCCACCACAGGCTGAGCATGTTGAACGCGATGTGCATGGGGTTCGAGCTGTCGTGCAGGAACATCGCGGTCAGCAGCCGGTAGTACTGGCCCTGTGCGACGCCTTCGATGTCGCCGTACTGGGGGAACCAGGCCTGGCCGATCAGCTCGAAGCGGTTGGTGAAGCTGTCCCCGACGGAGAGCTGGACCAGGAAGACGGCGATGTTGACGCCGATCAGGATCTTGGTGAGCAGCCGGGGGTCGGCAGTGACGGTGCCGCCGGCGATGGTGCGCGGACGGGTGTCGGCCGGGGGCGGGCCGCTCTGGCCGGCGGTGGTGCCGCGTACGCACTCGGGGCACTGGAAGCCCACGGAGGCGCTGACCATGCACTCGGGGCAGATGGGGCGGTCGCAGCGGGTGCAGCGCACGCCTGTCTCCCGATCCGGGTGCCGGTAGCACATGGGCAGGCTGTGGGCGTCGCGCGCGCTGCCTGTCGCCTGGTCCTCCATGGGGTCCCCTCGCTCGTCGTGGGCAATACTCCGCCCCGCACATCCTTACGGACGAGCGGGGCGTTTGGTTCCCTCCGGATGCTTCCTTTCGGGCGCTTCCTTCTGGGCGTTTCCTGCTGACTGTTTCCTGCTGGGTGTTTCCTGCCGGGCGCCTGTTTCTGGGCGCCTTTTTCTGGGCGCCGTCTTCTGGCGGATCAGCTCTCGCGCTTCTCGACGACGACCGTCTCGACGACGACGTCGTTCTCGGGACGTTTGTTCGGCCCGCTGACGGTGACGGAGGCGATCTTGTCCACGATCTTCTGGCTGTCCGCGTCGACGACCTCGCCGAAGATGGTGTGCTTGCGGTTGAGATGGGGCGCGGGGTTGACCGTGATGAAGAACTGCGAGCCGTTGGTGCGGGGGCCGGCATTGGCCATGGCCAGCAGGTAGGGGCGGTCGAAGCGGAGGTCGGGGTGGAACTCGTCCTCGAACTTGTAGCCGGGGCCGCCGATGCCGGTGCCGACCGGGTCGCCGCCCTGGATCATGAATCCGCCGATCACCCGGTGGAAGATCGTGCCGTCGTACAGCGGGTCGGTGGAGACCGTGCCGGTGGCCGGGTGGGTCCACTCACGCTCGCCCTGCGCCAGTTCGACGAAGTTCTTGACCGTCTTCGGCGCGTGGTTCGGGAAGAGCCGGACCTCGATGTCGCCAAGGCTGGTCTTCAAGGTGGCGTAGAGCTGCTCGGCCACGGTCCGCCTTCCGTTGTGCTCTCGGGTGCTCGGGTGCAACCCGGTGATGGGTTCGCCCTCACGATCCTCGCACGGTACGGCGGCCCGGTGGCCCGCCTGGCGCGTCCCTGCTCAGATCCTCACGAATCGCTTGCGGAAACCCGGCGGGGTCCCCCCGATCCCCTTTGAGCCGTCCCGGGCGGGAGCGCTGGGCGCCGATCCGTGGCATTGTCGTCGACAAGCCCCTCTTAGCTCTGGTTGCACCCGTATGCCCGTCCTCGCGCGCCGCCCGGCTCGTCGGCAGGCATGATCCCTAAAAGGGTGGAAAGTCGAATTACCGTACGCCACCGAGGAGGAGGAAACCCGTGACCCGCAAAGAGAGCGTGCGCACCGCGACCAGCTCGGCGAAGGACAGCGTGCGGCACGCCGCGGAAGTGGTGGCGCCCTACGCCGACACGGCCAAGGAGCGTGCCGCGTACTACGCGCAGGAGGCACGCGTACGGCTCGCGCCCGTGGTGTCGCAGGCCGCTGAACAGGCCCGCGTCCAGTACGACGCCCGTCTCGTGCCGCGTCTGGAGCAGGCGCGGACGCACGTGCCACCGTTGGTGGATCAGGCGGCGCACGATGCCGCTGATCTGACCCGTAAGGCGGCCCGGCAGGCCGCCGACTACTCACGTCCGAGGTTCGAGCAGGCCGTGGCGGCGGCCGGCCCGGTCCGTGACGAGGCCACGGCGCGGGGTGCCGCCGCGCTGGCCGCGCTGCGGGGCAATGTCTCGGCCGAGGAGATCGAGAAGCTCGCGCGCAGGAACGAGCGGCGTTCGTCGCGCGGCCGTGCGTTCAAGGCGTTCGCCGTGTTCGGCGTGCTGGCCGGTGCGGCCTTCGCCGCGTGGAAGTGGTGGGACAAGCAGGCCAACCCGGACTGGCTGGTAGAGCCGCCCGCTGCCACGGAGGTCCCGGATTCGGGCCGTCTCAGTTCGGTGGACGGCAGTTCTCCCCTGGACCCCGAGGTCCAGGCCAAGGAGGCGGAGGAGCAGACGTCCCGGGACGACAAGAACCGCTGAGCCGGCGTTTCACGTGAAACCAGCGCCCCCTTGACCCACACGGATCAGGGGGGTTCGCCGGCGCGGTGTTGTCGGCAGGTATGCGGTTTTCTGCGGTTTTCGATACGCCGTCGACATGTTCCGGACGTACCGGGCGGGCGCCTCGCGAGGTGTCTGTGGCAAGTGTGTTCACCAGCTGATTCCGGCCGCCACCGGCAGGTGGTCGCTGCCGGTGGCCGGCAGCACCCACGAGCTCCGCGGCCGCACACCGCGGACGAGGATCTGGTCGATCCGTGCCACCGGGAACTTCGCCGGCCAGCTGAACCCGAAGCCGTCGCCGGCCACGTCCTGGGCCGAGCGCACCTGGTCGGTGAGGTCGGCGAAGGCGCGGTCGTCCATGGTGCCGTTCAGATCGCCGAGCAGCACCACGCGCTCGTTCCGCTCGGCGGCGACTGCCTGGGCGAGGGCCTGCGCGCCGGCGTCCCGCTGCGCCGTCCAGAAGCCCGTCCTGGGAAGCACCCGTACGGACCCCAGGTGGGCCACGTACACCGCCAGCGGCCCGTGGTCGGTGGCCACCGTGGTGCGCAGCGCCCGGTTGTACGCCATCTTGACGTCGGCCGGGATGGTGTCCGCCAGCGGGCCCTGGTCCGTCTTGACGTCGACCGTCCGGGTGTCCGACAGCGGCAGCCTGCTCCACAGCCCGACCGTGCCCCGCACGGCGTGGTACGGGTACGTCTTCGCCAGTACCTTCTCGTACGTGCCCGTGGCCTGCTGGGTCAGCTCCTCCAGGGCCAGCACGTCCACGCCGGAGGCGGCCAGGGCGCGGGCGGTGCCGGCCGGGTCGGGGTTGTCGGCGTCGACGTTGTGGCTGGCCACGGTGAGGTCGCCGCCCGGGTGGGACTTGTCGCCGAGCAGCCCGCCGAAGAGGTTCAGCCACACCACGACCGGCAGCAGCAGCGCGACCACCGCGGAGGCGGAGCGGCGCCACAGCGCCCCGGCCAGCAGCACCGGGACGAAGAGGCCGAACCACGGCAGGAGGCTCTCCACCAGGCTGCCGAGGTTGCCGATCCGGTTCGGGATCTCGGCGTGCCCCAGCATGAGCAGGCCGAGCAGCAGCGCCAGCGCCACGAGCACCGGGCCACGCTTCCAGGGCCCGGGCCGGGCCCCGCGGTGGATGCCCCGGCGGATGCGCGCGAGCCAGGTCCAGGCGCCGGTGCTCCGGCGGCCGGAGCCGTCCTGCCCGCTCCCCGCGGTATTCACCACGTCCGCTGCACCCGTCACGGCCGCCGTGTTCGCCGCGTCCGCCGTGTTCGCCGTGTCCGCCGTGTTCGCCGTGTCCATCTGCGTCATCGTCTGTCCTCGATCACTGCGGCGAAAGCCGGCCGTTCCTGACGTCGTGCCGCCACCAGTCAAGGTGGTGCGGTGTTGCCGACGCGTATGCCGTTTTCGATACACGGACGATATGTGCCGACTCATAGCATCAATGACATGCGTGTGTTGATCGTCGAGGACGAGCCCTATCTGGCGGAGGCCATCCGCGACGGCCTGCGCCTGGAGGCGATCGCGGCTGACATCGCGGGTGACGGCGACACCGCTCTGGTACTGCTGGGCGTCAACGCCTACGACATCGCCGTCCTCGACCGCGACATCCCCGGGCCTTCCGGCGACGAGATCGCCGAACTCATCGTCGCCTCCGGCAGCGGCATGCCGATCCTGATGCTCACCGCGGCCGACCGGCTCGACGACAAGGCCTCCGGTTTCGAACTCGGTGCCGACGACTACCTCACGAAACCGTTCGAACTCCAGGAACTCGCGCTCAGGCTCAGGGCACTCGACCGCAGGCGCGCCCACCACAGGCCTCCCGTGCGGGACATCGCGGGTCTGCGCCTGGACCCGTTCCGCAGAGAGGTCTACCGGGACGGCC
Organism: Streptomyces sp. NPDC007157; assembly: GCF_040634235.1. Classification (NCBI taxonomy): domain Bacteria; kingdom Bacillati; phylum Actinomycetota; class Actinomycetes; order Kitasatosporales; family Streptomycetaceae; genus Streptomyces; species Streptomyces sp. NPDC007157. The sequence goes on from NZ_JBEYFE010000005.1 coordinate 222,977, forward strand.
GCTACGTCGCGCTGACCAGGAAGCAGTTCGCGGTGCTCGAAGTCCTCGTCGCTGCCGAGGGCGGTCTCGTCAGCGCCGAGGAACTCCTGGAACGCGCCTGGGACCAGAACGCCGACCCGTTCACCAACGCCGTGCGCATCACCGTCTCGGCGCTGCGCAAGCGTCTTGGCGAACCCTGGGTCATCGCCACCGTGCCGGGCGTCGGCTACCGCATCGACACCCAGCCGGAGGCCGGGCACGCGGGAGGAGGCCGTGGCTAGGGCCTCCGGTCCGAGCGTCCGCCTCAAACTCACCCTCAGCTACGCGGGATTCGTCATGCTGGCCGGCGCCCTGCTGCTGGCGGCGGTGTGGGTGTTCCTGAACCGTGTGCCCCACCCCGGGCTGATCATCGAGCCCGACTACCGCCTGGCCGTCGTGCGCACCTTCGCCCCGACGGCCGTCGCCGTACTGACGTTCCTGCTCGTGTTCGGCCTCCTGGGAGGGTGGATCCTGGCCGGCCGGATGCTCGCCCCCCTGACCCGCATCACGGACGCCACCCGTCTGGCCACGGACGGATCGCTCTCGCACCGGATCCGGTTGCCGGGCCGCATGGACGAGTTCCGCGAACTCGCCGACACCTTCGACACGATGCTCGAGCGGCTCGAGGCGCACGTCGCAGAACAGCAGAGGTTCGCGGCCAACGCCTCTCACGAACTGCGCACCCCGCTCGCCGTGTCGAAGGCGCTTCTCGACGTGGCCCGCAGCGATCCGCACCACGACTCCGGCGAAATCATCGGCCGCCTCAACACCGTCAACACCAGAGCGATCGACCTCACCGAGGCACTGCTGCTGCTCAGCCGCGCCGGCCAACGGTCCTTCACCCGGGAACACGTCGATCTGTCCCTCATGGCGGAAGAAGCCACCGAAACACTCCTCCCCCTCGCGGAAAAGCACGGCGTCGCCATCGAGACCTCCGGCGACATCACCCCCGCGGTCGGTTCACCGGCGCTTCTGCTGCAGCTGACCACGAACCTCGTGCACAACGCGATCGTCCACAACCTGCCCGCACAGGGCACCGTGTGGGTCAGTACCGCCGTCCGCCCCAGGACCGTGGTGCTCAGCGTCGAGAACACCGGCCAACACATCACCCCGCAGCTGGCCTCGACGCTTACCGAACCGTTCCAGCGCGGCACCGAACGCGTACGCACCGACCACGCGGGCGTCGGCCTCGGCCTGGCCATCGTCAAGACCATCACCCGCGCACACGACGGGACACTCAGCCTCACCCCGCGCGCCGCCGGCGGAATCCGCATCACTGTCGAACTCCCCGCGATATCCCCGAACACCGACGGATAGCGAGCCAGGGAATATCGAACTCGGCCGCCCGCGCCAGAAAAAGCACTATTCGTCGGGATTGGGTGGTCCAACGTCGACGAGGCGGTGCGCTCCGGCCTCCAGCGCTCGACCAGGAGGCACAGCGAGAGCGCAAGGGACTTTCACGGAAAGTTAACGTCACGGCACGTACGGTGCGCGTGGATCTTCGTCCAGGCGTCGCCCTCCGAGACCTCACCCCCGGCGCGCACTCCCCACCGGGACCGTGACGGGAAACCGGGACAAAAAAGGCCCCTCCGACCGCGTTTACGCAGTTCAGAGGGGTCTCACGGTGTGGAGCCTAGGGGAGTCGAACCCCTGACATCCGCCATGCAAAGACGGCGCTCTACCAACTGAGCTAAGGCCCCGTACGGGAAGCCGCCGCCCAGCGAAAGGTCCGCTGGTCGGTGCCGCAGACCAGAGTACCGGGTCACCCCCCGTACCTCACAAATAGATTGGGGGTCCCCCCGGATGACCACGCTCCGTAAGATGCTCGACGGGGTTCGCTGTAGCGAACCGTGGATTTTTTGGGGAAGCGATGGGGAGACGCAATGGACGCCGCACAGCAGGAAGCCACCGCCAGAGCGCGGGAGCTGCAGCGGAACTGGTACGGAGAGCCGTTGGGGGCGCTCTTCCGTAAGCTCATCGACGACCTGGGGCTCAACCAGGCACGTCTCGCGGCGGTCCTCGGACTGTCCGCGCCCATGCTGTCGCAGTTGATGAGCGGACAGCGGGCGAAGATCGGCAACCCGGCCGTGGTCCAGCGGGTGCAGCTGCTCCAGGACCTGGCGGCGCAGGTCGCGGACGGCAGCGTGAGCGCGGCCGAGGCGACCGAGCGGATGGACGAGATCAAGAAGTCCCAGGGGGGCTCGGTGCTCAGCAACACCACGCAGACGACGAGCGGTTCGGGTGCGCCCACGGTCAAGCGGGTGGTCCGCGAGATCCAGTCGCTGCTGCGCTCGGTGGCCGCCGCCGGTGACATCATCGACGCGGCGGACACGCTGGCTCCGACCCATCCGGAGCTTGCGGAGTTCCTCCGGGTCTACGGCGCCGGCCGCACCTCGGACGCGGTCACGCACTACCAGTCGCACCAGAGCTGAGCCACGGCCCGGTACACCGGAGGGGGTCCGGTGAACCGGGCGGGGCCCGGCCCTGGCCGAGGGGGTCACGCGAGAGGGGTCGTATCGCTCATCCGGGGGAAGGCAACGGGGGTGTGGGGCAGGGGGGACCAGAGGGGGAGGGCTACGGGCAGTCATGGGTGAGGTCTTCGCAGGCCGGTACGAACTGGCCGACCCGATCGGTCATGGCGGCGTGGGCGCCGTGTGGCGCGCCTGGGACCACCGGCGCAAGCGCTATGTAGCCGCCAAGGTGCTCCAGCAGAGCGACGCCCACGCGCTGTTGCGCTTCGTGCGGGAGCAGGCGCTGCGCATCGACCACCCCCATGTCCTGGCTCCGGCCAGCTGGGCCGCCGACGACGACAAGGTCCTGTTCACGATGGACCTGGTCGCCGGCGGCTCGCTGGTCCACCTTGTGGGGGACTACGGTCCCCTGCCCCCCGCCTTCGTCTGCACCCTCCTCGACCAACTCCTCTCCGGCCTCGCCGCGGTGCACGCCGAGGGCGTGGTCCACCGGGACATCAAGCCCGCGAACATCCTGCTGGAGGCCAGCGGCACCGCCCGCCCGCGCCTGCGTCTCTCCGACTTCGGCATCGCCATGCGGTTCGGCGAGGCCCGGCTGACCGAGACCAACCTCGTGGTCGGCACGCCGGGTTACATCGCCCCCGAGCAACTACTGGGCGCCGAGCCCGACTTCGCGGCCGACCTGTTCGCCGTCGGCCTGGTCGCCCTGTTCCTTCTGGAAGGCGCCAAGCCCGACGCCAAGGCGCTCGTCCAGCACTTCGCCGAACACGGCACGCCTGGAGCGCCCAAGGGCATCCCCGACCCCCTCTGGCAGGTCGTCGCCACCCTCCTCCAGCCCAACCCCCAGTCCCGTTTCCGCACGGCCACCGGCGCCCGCAAGGCCCTCGCCCAGGCCATGGAGCTCCTCCCGGAGCCGGGCATCGACGACGAGTTGATCGAGATCTTCGACCAACTTGGCCCACTCCCGCCGGGGTTCGGGCCCGAGGGCCCCCTGCGGATGGCGTCGGGGGTCGACACGACACGGGGCACGACGGGCACGACGGGTGCGACAGGGACGGCGAGGACGGGGGCGCGGGCCGCCGGGAGTACGACGGAGGCGGCCGCGGGTTCGGGGGCTGCCCCTGGTACGGCCGCGGCTGCGGGGGCCGCCGCGGATCCGACCGCGGTGACCGGAACGAGCTCCGGGTCGGACACGACAGCGGAAAAGGGGAGGGCGCCAGAGGCGGCCGCCCCGACGGATTACGACCCGACCCCGGACACCGCATACGGCACGGCACCGGAGGCTGCCTTCGGCACGGCGACCGCATCCAGCACGGCACCGGTGCCCGCATCCGACAGGGCACCGGAGGCTGCATCCGACAAGGCACCGGAGGCCGCATCGGGCACGCCGAGCCGCACGGACCCCGGCACGGACCCCGGCTCGGCAGCCGGAGCCCGGGCAGAAGGCGCGGACGCGCCCCCGGCCACCTCCACCGGTCCCACCAACTCCCCCTCGGCCCCGGCCGACATGTCCGACACCGGCAGCTTCCGGCTCCCACCGCCCCAGGCGCCGGTACCCCCCGCCCCATACGCGGAGCCGCCCCAGCCCACCCCGCCGTACCCGCCGTACGCCGCCCACCAGCAGCCGCAATCGCGGCCAGGCCCGGACCCGTTGCCAGGCCCGCACCCGCGGCCACGGACGGAATCCGAACCACAGCCACGACCGGAGCCGCAGCCGCAACAGCTCCCGGCCTCCTCCGTCCCGCAGCCCCACACCCCCTGGCCCCCCGCGCGACCCATCGCGCAACCTCTCCCCCCGGCCCGGCCGCACAGCGACACCACCGACACCACCGACACGGCCACCTACACCGCCCGCGACCCGCAGCCGGCGTCGCAGCTCTCGCAGTTGTCGGTGCGTACCCACGGCCGGCGTCGGCGGCGGGTGCGTCGGCCCGGGCCGCCCGCGAAGGCCGCCGTGCCCATCCTGCTGCTGGCGCTGGCCTGTTACGCCGTGGGTTTCTGGGCGTTGACCCGGATCTGAGCGCGGCGCGCGGTCAGCGTCCACACGCCCAGGACCAGGAGCAGGGCCGTGCCGGTGCCGATTCCGCCGGCCGCGAGCACCCGCATCGCCGTCGTATCGTGGTCGCCGGCCCCGGCCACCAGGCCGCCGCCCTGGACCGACGGCGGGTCGAAGACACCCTTCGGGACGGGTGAACCGGCGTAGTCGGGACCGGAGTTCGGGGTGCCGTCGACGCGGACCCGGAGTGTCACGTCGTACGGCCCCTGCCCGAACGTGTCCGCCGTCTGCCCGGTGAGGTGGACGACGAGGTAGTAGGCGCCGGCGAAGCGGACGGAGTTCTCCTCGCCGGAGACGGCGTACCGGTTGGCGTAGGCCACGGGTGGCAGGGGGGCGAGGGAGGACGCCTTCTGGGTGCCGTCGTAGCCGAGGGAGAGGTCGTCGACGTAGCCGCGGACCGGGTTGTAGAGGGAGAGGTTGAGCGCGGCGTTTACGTAGCCGTGGGTGTCGCCACTGGTGCTGCCCAGTTCGACGGTGGCGTGCAATTGCTGTCCCCAGTCGACCGGGACCGCGTAGTAGAGGGTCTGGCCCGGGCTGATGCCGGTCTGCCAGACGCCCGTGTCCAGGGTGCGGGCCGTGGCGAAGCCGGCGCCCGCGGTGCGGCGGCGGGGGTCGTCGGTGAGCGGCTCGGGAGAGGCGGAGTTCCAGGTCCCCGGGGCGGTGGTGGCGCCGGCCCTGGCCAGGCCCGGTTCGGTGACGGGGGCGATCTCCAGGTCCCAGCTGCCCGGGGTCGTGGTCCGTGAGCCGGACGCGAGCCGCTCGACGATCACGTAGTAGGTGCCCGCGTCCTGGCAGAGCGCCTTGCCCGTGTCCCGCCGTCCCAGCGCCGTGACCGGCCGGGGGCTGAGTCCTGCGCCGAAGCGGGCGCCGTCGTAGCCGCAGGAGACACCGTTGGCGTCCTCGATCGAGACCCCGATGCCGTCGCTCGCGGAGACGGTGGCGTCGGCCGGTGGGACGGCGGTGACCGGGACGTAGGCCGTGGTGCCGGCCGCGAGTTCCAGACGGAAGTACAGCTTGCCCTTCTCCGGCAGGGTGCTGCGGTAGGTCGTGCCGGGCTCCAGCGGTACGGCGGCCGCGGTACCCGTCGCTCCGCTGATCGTGCGGGCGTCCGGAACGAAGGCGTAGCCCCTGCCGTCGTCCGCCGCAACCGGAGAGGCCGTCAGCATGGTCGGCAGCAGTGCCGTCAGCAGGGCTGCCAGTGCGAGGGCGGCCGTCCTGCCGATGCCCCGCCGTCCCGCCGCCGTACGCCACCGCCGTATCACGCGCGCCCCCAGCCGTCGCTCGTCAGCCGTCGAAGTCCCGGACCGGCCCCATACTGCCGTGCACGCCCCCGCGCCACCCGGCAATTCGTATGACCGTCTGAAACGCCCCTCTCGCACCCCAGGGCCCCCTGACAACGCAAAACCCCGACCGCGAGGCGGTCGGGGTCTCAGTGTCGTTCGTTGTCGGTACTCACGAACCCGTGGGCACGGAGTCAGTCGCCTCCGTCCACAGATCCTGCTCGGCGCGATCCGCCTGGATCTGGCGGTACACGAGGAGCCCGCCGATGGCGGCCAGTGCGACCAGGAGAAGCTTCTTCACCGCGCGACCTCGTCTCTTCCTTGACGTAGGGGACCTCTGGCGCCCGACTATACACACCGACCGATATCGATCGGTGACCTGGCATCCGGCCCCAACTCCGGCTCGCCACAAGGTGTTGCACGTCGCGTTGCGCGAGGCCGGGCCGTTCTGATCGGAGGGTGATCACACCTCCACGGACGGTTACTTTGCTCCCTCTCGCCCGCCTTTGAAGGCCTTTCTTCTGATTTTTCGGCCCTCTTGCGTCCGTCCGGGTGGTGTTCATCGGAACATCGCCGCGCCACAGGTTGACGTCCCCCACTTCGCGATCCCCATACACATCATGAGGAAAGTACGCAAATCGCCCAACCCGAAAGTGAGGGGCCATGGCTCGGAACGCCAAGGTCATGAAGTTGTGGACCGCCATCGTCACCGCCTTCCTCGCGCTGTGCACGGCGCTCGGACTCGTCTCCGCCACCCCCGCCGCCGCGGTACCGCAGACCGAGACCCCGCGCAACAACAGCAGCGGCGACGACCACAGCCCGGCCGGCCGGGTGATGATCCCGGCACAGACCCACTGGCTCTGGGCCCAAGCCCGGTCCCTGCCCCCCACGATGAAGCAGCGCATCCGGGCCGAGGCCCACGGAAAGACCCCCGGCTGCCGCCAGCGGCCCCTGGACACGACGGAGTCGGACGACCCGGCCGAACCCCCCGCGGCGAACCTCGACTGCTGATCCTTACCTAGACGGCTCAGACGCAACGGCGCAAGGGCGACTTGCGTACGTACCAGCGCCTACTGCGACACAGACCCGCGACCGGGACCCGGCCGCGGGTCTTCGCATGTCCGGCCCCGGTCGGAACATGTCCGGCCGCGTCGGCGGGGCACTCGACTCTTCAACTCCTCTTAAGGAGTCGTAGGCTGAAGCCGTGCCCAAGGCATACGAGGAGATCGCCGACGACCTCCGCCGCTCCATCAGGAACGGCGAGCTCAAGCCCGGTGCGCGGCTGCCCTCCGAGGCGGAGCTGGCCCGGCACTACGGCCGGAGCGTACCCACGATCCAGAACGCGCTGCGGCTGCTGAGCGCGGAGGGTCTGATCGACAAGCGGCACGGCAGCGGCACCTTCGTGCGCAGGCCCCGCACCCGGGCGATCCGTGACAACACCCGGCACCAGTGGGAGAAGGACCGCGCCAGGATGCCGGAGGCCACCCGGGCCGCGACCGGCGCGACCGAGCACGAGACCGGCCTGGTCCTCGACGACCTGGTCTTCTTCGCCCGGTACCGCGAGCTGATCGCGCCCAGCGACCTCGCCGACGCGTTCGGGGTGCCCGAGGGCACGGTCCTCCTGGAACGCACCTACCGGACCCGGTACTCGGCCGAGACCGCGCCCTTCAGCCTGGTGAGCTCCTATCTCGTCCGGGACATGATCGCGGCGAACCCGGCGCTCCTGGACGAGACCAGGGAGCCCTGGCCGGGCGGCACCCAGAACCAGCTGCACACCGTCGGCATCGAGGTCGCCCGTGTCCAGGAACGCTTCACCGCCCGGCCGCCGACGCCGGAGGAGGCCCGGGAGCTGGACCTGCCGGCCGGTACCTCGGTGATCCTGCTGCGCAAGACGTCGTACGACATCCGCGACCGCATCGTGGACATCTCCGTCGTCACGCTTCCGGGCGACCGCACGGAACTGCTCTTCACCACACACCTGGAAAGGTGGTGAGCGCCGCCGTGAGCCGGTGCGTCACCGTCGTCACCGCGGTCCACGCGCCGTCGGCCCGCTTTCTGCCGGAGGCGTACAAGTCGCTGTGCGAGCAGTGGCTGCCGGACGGCTGGGAGTGGCAGTGGCTGGTCCAGGAGGACGGCTACGGCGACGAGGTCCGCCGGTACGTCCCGGACGACGCCCGGGTGTCGTTCCGGCAGGGCCGCACCGGCGGTCCCGGGGTCGCCCGCACCATCGCCCTGGCGCGGGCGGAGGGGCCGTACGTCAAGATCCTCGACGCCGACGACCAGCTCACGCCGGGCGCGCTGGCCCGCGATCTGGCCGTCCTCGAGGCCCACCCGGCGGTCGGCTGGGCCACCTCACGCGTTCTCGACCTGCTGCCCGACGGCTCCACGGCCGGCTTCCCCGGCGACCCGGCGGAGGGGCCGATCGAGCGCGGAGCCGTGCTCGACTTCTGGACGGCGAACGGCTTCCTCGCCCAGGTCCACCCGGCGAGCCTGTTCGTCCGTCGCGAGCTGCTGCTCGCCCTGGGCGGCTGGATGGCGCTGCCCGCCTCCGAGGACACCGGGCTGCTGCTCGCGCTGAACGCGGTGAGCCGGGGCTGGTTCACGGCGGAGGCCGGGCTGCTCTACCGCAAGTGGGCGGGCCAGGTCACCGGCCGGCCCGCGCACACCGACCCGGCCGAACGACAGGCCAGGATGGCGGTCGTGGCGGCCCGGGCACGGGCGCTGGCGGAGTTCGACTGGCGGTACCCGACCACGGCGGCGGCCGACTGAGAACACCAGCGCCCGGCGGCCGACGGGAAGGTATATGTGCGCCCCCAGCCGGAAGGCACACGTGCACGCCCTCCAGCCGGAAGGCACACGAGTCCGGCCCCCGGCTGGAAGGCGCCCGTGCGCGACCCCTGCCCGGCTAGAGCGTCGCCGCGTCGATCCGTGAGAAGACCAGGTCGCTCTCCTCGGTCAGCGGTCGGTCCCAGCGGATCGGGGCCACCGGGTCGCCGTACAGCGCCCTGGGGTAGCTGTCGGCCGCGTAGCTGTTGGCGAGCCGGTAGACGTGGTACCCGGCGTCGGTCATGGTGCGCAGCAGGTCGTCCGCCGAGTCGCCCAGCTGGGCCATGCGGTCGGGGGTGACCTCGACGGTGATCTCGGCGTCCGGGCGCAGTTTCTCCAGCAGCGGCGCCAGCCCGCGCACCACCGCGCCCTCGGCGCCCTCCACGTCGATCTTGATGACCCGCGCGGTCTCGATCTCCTCCGGCCGCAGCAGCTCGGGCAGCGGCACGGCCTCGATGTCGAAGCTCGACTCGGCCGGACCGTCCCACGGAACGATGCTGTTGGCGCCCATGTTGCGGGAGCTGGCGAGCACGAAGGTCAGGGTGCGGTGGGCGTCGGAGACGGCGGCGTTGACCGCCCGGATGTTCCGGCAGCCGTTGAGCGCGCTCTGCTGTTCGAGGCGGTGATGGAAGGCGGGGGAGGCCTCGACGGCGACCACCCGGCCCTGTTCCCCGACCAGTTGGGAGGCGAGGACGCTGAAGACGCCGATGTTGGCGCCGACGTCGACGAAGCAGTCCCCCGGCGCCAGCCTGCCGCGCAGCCAGTGGGTCATGTGCGGCTCCCACACCCCGAAGAGGTAGAGGTAGCGCTGGATGAGGTCCTGTGTGTCGACCGCGAACCGGGCGCCGGAGCGCGTCTCGACGACCCGCCGGCGCGGGTGGTCGCGCAGGTAGGGGTTGAGCGCGCGGGCTGCGAGCGTCTTGCCCCAGGGCCCCGGGAAGTCACGGACGTAGCCACGGCCGAGGGTGGCCAGGAGTTCGGCGAGTCCACCGAGTCCGGTGGGTCCGCCGAGTCGGCCGAGTCCGGCCGGACCGGCGGGACCGCTGAGTTCGGCGGATTCGGTGGATTCGGTGGGTTCCGTGCCGGGGGTGCTCATCCGCTAGTCAGTGACCCTTTTGCCGTTGATCCGGATCGCCTGGGAGGGGCAGCGCTCGGCGATGTCCCGGATCAGTTCGTCGTCCCCGGACTCCTCCCGTCCGGGCAGGACGAAACCGTACCCGTCCTCGAAGCCGAACACGGCGGGTGCCCGGAAGGCACACTCACCCGACCCATAACAGACATCGGCGTCGACGGAGACCTTCATGGGAAGTCCCCTGCCCACCGGACGCCCCGCCGAACCGGGCTACGTGAAAGGCAGCTCCAGCATCCGGATCGCGTTCCCGCGCAGCAGCTTGTAGGCCACCTCCGGCGCCAGCCCGCCCACGTGTTCCTGGGCGACCCGCTTGGTGTCCGGCCAGGTCGAGTCGACGTGCGGGTAGTCCGTCTCGAAGGTCGCGTTGTCCACGCCGACCGTCTCGATCGCCTCGATGCCGTGCCGGTCGCGGAAGAAGCAGCAGAAGATCTGCCGGTAGTAGTACGTCGACGGGGGCTCCGGGATCAGGTCCTTGACCCCGCCCCAGGCGCGGTGCTCCTCCCAGACGTCGTCGGCGCGTTCCAGGGCGTACGGGATCCAGCCCATCTGGCCCTCGCTGTACGCCAGTTTGAGCCGGGGGAACCGCACCAGGACCCCGGAGAAGAGGAAGTCCATCATCGAGGCCATGGCGTTGTTGAAGCTCAGCGACGCCTGTACGGCGGGCGGGGCGTCGGGGGAGGCCGCGGGCATCTGGGAGCTGCTGCCGATGTGCATGTTGACGACCGTCCCGGTCTCCTCGCAGACCGCGAAGAACGGGTCCCAGTAGCCGGTGTGGATGGACGGCAGACCCAGATACGTGGGGATCTCGCTGAAGGTGACCGCGCGGACGCCCCGCCCGGCGTTGCGCCGGATCTCGGCGACGGCCAGGTCGATGTCCCACAGCGGGATCAGGCACAGCGGGATCAGGCGGCCGCCGCTGTCACCGCACCACTCCTCGACCATCCAGTCGTTGTAGGCGCGGACGCAGGCCAGCGCGACCTCCTTGTCGTCGGCCTCGGCGAAGGTCTGCCCGCAGAAGCGGGGGAAGGTGGGGAAACAGAGGGAGGCCTCCACATGGTTCATGTCCATGTCGTCCAGGCGGGCCTTGGGGTCCCAGCAGCCGCGCCGCATCTGTTCCCGGGTGATGCCGTCGAGCGTCATCTCGTCCCGGGAGAAGCCGACGGCCGCGATGATCCGCTTGTACGGGAAGAGCAGGCCCTCGTACTCCCACCAGTCGGTGATCTGGCCCTCGGGGTCGGTGGTGAAGCGGTACTTGCCGCCGACGTAGGCGAGTTCGCCGATGCCGGCGGTGAAGGGCTTGGGGCCCTTGTCGCGGTACTTGCCCGGCAGCCACCTCTCGAAGAGGTGCGCGGGCTCGATCACGTGGTCGTCCACGCTGACGACCCTGGGCAGATCCTGGGTGCCGGTCGCGTTCTCTGCCATGCCTACCCCCTGCTGCCTGCTTGGATGCCCGATTAACTGACGACCCATCAGATTTCGGTTCGGCTTTCAGGCTAGGCCCCGGAGCCGGTGCCAGCAAGGGCCGCCGGACCTCTTGCGACTCGCGCCGCCTTCCGCTCAACTGACGGATCGTCAGATGAATGACGGATCCGGGGAGGGTGCGGGATGCGATCAGCCTTGCTGAGCGGTGCCGAGTGGTTCGCGGTGCTCCGCATCGGGCTCGGTCTGTGGTGGCTGGAGAGCTGGCGGCACAAGGACAAGAAGCAGTGGTTCGGCGGCGGGGGCATCCAGTGGGCGGCCGGTGTCGCGGAGAAGCACCGCTGGCCGGTGGTCCGACGGGGCTTCGACGTCGTCGTCGCGCCACGTCCCCGGCTGATGGCCTACGTGGTGGCGTACGCGGAGCTGGCCCTCGGCCTCGGCCTGGCCTTCGGCTTCCTCACACCGATCGCCCTGGTGGCCGGGTTCCTGCTCAACCTGATCTACCTGACCCTCATGATCCACGACTGGGCGGAACAGGGACAGAACCTGATGATGGCCCTGATCTCCGCGGTCGGCCTCTTCGCCATGTGCTGGCAGACCTGGTCCCTGGACGCGGCGCTGGGACTGTTCACCTGACCCGACGGCGCGTGAGCGCCCCCAAGGGGCGGGGGGAACTGCGGGCGCGGCCGCGACGAGCCCGCAGCCGACCGACACACACGGCGCGCCCGGCGAGGCCCTTGCCACGTCCATTGCCTCTTCGCGGCCGGCATGGCAGCCTGCGCGCGCCCGGCAGCAAGGAGGCGAAGATGACCGGTCCCTCGGCGGAGTCGCGTCCCTCGGCGGAGTTGCTCAGAAAGCTGCACTCCGCGCGTGCGCACCGTGCGTACGCGCGTGCACAGGCCGTCTGCCGTCACGCGGGCGTCGCCCCCGACGCGGCGCAGACCGTACCGACGAGCCCGGTCGGCCGGGCCGCGAACGCGCTCCGGCTGTCGGCCCAGTCCCTTGCCGCCCTCGCGGACACCGCACCCGACCCGGCGGCGGACGCCCGCTGCGCCCGCAACGCCGCCGCCACCGCGGCGCTCGCCGCACAGGTGGCCGGGACACTGGACGACCGCCCAGAGGCAGCCGCGGCCCTGAGCGCCGCCCTCACCGCGTCCCGGGCGGCAGCCGTGGCGGCCGCCGGTACCGCGGCGGGCCAGGACATGGCGCTGAACACGGCGGCCGACGAAGCGGAGGAGAAGGCGGTCGAGGCGGCGCGTACGGCGGGCTGGATACGGCGCTGAGGATGCGCGGGCGCCTCAAGTCCGGGGCACGGCGGCTCACGGCGACGCGGCGCCGAAGAGACCTGGGCGTGTCGCTCCAGGTGTCACGGAATCCCGCGATGAACGGTGCCCCCGTGCCGTTCGGCTCCGGTCCCTCCCCACGTGGGGACCGGTGCCGAACGGCACGAGTGGCCTCGGGCCCCGCAGGGCCCGCTCGGTCGGAGAGAGCAGTTGCCGTCGTCGCGCCACTCCGGCGGGTAATCGCCGGTGGAACCTGACCGAGAACATGCGGTGCCGTGCGCTGTCTCTCCGGACGCTGAGCTGGTCGGCCCGTCGGGCGCTGCCCGACCACCGCCTTGCTGCAGCGAAATCCTGCCAGTTGAGGTGCACTTCTGAGGAGGCCAGGACGTCCGGTCCAGGGCTTCGCCGCAGGTCAGCCATATAAAGTGAGTTTTCCGGTCCGGATGTCCAGCAGCGGGGCAAGTAAGGGGTGGAGAGCCTTGGGTCCCGACGCAGGGGCACGCACAGCCTTCGCGGAACGTCTCGCGTTGCTGTACAAGGAGGCCGGCAATCCTCCGCTCAAACGCGTCGCCGAGGCGGTCGACCGGCTGCATCGTGTCGACGAGCGGGGTCGGCCCGTGCGGGTCTCCGCCCAGCGGATCAGCGACTGGCGGCGGGCGAAGAACGTACCCGCGCAGTTCGTCGCCCTCTCCGCCGTACTCCAGGTCCTCATCCCCCAGGCCCGGCGTTCCCAGCCGACGCCGGTCTCCTCCGGCCTGTACGACCTGCCCCAGTGGCAGAAGCTGTGGGAGCGGGCCGTGGCCGACCCGGTCGGCGAACTGTCCGTGCCGGAGGCGGCGGAGGAGTCGGACGCACCACCGCCGGTCGACAGTGTCTGCCCGTACCGGGGCCTGGCCTCCTACCGTCGTGAGGACGCCCGGTGGTTCTTCGGCCGCGAGCGCAGCACCGACGCTCTGGTCGCCCAGCTCCGGTCGGCAAAGGCGGGCGGCGGTCTGGTCATGCTGGTCGGCGCCTCGGGGGCGGGAAAGTCCTCGCTGCTGAACGCCGGCGTGGTCACCGCACTGCAGAACGGCGCCCTGGCCGAGGAGGAGGACCGCCCGCACGAGGTCCTGCAGCTCATCCCGGGAGCGGACCCCGTCAAGGAACTGACCCGCCGCATACCCGAGCTGGCCGGTCTGACTGACCTGGACGATCCAGGGGCCGTACGGGAAGCGGTCACGGCCTGGGCCGGGCGCGAGGCTGGGGATGTTTCACGTGAAACATGGCCCTCCGGACCCGATCCGGTACGTCCGGTCGTGATCGTGGACCAGTTCGAGGAGACCTTCACCCTCTGCACCGACGAGGCGGAGCGGCGCACCTTCGTCCAGGTTTTGCACACGGTCAGCACCTCCGCCGCCCCCGACAGACCTGCCCCTGCCCTGGTCGTCCTCGGCATCCGCGCCGACTTCTACGAGCAGTGCCTGGCCTACCCCGAGCTGGCCGACGCGCTCCAGCACCGGCACATGGTGCTCGGCCCGCTGACCACCGCCGAGCTGCGCGAGGCCGTGACCGCCCCCGCCAAGGCGGTGGGACTGGAACTGGAGCCCGGCCTCGCCGAGCTGATCGCCCGTGAGGTGAGCGCCGACGGCCCGCGGGGCGCCCATGACGCCGGCGTCCTCCCGCTGCTCTCGCACGCCCTGCTCGCCACCTGGCAGCGCCGGAAGGGGGGCCGTCTGACGCTGGCCGGCTACCGGGCGGCCGGCGGTATCCAGGGTGCTGTCGCCGCGACCGCCGAACGTGCCTGGTCCAGCCTGGACCCGGCCGCCCGCACCGCCGCCCGGCTGCTGCTGCTCCGTCTGGTCCGCCTGGGCGAGGACACCCAGGCCACCCGCAGGCGTGGCACCCGGCGCCAGCTGGCCTCCGAGTCCACCGACCCGAACAAGACGGAGGAGTCGCTCGAAGCGCTGGTCCGGGCCCGCCTGGTGACGCTGGACGCGGACACCGTGGAGATCACCCACGAAGCACTGCTGCACGCCTGGCCCCGGCTGCGTGAGTGGCTCGACGAGGACCGCAACGGCAATCTGCTGCGCCAGCGTCTGGAGGAGGACGGCCGGTCCTGGGACGAGTCCGACCACGACTCCGCACTGCTGTACCGGGGCTCGCGGCTGGAGCAGGCCCACACCTGGGCGAAGTCGGCCGGCGACACCTTCCTGACCCGCAGCGCGGTGGAGTTCCTGGCGGCCTCCGTGCGGCTGCGTCGGCGCACGGTGTGGATCAGCAGGGCCGCCGTGTCGGCGCTGGTCGTCCTGGCGGTGCTGGCCGCGGGCGCCGCGGTGATCGCCCGGCAGCAGCGGGACGACGCGATGTTCGAGCAGGTGGTCGCGGAGGCCGACCGGTTCCAGTACTCGGACCCGGCACTCTCCGCCCAGCTGGACCTGGTCGCACACGGTCTGCGCCCGGACGACGAGGGCGCCAACAACCGTCTGGTCTCGATCGTCAACGCACCGCTGGCCACCCCGCTCCTCGGCCACACCGGAGCCGTCTACCTCACCACCTTCAGCCCCGACGGCAAGACGCTGGCCACCGCCGCCTACGACCGCACGGTCCGCCTGTGGGACGTCAGCGACCCGACCCGACCCAAGGCGCTGGGCAAGCCGCTGTACGGCCACACGAGCTGGGTCTCCAGCGCGGTCTTCAGCCCGGACGGCAAAACCCTGGCCAGCGCCGGCGACGACGGCACCGTACGCCTGTGGAACGTCTCCGACCCGGCCCACCCGAAGTCCCTGGGCACCCCGCTGAGCGGTCACGACGGCACGATCTACCTGGTCGCCTTCAGCCCCGACGGCCGTACCCTGGCCAGCGCCGACGAGGACCACACCGTCCGTCTGTGGGACGTGCACAACACGCGCCACCCCACGTCGATCGGCACCCTGACCGGCCACACCGAAGCCGTACGCTCCCTCGCGTTCAGCCCCGACGGCCACACGCTCGCGACCGGCGGCGACGACAACGCGATCCTCCTGTACGACGTCTCCGACCCCCGGCGGCCCGAGCGCGTCGGGGCGCCGCTGACCGGGCACTCCGGGACCGTGCACTCCGTGGCCTTCAGCCCGGACGGCCACACCCTGGCGAGCGGCAGCACGGACGACACCGTACGGCTGTGGGACGTCACCGACCGGGCGCGCACCAAGGCCCTCGGCGCGCCGCTCACCGGGCACACAGGGCCCGTCTGGTCGGTGGCCTTCAGCCCCGACGGCTCGATGCTCGCCGCGGGCAGCGCGGACTCCACGGCCAGTGTGTGGAACGTCGGCAACCCGGCCTTCCCCTCCCAGGTGGGCGAGCCGCTCGCCGGCAGCAGCGGGGAGATGTACGCCGTCGGCTGGAGCCCCGACGGGCACACCCTCGCCACCGGCAGCGGTGACGGCAAGGTACGGCTGTGGTCGATCCCCGGATCGGACATGATCGGCGAGGCAGGGGCGTTCAGCCCGGACGGCCGCGTCCTGGCCACCGGTGGCGGCGACAGCCGGATGCGGCTGTGGAACATCACGGATCCGGCCCGGCCCACGGCGCTCGGCGAGCCGTTCCGGACCGGGTGGCGGGACCTGCGCTCGATGGTCTTCACCCGCGACGGCCGCACTCTCGTCATCATGACCGGCGAGAACAACGTCAACTGGGTGCAGCTGTGGAACATCTCCGACCCGGCCCACCCCAGCCAGTACGGTGCGCCCGTCCGGCTGAACACCCGGTACGCGGGCGCCGAGGCACTGGCGTTGAGCCCTGACGGGCGCACCGTGGCCGCCGACTACGACGACCGCACGGTCCAGCTCCTGGACATCACGGACCCGGCCCGCCCCAAGCAGCTCGGCGAGCCCCTCAAGGGCCACACCGGCTATGTCAACGCGCTGGTCTTCAGCCCGGACGGCAAGACCCTGGCGAGCGGCAGCGCGGACGGCACTGTGCGCCTCTGGGACGTCTCGGACCGGTCCCGTGCCAAGGCCCTGGGCGGCCCCCTCAAGGGCCATCTGGGCCCCATCAACACCCTCGCCTACAGCCCCGACGGGACGACTCTGGCCAGTGGCAGCGACGACGACACGGTCCGCCTCTGGAACGTCTCCGATCCGGCCCGCGCGACCCGGCTGGGCGCGGCCCTCACCGGTCACACCGAGGCGGTGGTGTCCCTGACCTTCAGCCGGAACGGCAGGACTCTGGCCAGCGGCGGCAACGACAACACGGTCCGCCTCTGGAACGTCTCGTCCCCGTCCTCCGCCCACCCCATCGGCCAGTCCATGAGCCCCAACGCCAAGACGGGCAACTTCCTCTCCTTCAGCCCGAAGAGCAACATGCTGGGCGTCTCCAGCGGCGCCGACACGGTCCGGCTGTGGAGCCTGGACGTCGACCGGGCGGTCAGCCGCATCTGCTCGGTCACCCGGCACGTACTGACCGCGGCGAAGTGGCAGGAGTACCTCCCCCGCCTCGCCTACGACCCGCCCTGCGACGACTGAACCGGCCCACCACACGACGGTCTTTGAGTGATCCCGATCACAACTGCTCACGACGGCTGAGAAGTTGACTCCCGTCGCGCAGGCCACCTTGTTAGGCTGGCCATAGCCCGGTCGCTGGTGCATCCCCCGTCGCCAGCGACCGGGCCTTTTCACACCCGGAGCCGCACGCGAAACTCCCCGGCCGCCGGCCATGAGCCCCCGCCAACGCCAAAGGCCCCCGATCCATCCGGACCGGGGGCCTTCGTGCTGGTGGGGCTAACAGGATTTGAACCTGTGGCCTCATCCTTATCAGGGATGCGCTCTAACCAACTGAGCTATAGCCCCGCCGCGCTCTGCGGTGTGTGTCCCGCGCGCTGACTCCTGAAGATTAGCGCACGACGGGGGCAGTCCCAAAATCGGTTGTCGGGGGACCTTCAGGAGAGGTTTGAACTCCGGTTACTCGTCCTCGGCCAAGGTCAGCTCGATGCCGCCGACGAAGCCCGCGGAGAGGTTGTAGATGAACGCGCCGAGGGTCGCCAGCGCCGTCGCGAGGACGACGTCGATGACCGCGATGATCGCCGTGAACGTCAGGACGTGCGGAAGGGACAGGAACGACTGGAGGTCGAAGCCGTTCGACTCGTTCGAACCGGTGGCCTCCGAGATCGTGCCGCCGACCGTCGAGAACACACCCATCGCGTCCAGGACCATCCACAGCACCGCCGACGCCACGATCGAGCAGATGCCCAACGCGATGGAGAGCAGGAAGCTGACCTTCATCACCGACCACGGATCGGCCTTGGCGACCCGCAGCCGGGCCTTGCGGGTGCGCGGTGCGGTGCGCGTACCGGCGCCGGTACGCGGCCGTCGTACCGCCCCTGTGGGCGCCTGGGCGGCCGGCGCCGCCGGGTAGGCCTGCGGCGGGTGGTAGGGCCCGGCGGGCTGCTCCGGACGCCGCTCCCCGGGCAGCGGGGAGGGGCTCGGCTGCTGCGCGGACGCCGGCTGGGCGCCCGCCGCGGCCTGGCCTCGGGTGTCGGTCACGGTTCCCCCCGGGGTTCCCTGCGCGTCCGGCGCGGACGTCTTCGTGGGCGCCTTGACCGCCTTCAGCTGGGTGGTGTGCGTGTCCATCGGCTGCGCACCGCCCTCGGTGGCCCCGCCGGACGCGGCGGAGCCACGGCCGCCGCCGTCCGCATCCGTACCCGTGGAGGTACCGGCCGATCCGGCGCCCGTGGCTCCGCTCACGATGACTCTCTCCTCGTGCTACTCGACCGAGGGCGCCTCACCCTCGTCCGTACCGCTGGTCTCGACACCCTCGACGGTCTCGGCGATGTCGTCCACGGTGTCCTCACCGTCGACTTCCTCCGCCTCGCTGCCGGCCTCGGCGTTACGTGCGATGCCGACCACGGCATCGCGCTTGCCCAGGTTGATCAGTTGGACGCCCATGGTGTCACGGCCCGTCTCCCTGACCCCGCTGACTCGCGTACGAATCACACCGCCGGACAGGGTGATGGCGAGGATCTCGTCGTTCTCCTCGACGATCAGCGCGCCGACGAGCGAACCGCGGTCCTCCACGATCTTGGCGGCCTTGATGCCGAGGCCGCCACGGCCCTGGACGCGGTACTCGTCGACACGGGTCCGCTTCGCGTACCCCCCGTCGGTGGCAGTGAACACGAACGTACCGGGTCGAACAACATTCATCGACAGAAGTTCATCGCTCTCACGGAAACTCATGCCCTTGACACCGGAGGTGGCCCGGCCCATGGGGCGCAGAGTGTCGTCGGAGGCGGTGAACCTGATCGACTGTGCCTTCTTGCTGATCAGAAGCAGATCGTCGTCCGCCGAGACCAGTTCGGCTCCGATCAGTTCGTCGTCGGAACCGTCCTCGCGCTCCCGCAGGTTGATCGCGATGACACCGCCGGAACGGGGCGAATCGTAATCCTTCAGAGGCGTCTTCTTGACCAGACCGGCCTTGGTGGCGAGCACCAGGTAGGGCGCCGCGTCGTAGTCGCGGATGGCGAGGATCTCGGCGATCGCCTCGTCCGGCTGGAAGGCCAGCAGGTTCGCCACGTGCTGACCGCGCGCGTCACGCCCCGCGTCCGGCAGCTCGTACGCCTTGGCCCGGTACACCCGGCCCTTGTTGGTGAAGAACAGCAGCCAGTGGTGCGTGGTCGAGACGAAGAAGTGGTCGACGATGTCGTCTTCCTTCAGCTTCGTACCGCGTACGCCCTTGCCGCCGCGCTTCTGCGCCCGGTAGTCGACGGTCTTGGTCCG
Organism: Streptomyces sp. NPDC007157; assembly: GCF_040634235.1. NCBI lineage: Bacteria > Bacillati > Actinomycetota > Actinomycetes > Kitasatosporales > Streptomycetaceae > Streptomyces > Streptomyces sp. NPDC007157. The sequence goes on from NZ_JBEYFE010000005.1 coordinate 242,190, forward strand.
CTTGACGTACCCGCCGCGCGAGACCGTGACGACGATGTCCTCCTCGGCGATCAGGTCCTCGATGGACATGTCACCGTCGTAGGGCACCAGCATGGTCTTGCGGTCGTCGCCGAACTTCTCCACGATCGCGGCCAGCTCGGCGCTGACGATGCCGCGCTGGCGGACCGGCGAGGCCAGGATGGCGTTGTACTCGGTGATCTTCGCCTGGAGCTCGTCGTGCTCCTGGATGATCTTCTGGCGCTCCAGGGCGGCCAGCCGGCGCAGCTGCATCTCCAGGATGGCGTTGGCCTGGATCTCGTCGATCTCCAGGAGCCCCATCAGGCCCGTACGCGCGATCTCGACCGTGTCACTGGCCCGGATCAGCGCGATGACCTCGTCGATCGCGTCCAGCGCCTTCAGCAGACCGCGCAGGATGTGCGCCCGCTCCTCGGCCTTGCGCAGCCGGAAGCGCGTACGGCGGACGATGACCTCGATCTGGTGCGTCACCCAGTGCCGGATGAACGCGTCCAGGGAGAGCGTGCGCGGCACGCCGTCGACCAGCGCCAGCATGTTCGCGCCGAAGTTGGTCTGCAGGTCGGTGTGCTTGTAGAGGTTGTTCAGGACGACCTTGGCGACCGCGTCCCGCTTCAGCACGATGACCAGTCGCTGACCGGTGCGCGAGGAGGTCTCGTCCCGGACGTCCGCGATGCCGCCGACCTTGCCGTCCTTCACCAGGTCGGCGATCTTCTGCGCGAGGTTGTCGGGGTTGGTCTGGTACGGCAGCTCGGTGACCACCAGGCACTGGCGGTTCTGGATCTCCTCGACCTCGACGACCGCGCGCATGGTGATCGAGCCGCGGCCCGTGCGGTAGGCCTCCTCGATGCCCTTGCGGCCGACGACCAGCGCACCGGTCGGGAAGTCGGGGCCCTTGATCCGCTCGATCAGCGCGTCCAGGAGCTCCTCGTGCGAGGCCTCCGGGTTCTCCAGGTACCACTGGGCACCGGCCGCGACCTCGCGCAGGTTGTGCGGCGGGATGTTGGTCGCCATCCCGACCGCGATGCCGGCGGAGCCGTTGATCAGCAGGTTCGGGAAACGGGCGGGCAGGACGGTCGGCTCCTGGGAGCGGCCGTCGTAGTTGTCCGTGAAGTCGACGGTCTCCTCGTCGATGTCGCGGACCATCTCCATCGACAGCGGCGCGAGCTTGCACTCGGTGTACCGCATGGCGGCCGCCGGGTCGTTGCCCGGGGAGCCGAAGTTGCCGTTGGAGTCGACGAGCGGCATGCGCATCGACCAGGGCTGGGCGAGGCGGACCAGGGCGTCGTAGATCGAACTGTCACCGTGGGGGTGGTAGTTGCCCATGACGTCGCCGACCACGCGCGCGCACTTGTAGAAGCCGCGCTCGGGGCGGTAGCCGCCGTCGTACATGGCGTACAGCACCCGGCGGTGGACGGGCTTGAGACCGTCCCGGACGTCCGGCAGCGCACGGGACACGATGACGGACATCGCGTAGTCCAGGTACGAGCGCTGCATCTCCGTCTCGAGCCCCACGGGCTCGACACGCATAGCGAGTTCGCCGCCCTCTTCAGGGGTGACGGGAGTGTTCTCGTCGGCCATTGCTGGTGAAGATCCTTCCCTGTGCGGTCAGCTGAGACCGACTCAGATGTCGAGGAAGCGGACGTCCTTGGCGTTGCGCTGGATGAACGCGCGGCGAGCCTCGACGTCCTCGCCCATCAGGACCGAGAACAGGTCGTCGGCCTGGGCGGCGTCGTCGAGCGTGACCTGGCCGAGGACGCGGTGTTCCTGGTCCATGGTCGTGATGCGCAGCTCCTCGGCGTTCATCTCGCCGAGACCCTTGAAGCGCTGGATCGAGTCCTCGCGGACGCGCTTGCCGCGCTGGCGGCCCATCTCCAGGAGCGCGTCGCGCTCACGGTCCGAGTAGGCGTACTCGGTGTCGTCCCGGCCCCACTTGATCTTGTACAGCGGCGGACGGGACAGGTACACGTGCCCGGCCTCGACCAGCGGCCGCATGAAGCGGAACAGGAAGGTCAGCAGCAGCGTGCTGATGTGCTGGCCGTCGACGTCGGCGTCCGCCATCAGGATGATCTTGTGATAGCGGAGCTTCTCGATGTCGAAGTCCTCGTGCACACCCGTACCGAACGCGGAGATCAGCGCCTGGATCTCCTGGTTCTGCAGGATCTTGTCGATCCGCGCCTTCTCGACGTTGAGGATCTTGCCCCGGATCGGGAGGATCGCCTGGTACTGCGGGTTACGGCCGGACTTGGCCGAGCCGCCGGCGGAGTCACCCTCGACGATGAAGATCTCGCACTTGGTCGGGTCGTTCGACTGGCAGTCGGACAGCTTGCCCGGCAGCGACGCCGACTCGAGCAGACCCTTGCGACGGGTGAGGTCACGGGCCTTGCGGGCCGCCACGCGCGCGGTGGCCGCCTGGATGCCCTTGCGGATGATGTCCGCCGCCTCGACCGGGTTGCGGTCCAGCCAGTCGTTCAGGTGCTCGTAGACCGCCTTCTGCACGAAGGTCTTGGCCTCCGTGTTGCCCAGCTTGGTCTTCGTCTGCCCCTCGAACTGCGGCTCGCTCAGCTTCACCGAGATGATCGCGGTCAGACCCTCACGGATGTCGTCACCGGTGAGGTTGTCGTCCTTCTCGCGGAGCAGCTTCTTGTCGCGCGCGTACTTGTTGATCAACGAGGTCAGCGCCGCACGGAAGCCCTCCTCGTGAGTGCCGCCCTCATGCGTGTGGATGATGTTGGCGAACGAGTACACGCCCTCGCTGTAGCCGCTGTTCCACTGCATGGCGACCTCGAGGGACAGGCTCTTGTCCCGGTCCTCGGCCTCCAGATCGATCACCGTCGGGTGCACCACGTCGCCCTTGCGGGAGTTGAGGTACTTCACGAAGTCGACGATGCCGCCCTCGTAGTGGTACGTGACGGTCTTGACCTCGGCCTTCTCGTCCGCACCCGCCTCGTCGGCGCCGGCGACGGCCTTCGCCGACTCGCGCTCGTCGGTGAGCCGGATCGTCAGGCCCTTGTTGAGGAAGGCCATCTCCTGGAAGCGCCGCGACAGCGTCTCGAAGGAGTACTCGGTGGTCTCGAAGATGTCCGGGTCCGCCCAGAACGTGACCGAGGTGCCGGTCTCGCCCGTCTCCTCGTGCTGCGCCAGCGGAGCCGTCGGGACGCCCAGCTTGTAGTCCTGCGTCCAGCGGTGACCGTCGGTCCTGATCTCGACGGACACCTTGGACGACAGCGCGTTCACGACGGACACACCCACACCGTGCAGACCGCCGGAGACGGCGTAACCGCCGCCGCCGAACTTGCCGCCCGCGTGCAGCACGGTCAGCACGACCTCGACGGCCGGCTTGCCCTCGGACGCCACGATGCCGACGGGGATACCGCGGCCGTTGTCCACGACACGCACGCCGCCGTCGGCCAGGATCGTCACGTCGATGGTGTCCGCGTGGCCTGCCAGAGCCTCGTCGACGGAGTTGTCCACGACCTCGTACACAAGGTGGTGCAGACCACGCTCACCGGTCGAGCCGATGTACATACCGGGTCGCTTGCGGACCGCGTCCAGCCCTTCGAGCACGGTGATGGCACTCGCGTCGTACGAGGCGGTGACCTCACCGTTCGCGCCGGCGTCGGTGGACGGGATGTTCTCGTTGGGGTTGCCGGAATCGGCCACGAAGCGCCCTTTCTGGCACAGCACGAGCCGGGCTCGTCGGCGGGTTGCCGGAGCGGCTGCGGCATGTTGCGTTGGTAAGCCTTGATCAGCGTTGCTCAGCTTTTCCCGGACGGTCCCCACGTTCGGGGCGGGATTGTCTCCCAGTCTACCGGTAGCGCCGACAGTGATGGGGGTTTGCCGGTACCTGAGTCCGCATGTGCCGCCCTGAACCGGCCGCCGCCGACTCCCGATATGCGGATGGGGGCTCCAAGAGGCTCACGGAGGCACTCAGCGCTTCCGGCTGTCAACCCTTGACTACTCCGGGGTCAGATCGCGATTCGCAACCGCGTGCGGTTGTACGACGATCAGCCGAGGGGGCCGTACGACGGCTCCACGCTCGGCTCATCGCGTGACGTAAGTCACCCGTAGGTGTCGCCGGGACCGGTGCTTCCGGGGGCGCGCAGCGGGCCGTAGCGCCGGGGCGGACCGCCGGGATTGAGCACCTTGATCATCCGTACGCTGCCGTGCCCCAGATCCTCGTTCAGCCGTGCGACCAGCGCCGGAGAGAGATGGCGCAGCTGGGTCGCCCAGGCCGTGGAGTCGCACTGCACGACCAGCACCCGCTCGTCCTCGTCGTACCGCTCCGGCACACAGTGCTTGGCGAGATCCTCGCCCACGATCTGCGGCCAGCGGCCCATCACCCCGCCGACCGCGGCCGGCGTCTCCCAGCCGCGCTCGGTGATCAACCGGTTGATCGCGGAGCCCAGCGCCATGGGGTCACGGCCGTCGGCGCGCGCGCCGGAGCGCAGCCCGCCGCGCCGCGCCTGCTTCCTCTGCTGCGCCGCGTCGCCACGCGCGCGTGCCGCCTCTTTCGCCGCCCTCAGCGCCACCCGCGCCAAATCGACACCGGAGGGTTCCTTCTCGGGCGCGGGTCCATCGGTGCTCATGCGCGCTCCACCGCCCCGTCCGCCACCGCGTACCGCACACCGGTGAGGAGATGCGGCACGTCGTCGTCCACAGCGGCGGTGACCAGCACCTGCTCCCCGGGCGCGACCAGCTCCGCCAGCCGCTCCCGGCGCCGCGCGTCCAGTTCGGCGAACACGTCGTCCAGCACCAGCACCGGCTCATTGCCCTCGGCACGCAGCAGGTCGTACGAGGCCAGGCGCAGCGCCAGCGCGTACGACCAGGACTCGCCGTGCGAGGCGTACCCCTTGGCGGGCAGCTGCCCCAGCTTGAGTACGAGATCGTCGCGGTGCGGGCCGACCAGCGTGACACCCCGCTCGATCTCCTGCTTGCGGGCGTCCGCCAGGGCCGCCATCAGTTGGCTGTACAGATCCTCACGGGTATGCGCCTCGCCGGGCGCCGACGGCTTGTACTCCAACGCGACCGGACCACCGCCCGGCGCCAGCTGCTCGTACGCCTTGTCGGCGAGCGGCTGGATCGCGGCGACCAGATCGAGCCGCTGGGCGAGCAGCTCGGCGCCCACGCGCGCGAGGTGCTGGTCCCACACGTCCAGCGTGGACAGATCCATCGAACGGCCGCCGTGCCGCCGGGCGAGGGCCGCGGACTTCAACAGGGTGTTCCGCTGCTTGAGGACGCGCTCGTAGTCGGAGCGCACACCGGCCATCCGCGGCGACCGCGCGGTGATCAGCTCGTCCAGGAAACGACGCCGCTCGCCCGGGTCCCCCTTCACCAGCGCGAGGTCCTCCGGCGCGAACAGCACCGTCCGTACGATCCCCAGCACATCCCGCGGCCTGACCTGCGAGGACCTGTTGATGCGGGCACGATTGGACTTGCCGGGGTTGAGCTCCAGCTCGACCAGCTGCTGCCGGTCGCCCTGCCGCACCTGCGCCCGGATGACCGCCCGCTCGGCGCCCATCCGGACCAGCGGCGCGTCCGAGGCGACCCGATGGCTGCCCAGAGTGGCGAGATAGCCGACGGCCTCGACGAGGTTGGTCTTGCCCTGGCCGTTCGGGCCGACGAAGGCGGTGACGCCCGGGTCGAGCGGAACCTCGACCCGGGCATAGGAGCGGAAGTCGGCCAGCGACAGATGCGTGACGTGCATAGGTGTTTCGCCGACCTCCCCGTGACCTGCTACTTCGTGTCTACTTCGCCTCTACGGCGTGGCCGCCGAACTGGTTGCGCAGCGCGGCGATCATCTTCATCTGCGGCGAGTCCTCCTGACGGGAGGCGAACCGCGCGAACAGCGAGGCGGTGATCGCGGGCAGCGGCACCGCGTTGTCTATCGCGGCCTCCACAGTCCACCGGCCCTCGCCGGAGTCCTGTGCATAACCCTTCAGCTGGTCCAGGTGCTCGTCCCCGTCGAGGGCGTTCACCGCGAGGTCGAGCAGCCAGGAACGGATGACCGTCCCTTCCTGCCAGGAGCGGAAGACCTCGCGCACGTCCGTGACGGAGTCGACCTTCTCCAGCAGCTCCCAGCCTTCAGCGTAGGCCTGCATCATCGCGTACTCGATGCCGTTGTGGACCATCTTCGCGAAGTGGCCCGCGCCCACCTTGCCGGCGTGCACCGCACCGAAGTCACCCTTCGGCTTGAGCGCGTCGAAGACCGGCCGCACCTTCTCGACGTGCTCGACAGCGCCGCCGTACATCAGCGCGTAGCCGTTCTCCAGGCCCCAGACACCGCCGGAGACACCGCAGTCGACGAAGCCGACGCCCTTGGCGGCCAGCTCCTCGGCGTGCCTCTCGTCGTCCGTCCAGCGGGAGTTGCCGCCGTCGACGACCACGTCACCGGGCTCCAGCAGTTCGGCCAGCTCGTCGATCGTGGACTGGGTCGGCGCCCCGGCCGGGACCATCACCCACACCACACGGGGCCCGCTGAGCTTGCCCACAAGCTCTTGCAGGCTGTGGACGTCGGCGAGGTCCGGGTTGCGGTCGTATCCGACGACGGTGTGGCCAGCGCGGCGGATCCGCTCGCGCATGTTGCCTCCCATCTTGCCGAGGCCGACGAGACCGAGCTCCATCAGTTGGTTCCTTAGGTTGCGGTGTGGCAGGAGAGGCACCTTCGTGCCGCGCCCGAGCCTAATCGCGACCCTTTGTGCACAGTTGTGGGCCCAGCCGCTCACCTGGGGAAACCCGCCCGTGCACAGCGCCCGCCACCCACAGGGAGGCGGCGGCACTGTGCACAGCTGTGGACAACGTCAGCCGCTCAGCCGCACCGGCATGATCAGGTACTTGTACGCCTCGTCCGCCTCCGCGTCGAGCGCCGGCTTCCCGCTCAGCAGCGCCGGCTTGGTGGACGTCGTGAACGACAGCTGGGCCACCGGAGAGTCGATCGCGCTCAGGCCGTCCAGCAGGAAGGTCGGGTTGAAGGCGATCGAGACGTCGTCGCCCTCCAGCTGCGCGTCGACCCTCTCCACAGCCTGTGCGTCGTCGCTGGAGCCGGCCTCCAGGATCAGCACGCCCTGCTCGAAGCTGAGCCGCACCGGGGTGTTCCGCTCGGCCACCAGGGCGACACGCTTGACGGCCTCCACGAAGGGGGCGGTCTCGATCACGGCGACGGAGTTGAACTCGGTCGGGAACAGCGAGCGGTACTTCGGCAGGTCGCCCTCGAGCAGCCGCGTGGTCGTCCGCCGGCCCGCGCCCTCGAAACCGATGAGCCCCTCGCCCGCACCCGAGCCGGACAGCGCCAGGATCACGCTGTCGCCGCTCGTGAGGGCCTTGGCGGTGTCCAGGAGCGTCTTGGCGGGCACCAGGGCCACCGCGGACGCCTCGGGGTTCTCCGGCTTCCACAGGAACTCACGGACCGCGAAGCGGTACCGGTCGGTGGAGGCCAGGGTGACCGTGTCGCCCTCGATCTCGATGCGCACACCGGTCAGCACCGGCAGCGTGTCGTCACGCCCGGCGGCGATGGCCACCTGGGAGACGGCGGAGGCGAAGACCTCGCCGGGGACCGTGCCCGTCGCGTTCGGCATCTGCGGCAGGGACGGGTACTCCTCCACCGGCAGCGTGTGCAGCGTGAACCGGGACGATCCACAGACCACCGTCGCGCGTACACCGTCTGTGGAAATCTCCACCGGCCGGTTGGGCAGGGCTCGGCAGATGTCGGCGAGCAGCCGGCCGGAGACCAGGACCGTGCCCTCCTCCTCGACCTCGGTCTCGACGCTGACCCGCGCGGAGACCTCGTAGTCGAAGCTGGACAGGCTCAGCTGGCCGTCCTCGGCCTTCAGCAGCAGGCCTGCGAGGACCGGCGCCGGCGGACGGGCCGGGAGGCTGCGTGCCGCCCAGGCCACTGCCTCCGCGAGTACGTCGCGTTCCACCCGGATCTTCACCGTAAGCCCGCCTCCTGCTGTTGCCGGGGCTTCTCGCCCTGCTGCGTCTTCGTCGTCTGACTCGGTGTCGTCGGTCCCTGGGAGGGGAAGAACACCGGGGACCAGTCTGACGCACCGCACTGACAGCTGGTGCCCCTCGAGGTCAAGTCGTGACGAGGCGCGGTCAAAGGCCGAAGAGCGAGTTGTGCACAGGGCCCTCTTCGAAACGGATTCCCAGCTCTCTCTAGTTGGGAGTAGTAGTAGGGGCTGTGGATACCGTGGATAACCCCGTTTTCCCAGCTCAGAGGCCAGATTTTGTCCACTGCCCCTGTGGGTGAAGCCGGTGGACAACCAGGTGTCTCTGTGGAGAACGGAAAGTTCTGCACACACCGTGCACAGCCTGAGGGGACTTCTCCCCAGCGCCGTCCCCAGCTTTACCCACCTTTCCCACAGGCCAACCTGGCAGCTTCGTGTGACGCCTTTCACTCGACACGGTGAGCAGGCGCGTCACGTTGCCGAACAGTGGACAGCCGTGTGGAGAAGTCAGGAATCGCTGGGGACAACCACCCCTCAGCCTGTGGGGTAGCGGTGGACAACTTCATGCACAGCCTGTGGATCACTTCCTCGTCCACAGTCTGTGGAGATCCGTCGTCCACGATTCCACAGCCACCTGAGCTGCCCCGATGCTCTTTCATCGGCCGGCCTGTGGACGACGTTCGGGACAACTTCACAGTCCCCAGGGTGTGGACGCAAGAAAGTCGGCAAATCTGTGGAGGACGCCCGTAACCGGGCCGGTAATCGAACAGCTGAGGGGCGCACCTTCGTGGCGCCGCTCGGTGGACGCGCCCCGTCAGAGGCGCGGAGAACTGCGTGAGCTGCCACGGACGAGCCCGTGAGCAACCACGGACGAAACCCGCGGGGACCCCTGCCGAACCACCCCAGGACGGCAAAAGGCGCCCCCGGGATCTCTCCCGAGGGCGCCCTGAACGCCGTAGGACTAGCCGTTCTTGATCCGGTTCGTCAGCTCCGTCACCTGGTTGTAGATCGACCGCCGCTCCGCCATCAACGCCCGGATCTTCCGGTCGGCGTGCATCACGGTCGTGTGGTCCCGGTTGCCGAACTGTGCCCCGATCTTCGGCAGTGACAGGTCCGTGAGCTCTCGGCACAGGTACATGGCGATCTGCCGCGCGGTGACCAGCTGGCGGCCGCGCGAGCTGCCGCATAGGTCCTCGACCGTGAGCCCGAAGTAGTCCGCGGTCGCCGCCATGATCGCCGTCGCGCTGATCTCCGGCGTCGCGTCCTGGCCGCCGGGGATCAGGTCCTTGAGGACGATCTCCGTCAGCCCCAGGTCCACCGGCTGCCGGTTGAGCGACGCGAACGCCGTCACCCGGATCAGCGCGCCCTCCAGCTCACGGATGTTGCGCGAGATCCGGGAGGCGATGAACTCCAGCACCTCCGGCGGTGCGTTGAGCTGCTCCTGGACCGCCTTCTTGCGGAGGATCGCGATGCGCGTCTCCAGTTCCGGCGGCTGGACATCGGTGGTCAGGCCCCACTCGAAACGGTTCCTCAGCCTGTCCTCCAGCGTCACCAGCTGCCTGGGCGGCCGGTCACTGGACAGCACGATCTGCTTGTTCGCGTTGTGGAGCGTGTTGAAGGTGTGGAAGAACTCCTCCTGCGTCGACTCCTTGTCCGCGAGGAACTGGATGTCGTCGACGAGCAGGATGTCCATCTCGCGGTACCGCTTGCGGAAGCTGTCGCCCTTGCCGTCGCGGATCGAGTTGATGAACTCGTTGGTGAACTCCTCCGAGCTCACGTAGCGCACGCGCGTGCCGGGGTAGAGGCTCCGCGCGTAGTGCCCGATCGCATGCAGCAGGTGCGTCTTGCCGAGCCCCGACTCCCCGTAGATGAAAAGGGGGTTGTAGGCCTTGGCGGGCGCCTCGGCGACGGCGACCGCGGCCGCGTGCGCGAAGCGGTTGGACGCGCCGATGACGAAGGTGTCGAAGAGGTACTTGGGGTTGAGGCGGGCGGTCGGTTCGCCGGGACCCGACGCCGGTGCGGGCTTGGCGCCCAGCGGTCCGGGCGCGCCGGGGGCGGACGGCAGGTCTGGGCGTCCCGGACCGCCCCGGCGGCCCTGGCCCGGCCCGCCCGGCGGCTCGGACCGCTCGCGGCGGCCGGAGTCCCGCTGGTCGTAGTCGCCACGGTCGTAGTCGGACCGTTCGTATTCGGGACGGTCGTACTCGGGGCGCTGCGGTTCGTACTCCGTGCGCTGCTGCTCGTACGACGGCCGGTCCATCGGCTGCTGGGGCCGGTACTCCTGGGAGTAGGAGTCGCCGTAACCGTCCGAGCGGTAGGAGTCCTGCGGCGGCGAGGCGTAGGGGTCGCGCTCGGGGAAGCCGAGCCGCGGCTGCTGCCAGCCGTACTCGTCCTGCCCCGGGCGTGGCCAGGCGCCGGGTTCGGGGCGCTGGTACTCGGAGGGGTAGGCCGGACGGGCGGTGGGAAGCTGATCGGCGCGCGACGGCGGCAGCTGGTCGCGGCCGCCCTGCTCGGGCGGATGGTCGGCGCGGTGCCGGCCGTATCCGCCCTCGTACTGCGGCGAGGGGAGCTCGGGCTCCTCGTAGCGCTGGGGCTGCACGGGGGGCGCCGGCGGGGTCGGGGGTTCGCCCGCGGACTCGTCCACGGTGATCGCGATCCGGATCGGGCGCCCGCACTCACGGCTCAGCGTCTCGCTGACGATGGGGGCGAGACGGCCCTCCAGTACGTTCTTCGCGAATTCGTTCGGTACGGCGAGCAGGGCGGTGTCCGCGACCAGCGCAAGCGGCTGGCAGCGCCGGATCCAGTGTTCGTCCTTGCCCTCCACACCCTGACCGCGGCCCTCACCGAGGAGCTGCTCCAGTACTCGTGGCCACACTGCGGCAAGATCGGCAGGTACGTCAGCCACAGGGCACGCTCTCTCACAGGTCCCACGAACGTGTGGTTCGGGGACGGGTTGGGATGAATATCGGGTCGGGCGGGGATAAAGGAACGAATCGGAGTTCAGCCACGGTAGTCAGCGTGGCGGGTGCGGTTCAAGTTGTTGTCCCCAGCCTGTGGATAGTGTCTCTCGGTCACTGCTGGTTTGACCGAATGGCGTAGCCCCGCGTACCGTAACCAGGTCGAGTTGTCGATGGCTGCTGCCGCCTGCCTCCGATGGGCACAGATCGCTGAAGGTGATCGGGAAGCGGTGCACTCGGGCGTGATGCGAGCTACTCGTGGGCGCACGGTGACAGCCAGGACGGCACCCGCCACACCGATTTGATTTCTGGAGCCCCCGAGTGAGCAAGCGCACCTTCCAGCCGAACAACCGTCGTCGCGCCAAGACCCACGGCTTCCGCCTGCGGATGCGCACCCGTGCCGGCCGCGCGATTCTGTCGAACCGCCGCAGCAAGGGTCGCGCCAGCCTGTCCGCCTGATCCTGATCAGGTCATGACGTCGTGCTGCCTACCGAGCATCGGCTGAGGCGGCGCGAGGACTTCGCGACCGCGGTACGACGAGGTCGCCGGGCCGGCCGCCCGTTCCTCGTCGTCCACCTTCGTAGCGGTGCCACGGACCCGCACGCGCCTGGGGAGAGCGCTCCCTCGACGCGTGCGGGTTTCGTCGTGAGCAAAGCAGTGGGTGGCGCGGTCGTGCGCAACAAAGTCAAGCGCAGACTGCGTCACCTGATGCGTGACCGAGTCGCCCTGTTCCCCCCCGGTAGCCTGGTAGTCGTACGAGCGCTGCCCGGAGCGGGCGACGCCGACCATGAACAGCTGGCCCGAGACCTGGACGCCGCCATCGAGCGGCTACTGGGAGGGGGCGCGCGATGAAGTACCCACTGCTGGCTCTGATCAAGCTGTACCAGTGGACGATCAGTCCATTGCTGGGGCCGGTGTGCAAGTACTACCCGTCGTGCTCTCACTACGGCTACACAGCCATTGACCGGCACGGTGCGATCAAGGGGACGGCACTCACTGCCTGGCGCATCCTGCGGTGCAATCCGTGGTCGCTCGGCGGTGTGGATCATGTTCCTCCGCGTAAGCGACCGCGGTGGCACGAAATGCTGCGTGACGCCTGGCGTGCACGCAAGGGCGGGCCCTCCGCCGCCGAACCGGCCACCGAGGAGAAGCTTGCTCCCGAGCTTCCTTCGAGCCCGGCCGCAGAGACTTCGTCCCATGCCCAAGGAGCATGATTAGTGGACACGATTGCCAGCCTCTTCAGCTTCATCACGACACCCGTTTCATGGGTCATCGTCCAGTTCCACTCGGTGTACGGGAAGGTCTTCGGTCCCGACACGGGGTGGGCCTGGGGCTTGTCCATCGTGTCTCTGGTGATCCTGATCCGCATCTGCCTGATCCCGCTCTTCGTGAAGCAGATCAAGGCGACCCGGGCCATGCAGACGCTGCAGCCCGAGATGAAGAAGATCCAGGAGCGCTACAAGAACGACAAGCAGCGTCAGTCCGAAGAGATGATGAAGCTGTACAAGGAGTCGGGTACCAACCCGCTCTCCTCGTGCCTTCCCATCCTCGCGCAGTCGCCGTTCTTCTTCGCCCTGTACCACGTGCTCAACGGCATCGCGACGGGCTCGACGATCGGCGTCATCAACGACTCGCTGCTCGCCAGCGCTCGTAAGGCGCACATCTTCGGTGCTCCGCTCGCCGCGAAGTTCACGGACGGGTCGTCGAAGGTGGAGGCGCTCGGCGCCTCCCTGACCGACGTCCGGGTCGTCACCGCGATCATGATCGTCCTGATGTCCGCGTCGCAGTTCTACACGCAGCGCCAGCTGATGACGAAGAACGTCGACACCACGGTGAAGACGCCGTTCATGCAGCAGCAGAAGATGCTGATGTACGTCTTCCCGGTCATGTTCGCCGTCTTCGGCATCAACTTCCCGGTCGGTGTCCTTGTCTACTGGCTGACCACGAACGTGTGGACCATGGGCCAGCAGATGTACGTCATCCGCAACAACCCGACCCCGGGTTCCAAGGCCCAGGCCGCCTACCTGGAGCGCCTGACCAAGCACGTCACGCACCACGGCAAGGCCAGCAAGCGCAGCGAGCGCACCATCATCAAGGCGATCGTCGCCAAGGGCCGGGACCGTAACGAGTTCGAGCGCAAGTTCATCAACGGGCTGACCAAGGCGGGCCTCGTGGCCCAGACCGACGGCGCCGTGGTGAAGGGCGAGGCTCAGGCCGCCGCGGAGTCCGAGGACGGCGTGGCTACCACCGCTGCCGCCAAGCGCCAGCAGCCCAAGCGCCAGACCAAGGCCCAGCGCCAGTCCGGCAGCGCGAAGGCGACCGGTGAGTCGACGGTCGGTGCCGAGAAGGAGGACTCCTCGGAGCCGACGACCTCGCTGGAGAAATCCGACGAGCCGCAGGACGCCAAGCCGGCCGCCCAGCAGCCCCCGAAGGGCGGTTCCAACGGCCGCAGCAGGGCCCAGTCCGGGCAGCGCAAGGGCGGTCCGCAGCGCCCCAAGTCCCCGTCCAAGAAGTAAGAAGGAGCCCATCCCGTGACGGAAGGCACCACCTCCGCTGCCGAGGGTGCAGACACCCTGACCCGCCTGGAGCAGGAGGGCGAGATCGCGGCGGACTACCTCGAGGGTCTGCTGGACATCGCCGACCTCGACGGCGACATCGACATGGATGTCGAGGCCGACCGCGCCTCCGTGTCGATCATCAGCGACGCGGGCGGCCGCGACCTGCAGAAGCTGGTCGGCCGTGACGGCGAGGTGCTGGAGGCGCTCCAGGAGCTGACCCGCCTGGCCGTGCACCGGGAGACCGGTGACCGCAGTCGGCTGATGCTCGACATCGGGGGCTACCGCGCCCAGAAGCGTGCCGAGCTCTCCGAGCTGGGCGCCAAGGCCGCGGCCGAGGTGAAGAGCACGGGCGAGCCCGTCAAGCTCAAGCCGATGAGCCCGTTCGAGCGCAAGGTCGTGCACGACGCGGTCAAGTCCGCCGGGCTGCGTAGCGAGTCGGAGGGCGAGGAGCCGCAGCGGTTCGTCGTCGTGCTGCCCGCCTGACCGGTTTCCCCGTTTTACCGGCCCCGTCTGTTGAGCAGGCGGGGCCGAACTTTGTCAGCCTGGTAGTTCTTGGTGGTCGGTGCGTGGAGCGCCGGCGCTGTACGGAAGGACGGTCCCCGTGACGGAGGCTGCGGAGCTCCCCCCGGCGCCTGAGCAGGCGCGGGAAGTGTTCGGCGAGCGCTTCGCCGATGCGGTCCGCTATGCGGAGCTGCTCGCCGAGGCAGGCGTGCAGCGTGGTCTGATCGGCCCACGGGAGGTGCCCCGCCTGTGGGAGCGGCACCTGCTGAACTGCGCGGTGCTCTCCGAGGCCGTCCCCGAAGGGGTGACGGTGTGCGATGTCGGCTCCGGAGCCGGTCTGCCGGGTATTCCGCTGGCGCTGGTCCGGGAGGACCTCAACATCACGCTGCTGGAGCCGTTGCTGCGGCGCACCAACTTCCTGACCGAGGTCGTGGAACTGCTCGGCCTGAACCATGTGACCGTCGTGCGCGGCCGCGCCGAGGAGGTCATGGGCAAGCTGTCTCCGGTGCATGTGGTGACGGCGCGTGCCGTGGCCCCGCTGGATCGGCTGGCCACCTGGGGCATTCCGCTGCTGCGTCCCTACGGGGAAATGCTGGCCCTCAAGGGGGACACGGCGGAGGAGGAGCTGAAGGCAGCGGCCACGGCCCTGACCAAGCTCGGTGCGGTGTCCACGTCCATCCTGCATGTGGGTGAGGGTGTGGTGGATCCGCTGTCCACGGTCGTGCGGGTGGAGGTCGGGGAGAGCCCGGGCGGTGTGCGCTTCGCTGCGAAGCGAGCGAAGGCCGCTCGTACCGGTCGGACGCGTAGGCGCCGCTGATCCGTCCTGACGACCAGACGTACTCCACACAAGCTGCCAAACCTACGCATGACGGAGTGTCGCGGCTTTTCGGTGCTGCTGGCTGTGCATCGTGTTTCACGTGAAACGTCGCTCACTGTTGCACGGCATTATCGGCCGGGGCCGCGCCGCGGCCGAACCGCGCGACCGAAAGCCCCTTGGTTCCCTCAGAGAGGGGGCCTCCGGTGACGCTCCGTCCTCCCTGCGGGGCACGGAGTTGTCCACAGAGGTGGATTTCTCCACAGAACACCAGGCCTCACTGGTTCACGACCCCGAAGGCATGGGAGGCTCTGTTCATTGCGAGCCTGAAGTCGAGGAGAGTGAATCCTTGCGGTCCGACGCCAACATCGCGGGACCGATGACCGATCCGGTCCCCGGTCCCCGTACCGAGTCGATGGGGGCGGATGTTTCACGTGAAACACCGCCTCCTATGGACGACACTCCCATCGGTCGTGCTGCCCAACTCGCGGTGGAGGCTCTGGGCCGCGCGGGCGAAGGTCTGCCACGTCCGGAGCAGACCCGAGTCATGGTGGTAGCCAACCAGAAGGGCGGTGTGGGCAAGACGACGACGACCGTCAACCTTGCCGCATCGCTGGCCCTGCACGGTGCCCGCGTTCTGGTGATCGACCTCGACCCACAGGGCAATGCCTCCACTGCGCTGGGTATTGACCACCACGCCGAAGTTCCGTCCATCTACGACGTGTTGGTCGAGAGCAAGCCACTGGCCGAGGTTGTCCAGCCGGTGGTGGACGTCGAAGGCCTTTTCTGTGCCCCCGCCACGATCGATCTCGCCGGTGCGGAGATCGAGCTGGTGTCCCTGGTGGCACGGGAGAGTCGGCTCGAGCGGGCGATCCAGGCGTACGAACAGCCGTTGGACTACATCCTCATCGACTGCCCGCCCTCGCTCGGCCTGCTGACGGTCAACGCGCTGGTCGCGGGCGCCGAGGTGCTCATCCCGATCCAGTGCGAGTACTACGCCCTGGAGGGCCTCGGTCAGCTGCTGCGCAATGTCGACCTGGTGCGGGGGCACCTCAACCCCGCCCTGCACGTGTCGACCATCCTGCTCACCATGTACGACGGCCGGACGCGTCTCGCTTCCCAGGTCGCGGACGAGGTGCGCAGCCACTTCGGCGACGAGGTGCTGCGGACGAGCATTCCCCGCTCGGTCCGTATCTCCGAGGCGCCGAGTTACGGGCAGACGGTACTGACCTACGATCCTGGATCGAGCGGTGCCCTCTCCTATCTTGAGGCGGCCCGTGAAATCGCGCTGAAGGGCCTCGGTGTCAGCTACGACCCGACGCAGGCCCACATCGGCGCCCAGAGCAATCCGAGCATGGTGGAGGGCATCCAGTGAGCGAGCGACGGAGGGGGCTGGGTCGTGGTCTCGGCGCACTGATCCCAGCTGCCCCGACCGAGAAGAACCCGGCCCAGGCGGCGGTGGGCGGCACGGGATCTCCGTCCTCCGCAGCGGTCCCGGTGCTGACGACCGACCGTGGGGTCGCCGCCGCCAAGGTGACGACGTTGCCGGCTGTTTCACATGAAACCGAGGAGCCGTCGGTCTTCGGCGTGGCTCCGGAGACGCCGGCATCTCCGGTGGGCGCCCACTTCGCGGAGATCCCCCTCGACGACATCACGCCGAACCCGCGCCAGCCTCGTGAGGTCTTCGACGAGGACGCTCTGCAGGAGCTGGTCACCTCCATCCAGGAAGTCGGCCTTCTCCAGCCCGTCGTCGTACGCCAGCTGGGTCCCTCGCGCTACGAGCTCATCATGGGCGAGCGCCGCTGGCGGGCCTGCCGTGAGGCCGGTCTGGATGCGATCCCGGCGATCGTCCGGGCGACGGACGACGAGAAGCTTCTCCTGGACGCGCTGCTGGAGAACCTCCACCGCGCCCAGCTGAACCCGCTGGAAGAGGCCGCCGCCTACGACCAGCTGCTGAAGGACTTCAACTGCACCCACGACCAGCTGGCCGACCGCATCGGGCGCTCCCGCCCGCAGGTCTCCAACACCCTGCGGCTGCTGAAGCTCTCGCCGGCCGTCCAGCGCAGGGTCGCCGCCGGAGTCCTGTCGGCCGGACACGCCCGGGCGCTGCTCTCCGTCGATGACTCGGAGGAGCAGGACCGGCTGGCCCACCGGATCGTGGCCGAGGGGCTTTCGGTTCGGGCTGTCGAGGAGATCGTGACCCTCATGGGCTCGCGGCCGCAGGCGGCGACCCGTGCCAAGGGACCGCGTGCGGGCACCCGGGTGTCCCCGGCGCTGACTGACCTCGCCACCCGGCTCTCGGACCGGTTCGAGACGCGGGTGAAGGTCGACCTGGGACAGAAGAAGGGCAAGATCACCGTCGAGTTCGCCTCGATGGACGACCTTGAGCGGATCCTCGGCACGCTCGCCCCGGGCGAGGGGCCGGTTCTCCACCAGGGGATCCACGACGGCGACTCCGCGGATCCTGAGGAGTCCGAGGACTGACCCTGTCATTGGAGAGCGGATCGTGTCCGATGTGTACCGGAACACGATCCGCTCTTTGCTTTCAGGCGGTATCGATGGAATCGCTGTGTGGATACCATGCGTTCGGGTACGGCGGATCCACCTGACAGCTGGCAGCACCTCTGAATGGGAGGCGGGAGCCATGCGATCGATGAGCCGCACCGGACTGGTGAGCGCGGTCCTGGGACTGGGCGCGACCGTCGGATTCGTCGGCAGTCTGCTCAGAGAACGTAGCGCTCTGACAGCCGCCCGCGACGCTGCGGGCGAAGGAAGCGAGGAACAGCCTTCATGGGGCGTCGGCTCGTACCGCTCACGCTGGACAACCTCCAGGACCTTCCCAAGCGCTGTCGCTCGTGTGTCTTCTGGGAGCTGGATCCCGTCAGCGGCGAAGCAGCGATAAAGGCGGGTACACCCGCGGTGGAGAAGGAGGCCTGGATCTCCGCCGTCCTGCTCGACTGGGGATCCTGCGGCCGGGTGGTCTATGTCGACGATGTGCCCGTGGGCTTTGTGCTCTACGCACCGCCCGCTTACGTTCCGCGCTCCACGGCCTTTCCCACGAGCCCTGTCTCACCGGACGCCGTCCAGCTCATGACCGGCTACATCATGCCCGGCTATCAGGGACAGGGGCTCGGACGCGTGATGGTGCAGACGGTCGCCAAGGATCTGCTGCGCCGGGGCTTCAAGGCGATCGAGGCGTTCGGTGACGCTCGCTACAAGGAGCCGGCCTGTCTGCTGCCCGCCGACCATCTGCTGGCCGTGGGCTTCAAGACGGTGCGGCAGCACCCCACGCGTCCGCGGATGCGGCTGGAGCTGCGGACGACGCTCTCCTGGAAGGAAGACGTGGAGCTGGCGCTCGACCGGCTCCTGGGGGCCGTACAGAAGGAACCAGCGCTGCGGCCGCTCTGAGGGTGCCCCGTGGTTGATCGAAGCGAGTCCTCAAAGCGAATGGGCCAGCCCCGAGGGGTTGGCCCATTCGTGTTTCACGTGAAACGTCACTCGGCGATGTAGTCGTCGAGGTCACGCAGGAGCGCGGCCTTCGGCTTGGCACCGACGATCGTCTTGGCGACCTCGCCGCCCTGGTACACGTTCAGGGTGGGGATCGACATGACGCCGTACTTGGCGGCCGTCGTCGGGTTCTCGTCGATGTTCAGCTTGACGATCTCGATCTTCTCGCCGTGCTCGGCGGCGATGGCCTCAAGAGACGGGGCGATCTGGCGGCACGGGCCGCACCACTCGGCCCAGAAGTCCACCAGGACGGGCTTGTCGCTCTTGAGGACGACCTCCTCGAAGTCGGCGTCGGTCACATGCTTCAGAGTGCCGGCCACGGCGGGCTCCTTTACTCGTTCGTGCGGTGGGGCGAAAGGGGGATGATCAGACGGTGGTCTTCTCGGGCTCTGCCTTCTCCTCGTCCGCGAGGGCGGCGAGGAAACGCTCGGCGTCGAGAGCAGCGGAGCAGCCGGTACCGGCCGCGGTGATCGCCTGGCGGTAGGTGTGGTCCACCACATCACCGGCGGCGAACACACCCGTCAGGTTGGTGTGCGTCGAGGGCGAGGCGACCTTCAGGTAGCCCTCCTCGTCCAGGTCCAGCTGACCCTTGAACAGCTCGGTGCGCGGGTCATGGCCGATCGCGATGAACAGGCCGGTCACTGGCAGGTCCGAGAGCTCACCGGTCTTGACGTTGCGCAGCTTCAGACCGGCCAGCTTCTGCTCGCCCTGGACCTCGGCGATCTCGCTGTCCCAGGCGAACTTGATCTTCGGGTCGGCGAAGGCGCGCTCCTGCATCGCCTTGGAGGCGCGCAGGCTGTCCCGGCGGTGGACGATCGTCACGGACTTGGCGAACCGAGAGAGGAAGGTGGCCTCCTCCATCGCGGTGTCGCCGCCCCCGATCACGGCGATGTCCTGCTCCTTGAAGAAGAACCCGTCACAGGTGGCGCACCAGGAGACACCGCGACCGGAGAGGGCGTCCTCGTTCGGCAGGCCCAGCTTGCGGTGCTGGGAGCCGGTGGTGACGATGACGGCCTTCGCCTTGTGGACCGTGCCGGCGGTGTCGGTGACGGTCTTGATCTCACCGGTCAGGTCGACGGAGACGACGTCGTCCGGAATCAGCTCGGCACCGAAGCGCTCGGCCTGGGCACGCATGTTGTCCATGAGGTCGGGACCCATGATGCCGTCGCGGAAGCCCGGGAAGTTCTCCACCTCGGTGGTGTTCATCAGGGCACCGCCCGCGGTGACGGCACCCTCGAACACGAGGGGCTTCAGCGACGCGCGCGCGGTGTAGAGCGCCGCCGTGTAGCCGGCGGGCCCGGAGCCGATGATGATCACGTTACGGACGTCGCTCACGACTTGATTCCTCGTCTCTGGTCTACGTCATTCGACCGGTGGGAGTTCTTGTCAGAAGCTCTCACCCCACCCAACGGATCCTACGGGGCGCGCATTCCCGGTGTGTCCGGGCACACGGGCACCCCACACCGTACGGATTTCCACGCCGGGACGGACGATGCGTCCTCCGCTGCGAAGGATCGCTCCGAGGGCACTCCAGGGCCGTTCAGGGGCGTGCCAGAGACTCCGTCAGCAGAACCTCACCAGGGGAGGCCGATGGCCGGCTCTCGCACGTGGCGTCGATGATGAAGACCGTCACCCGGGTGGTGTCGGAGGCATCGGGGAGCACGACGAGGAAGGCGTCCTTCCCCGCGTACGTTCCCCTCTTCGCAGCGAGGACGTCGTCGCCGGTCTGGTTGATGCCCTGGCGGACGCACTGCGGCACCGTCACCGAGGGCTGGATCCGGGTGGTGTAGGGCGAGTCCGTCGAGCCGGGCGAAGTGGACTCGCTCTGGATCCCTAGATCCGGCTTCTTGGAGCCACGCAGGCCCGTCTTCGTACCGAGGAGGTTCGCCACCTCGGTCTGGAGAGTGCCCTTGGAGAAGCCCTCGGCGGAGGTGGTCGGCTTGCCTTGTGCGGTCGTCGGTCCATTGCCACCGAGTGAGTGGAGGAAGAACGAACCGGCACCCAGGACGGCCGCGGTGAGGACGGCTCCGAGTACGACGGTCCGCCGGCGCCGGCCGTATCCCTGCCCGCGGTCCTTGCGGCCGGGACCGGTCGACGCGTTCGACCGACCGGCGGGACGGTCCACCGGGGGCGACGGGAGGGGCGATGTTTCACGTGAAACATGCGTCTCGGGTGTCTCGGGTGCCGTGACGCTCAGGAGTGCCTCGGCGGCGAGGGCGGCGTCGATCCGGCCCGCGACGTCCGCAGGCATACGGGGCGGTTCCGGGAGCGCGCCCAGCAGGCCCCGGATCTCCTCCAGCGAAGCGTGGACGTCGGCACAGAGGTCGCACTCGTCCAGGTGCTGTCGTACTTCCGTGGTCCGGGCATCCGGGAGCAGGCCTTCGGTGAGGTCGGAGATCTCCGCGACGTCCGGGTGCCCGGTCGTGTCTGTCGTGGAAGTCACGCTCGCCCACCTCCGCCCTTCACTGCGGCTGAATCACTCGGCCCGGTCTTCTGTGAGCCCCCGTCCTGAGGCCTCGCTGCCGGTGGGACGGATGTCCCCTCCGCCCGGTTCCGTGCCGGGTCCGGCTCGTTCTCGTCGCCGGTTTTTTCCGGCCGCAGATGGGTGAGCAGGGGCAAGAGTCTCGCTCTGCCGCGGGCGCAGCGGCTCTTCACCGTTCCTGTGGGCACGTCGAGGATCTGAGCTGCCTCCGCGACCGGATAGCCCTGCATGTCGACCAGGACAAGGGCGGCGCGCTGATCATGCGGGAGCGTGCCGAGGGCTTCGAGCAGCTGGCGGTGCAGATCGTTGCGCTCGGCTGGAGCGGAGGCCGATTCATGCGGCTCGAGCAGCTGCTCCAGCCGCTCGGTGTCGTCGACGGGTGCGGTCTTCCGGGAGGCCGCCTTGCGGGCCCGGTCGAGGCAGGCGTTGACCGTGATCCGGTGCAGCCAGGTCGTGACGGCCGACTGGCCCCGGAAGGTGTGGGCGGCCCGGTAGGCGGAGACCAGGGCGTCCTGGACGGCGTCAGCGGCCTCCTCACGGTCCCCCAGGGTCCGCAGCGCGACCGCCCAGAGCCGGTCCCGGTGCCGCCGCACGATCTCACCGAAGGCATCGGGGTCGCCTTCCACATGGCGGGCGAGCAGGTCCTGATCGCTCACGCCGTCGTATCCGGCCCCCTCCGCCATCTATCCCTCCGCCCTGCGATCAGCTGGTCACCTTGATGTCTGCCACCCGTCCGCGATAGGTGCCTTCGTCCGTCAGCGGCAGCTTGGTCAGCCAGACCAGCAGATAGCGGGACTTGAGGGACTCGTTCGGCTTCAGGGTCACGCTCGTACCCGAGCCGTCGGCGACCTTCGTGTACGCGGCGAAGGACGTCGGCTCAGTGCTGGCGTTGCTGGATGCGGCGCGCAACTCGACGGACGTGTCTCCCACGAAGGTAACGGTCACCTGCCCAATCTGCTGGATCTTCCCGAGATCGAGGATGACGCCGAGGCCCGGCTTCAGGTTTCCGAAGGTGGCGCCCTTGTAGTAATCGGTCTGCCAATAGGTCGAGAGACTCTTGTCGTAGACCTTGCTTATGTCGGACGGCTTCTCGGACCCGTCCCCGAAGGGGTCAAAGTCTCGGGCCCCGGTGATGGCGATCGGCTCGCTGGCGGTCTTCGGCGCCTTCTTGTCGCCGTCGTCCGAGGTCTGTGTGTTGTTGGTGTCGCCGGACTTGTCGCTCTGGTCCATCAGGGCGTCCGCGAGCTGCCAGCTGCCCAGTCCCAGCGCGGCGATCAGCAGGGCGGAGACCGCCCACTTGAGGGCCTTGCCGGTACGGCTCTGGAGCGGGGGCGGCGGGGTCTGGAGGGCCTGCGTCACGCCGGGAGGCGTGGGGCGGCCGTAGGTGCCCTGCTGGTAGGTGGTGCGCTGGTACTCGGGAGGCGCCGTGAACGACGGCTCCGGCGGGCGGATGCGCGGCATCTCGCCGATCGCCTTCACCAGCTCCTCAGGCGTGGTGCACGCGGACTCGTGGCGGGAGGCGGTGGCGCCGTCGTTGACCAGGGCCCGCATGGCGAGCTCCGACAGGCCGCGGTGGACACCGGCCCGCACCTGGTCGGGGGCGATCAGACCGACGTCCTTGGGCAGTCCCGGCAGACCGTAGGCGTCGCTCGGGTACGGCCAGCGCTGGGTGAGTGCCGCATACAGCAGGGCGCCGATCGCCTCGGTGTCGGTGCGCTGCGGGGTGTCCGAACTGATACCGCGCAGCGCCGCGTTCACCGCCAGGCCGCGGATACGCCACTGACCCGTGGAGGCGCGCAGCACGGCGTTGGGGTTGAGCCGGAGATGGGCCAGCCCCTCACGGTGCGCGGCCGCCATCGCGGAGGCGATCTGACTGACCATCTGGTAGGCGTCGTGCGGCTCCAGCGGTCCGGCCGCGAGCAGCGCGGTCAGCTCGGTGGCGTCAGGCAGCCACTCGTGCACCACGTAGACGAGGTCGTTCTCCTCGACCGCGTCCAGGACCTGGACGAACCGGGGATCCCCGAGCAGCGCGGCGGAGCGGGCGGCGGCCAGCACGGCGCGGGTGCGCGCGTGGTCGGCCGGCAGGATGTGCACGCCGACGGCCCGCCGCAGTTTCTCGTCGACCGCACGCCAACTGCTGAATCCGTCCAGACGGGTGACGCACTCCTCGAGACGGTAGCGTCTGGCGAGTTTGTGACCGCTGTGCAGTTCGGGAGGTGAGGCCTTCTTCCCTGGGCTTGCAGCCGTGCCGCTCCCCTGTGCCTCTTCGCTGTCCGTGTCCCGCTCCGGGTTCTGGGCCACCCCGTCGGCCGTGGACTGGACCGCCTTGGCGGTCAGCGGCTTGTCACCGCTGTTGTCTGCCACGTCGACGGCAGCCGTGCTCCGTTCCGCCACCGTCGTTCCCTGCCTCCCCATCCGTTGCACGCTGTCCGACGCCGAAACCAATTGTGCCCACAGTCTGCCGCTATGCACGACACGCGGCGGCGGACGATGGTTGTGCGCGTACCCCTACCTCAGCGCCCCAGACGCCCGCGCACCATACCCACGAGGGAGTTGAGCTCCTCGATTCGCATGCGGCGCGCGGCGATGTAGAAGACGCCGAGCAGTACGACTCCGCCGGCCACCAGCGCGGCGAAGGAACCGATCACGCCTTGACCCAGAGTGTGGCCGATGCCGAAACAAGCCGCACCACTGAGCAGAGCGGCCGGTACGGACGCGATGCACAGCCGCGCGTAGGTACGGGTGACGCGGGTGCCGTCGAGGTCGCCGCCGAGC
Source organism: Streptomyces sp. NPDC007157 (assembly GCF_040634235.1). Taxonomy (NCBI): domain Bacteria; kingdom Bacillati; phylum Actinomycetota; class Actinomycetes; order Kitasatosporales; family Streptomycetaceae; genus Streptomyces; species Streptomyces sp. NPDC007157. The sequence goes on from NZ_JBEYFE010000005.1 coordinate 265,739, forward strand.
CGCTTGCGCAGCCGCTTCCAGGCGATACCCACGCCGATCGCGTAGGCGAGGCCGTAGGAGGCGGCCATGCCGGCCACCGCCCAGCGGGCCGGGAGCAGGACATAACAGGTGACCGAGGCGCCCGCGTTGACCGCGGCGACGATGACCGTGTTGTAGAAGGGGGTGCGGGTGTCCTCGTACGCGTAGAACGCGCGCAGGACGACGTACTGCACCGAGTACGGGATCAGGCCGAGGCCGAAGGCCATCAGCATGAACCCCATGTTGGTGGCCTCGCTGGTACCCGAGGAACCGAAGATCAGGGTGCACATCGGGATGCCGAGTGCCACGAAACCGAAGGCGATGGGCACGATCGCCACGGCGGTGGTCCGCAGGCCCTGGGAGATGTCGTCGCGGACGGCGCCGGTGTCGTCCTCGGCGGCCGAGCGGGAGATCCGTGGCAGCAGGGCCGCCATCAGGGAGACCGTGATGATGGCCTGGGGCAGGCCCCAGATCAGCTGGGCGTTGGCGTAGGCGGCGAAGCCGGTGCCGTCGACCGGGGAGTTCTTGCCGGCCGAGGTCGACAGCTGGGAGACGACGAGCGCGCCCGCCTGGTTGGCGAGGACGAACAGCACGGTCCACTTGGCGAGCGTGGCGGCCTTGCCGAGGCCGTGGCCCCTCCAGTCGAAGCGCAGCCGCATCCGGAAGCCGGTCTCGCGCAGGTAGGGGATCATCGCCAGGGCCTGGACCACGAGGCCGAGCAGCACGCCGAGGCCGAGCAGCCGCTGGCCTTCCGGCGGGATGGTGGTGACCTTCATGCCGGAATGCGCGGCGGTGCCGTACACCCAGATGAACAGGCCGAGGGTGACGATGATGACGATGTTGTTGAGGACCGGGGTCCACATCATCGCGCCGAACTTGCCCCGCGCGTTGAGGACCTGACCCATCACCACGTGGATGCCCATGAAGAAGATCGAGGGCAGGAAGTAACGGACGAAGGTGATGCCGACCTCGTTGGCCGCCGGGTCGCTGGCGACCGAGTCGGACAGCAGGCGGATCAGGAAGGGCGCGGCCGCCATCGTGGCCGCGGTGAGCAGGCCCAGCGCCACCATCACGAGGGTCAGCAGACGGTTGGCGAACGCCTCGCCGCCGTCATCGTCCTCTTTCATGGCCCGTACCAGCTGCGGCACGAAAACGGAGTTGAGGCCGCCGCCGACGGTCAGGATGTAGATCATCGTCGGCAGCTGGTAGGCGACCTGGAACGTGTCACCGAGGAGGCCCACTCCGAGTGCGGAGACGATCAGCGCGGAGCGGACGAAACCTGTGAGGCGGGAGACCATCGTGCCCGCCGCCATCACGGCACTGGACTTCAGCAGCCCGGAGGCCCGCCCGCCTTTCTTGGCCGCGGGGGCCGAGGGAGCCGCCGGAGCGGCGGGTACCGGCTCGGCGACAGGGGCCTGGGGTGCGGACGGGGCCTGCGGGAACTGGGATGCCGCGTAGTGAGGAGCCGCGTGCTGGTTCTGGGCTGCGGGAGCCTGCGGCGCCGACGGGTACTGGCCCGAGGGCGGCGGGTACTGGCCGACGCGGGGCGGGTACTGGCCCGCGGGACCCGGGACGGACCGGGGGTCCGTCTGCGGGTTGCCGCCGCCCTGCTGCTGGTCCCGGAACAGGTGCGCGAAGGCGTCCGGCTCGTGGCGCTCCTCACCGGAGTGCGTGACCAGATCGTCCACGCCCACGAACTGGGTGGTACGCGGATTGTCGCCGTAGGGCAGGTACTGGTTCGGGCCCTCCGGCTCCGGCGCCGGGGTCTGGGCCCACACATGCGGGTCGGGGGCGTACGGCGACTGGGTGGGCTGGCCGTACAGGGGCTGCTGCGGGTACATGCCGGGGGGCGGCGGGGGGTGCGCGGCGCGGTCGTAGAGCGCCTCGGCTACCGGGTCCTGGGCGGAGAGGTCCTGCGCCCGGTAGGGGTCCTGGTCGTAGGCGTCCTGGAGGTACATGTCAGCCGCGTGCTGCGGCGGGACCTGGCCGGCCTCCGGCGGCGGCTCGGGGTAGCCCGAACCGGCCGCGCCCTGGCCGCGTTCACCGTCGTACGGCGCGTTCATGGTTACCCCACCTCATCGTCCCGGGCCACACCGGCCACGACATCGCTCAACGGTCCACTCTCTCACCCGTTCCGGACGGGTCGGCGCTTTCCGGTGCGGTGTCCGGTGTCGGGTCACTCGGCTGCTCAGGGTCGTCTGCCCCGGAGCGGGCCCCGGACTCTTCCTGGAGACGATCCTCACGGGCGTCGGGGTTCCCCGGCCGGCCGGTGTCCTCGGAGCCCCGGACCTCCAGGGCCTCGGGGCCCTCCGGGGCCTGCGGAGCCTCGGGGGCGTCCTCGCCCGCGTCGTCGGGGCCGTCGCCTTCCTCGGCACGGCGGGCGGCCGCCCGCTTGCGCTGGGTGTACATCCGGAACCCGGCGAGCACCAGCAGCAGCACGCCGCCGCCGATGACCAGCATCACGGTGGGCGTGACCTCGGTGACCTTCACATCGAACTGGACCGGGGCGCCATACTCCTGGCCGTCCTCGGTGTAGAGCTGGGCGATGACCTCCACCCGGCCGTTGGCGTTGGCCGACGTGGAGAACTTCACGGACTGGGTGTGGCCGCCGGAGACCTCGACCGGCTGTTCGTAGTAGGCCTTGCCGCCGATCTCCAGTCGGGTCGGCATCGTCGAGGTGAGCCGCAGGACGAGGTGGTCGACGCCCTGGACCAGGTTGTTCTGGACGGTCACCGGGATGGTGGCGCTGCGGCCGGAGAGCTTGGTCTCGGACTTGTCGATCAGCTTGACCTGACCGGTGAGGCTGTCGAGCCAGGACTCCACGCTGGTGCGGAAACTGTCGGCCTCGCTGCCGCGGCCCCGCCACGACGTGGACATCTCACGGTTTATGGCCCGCCCGAAGGGGGTCACTACCCGGGACTGGTTGGTGAGGACCACCTGGAAGTTGTCGAGCTTGTCCTGGGTGCGGGCGATCTGCTCGAAGGCCGTCCGGGGCAGCTCCTGCTTGCGCAGCGAGGAGGGGTAGGCGGACGACGAGGGGATCTTCGTGGTCGCGCCGGGGTCGGGCTTGTCCTTGGCCGCTGCCGCGAGGTCCTGGGACCGCGACCAGTTGCTGTCCTGCAACGTGGTGATCGCCGTCGCCATTGCCTGGACCTGGCTCGCCGACGGCATTCGCTGCGGGGCGATGACGATGCTGCGCTGTTTGTCGGTCTGGGTGTTCAGCGCCAGGCTCTGGGCCAGGAACTGCTGTACCGCGAGGGTGACCGAGTCGGCCTTCGTCAGATCGCCCTGGAACGCCGTGGACAGTCGTGCGTCCGCGACCACCGCCGTCGTCCCGCCACCGATCGGACGTGCCGCCGAGGGCGTGTAGGGCAGCCCGCCCGTCTCCTGGAGGCTGTCACTGCGGGCGATCACCTTGTCGGCACCCGCAGAGGTGGCGACTTTGATGATCGACGGGTCGACGGCACCGTTCACAGGCCATGCGAAGTCCGTGCTCGGTGTGACATGGAGCACAGTCTCCACTGTGGTGGCGGCGACGTCGGTGGCGTCCTTGAGGTGACTCAGCGATCCGGTGACGCTGGTGCCGTTGTGAGCGAGGGAGGCCAGGTCCGGGTCGGCGAAGGGAAGGGCCACGACCTCCTTGTCCGCCACCGCGTTCTGCAGATCGGCCAGGAACTGCTTGGCCACCGCCTGGTGGGTGCCTGCCGTGGTGGTGTCCCCGGCGCCCTGGATCCGGTAGCTGCGGGTCATCGCGTCCACGGAGGCCAGCAGGTCCGGGTCGATCACCCAGGTGACGTCCAGGTCCTTGCCGAGCGACAGCATCTGCGCCAGCCGGCCGCCGGGCGAGATCTCCTTGGCGAGGTCGTCATTGAGGAAGACCGGCGTCTGCAGTTCGCCCGCGCCCGTCTTCGCCGTCACATGGACGGTGGAGATCAGCGGCCACAGGTACGTGGTCTTGGTCTGTGTGTCGGCCTCGGAGGACTGCCAGGGCAGGAACGTCCGCTGGATGCCGAGTACCTGGTCCCACGGCTGCGCGGCCGTCTGGCCGGACAGCGAGACACCGAACGGGTACACGCCGTCCTGGCCGAGGTCGAGCTTGTCGACCGGCACGGAGATGCTGAAGTGCTCGGCGACGCCCGGGGCGAGCGAGTCGAAGTCCTCGGTGTACTTGCCGCCGACCGCGGTGCCGAGGCTCGACTGGAGGTCGTCGGGGTGCCTGGCCGCGGAGTCGATCGCGGAGCGTGTGTTGAGCTGAGAACCCACGCGCAGGTCCACCTGGGCGTCTGTGACGGCCTGCTTGCCGTTGTTGGTCACCGTGCCGGAGACCGTCAGCGTGTCCCCGTCGCTGGGGGCGCTGGGGCTGAGCGAGTCCAAGGCGACGGACACCGTGTCGGAATCGGCCGCCTGCGCCGGCACCGCGGCGGGCAACTGCACCAGTGCGGCCAGCAGGGGCGCACCCGCGAGCAGTGCCCCGGTGCGCCGCAGCCAGCGACGGGCAGGTGAGGGCGTCCCCTGGAAGTCTGCCGCCTCGGCCACGCGCTCGTCCGTCCCTCGTCATCGTCAGTGGTCGTCGGAATGTGCGTCCACGCATGGTAACGATGCGCGCTGAGCGGAAGTGCCGCGGTCTGCTCCACAAGATCGGGGGAGGAGACCGGCCCGTCCCCTATATCCAGTATCGTCGGGAGACTCATGTAAGCGCCGAGCGCTGCCCTTGTGCGGGTATGGAGTGAGCTGTCCCACGCCTCATGTATGGAGGCTCTGTGTGGGGTGCTGCCGGAATATGGAGGCGCTTCGGGCCGCCCGGGCCACGTACCCTTTTCTGTTGTGCCGAACGCCAATGAAGACACTCCTTCCTCTGCCCTGAGCCAGGCGCAGCAGCGCGCGGTGAGCGAGCTGCTGCGGGTGGCGCCCGTCGCCGACGACCTCGCACGCCGATTCCAGGAGGCCGGGTTCTCGCTTGCCCTGGTCGGCGGCTCGGTCCGGGACGCACTGCTGGGCCGGCTCGGCAACGACCTGGACTTCACCACCGACGCCCGCCCCGAGGACGTACTGAAGATCGTCCGGCCCTGGGCGGACGCCCTCTGGGAGGTCGGTATCGCTTTCGGCACGGTCGGCGCGCAGAAAGACGGCTACCAGATCGAAGTGACCACCTACCGCTCCGAGGCGTACGACCGGACCTCGCGCAAGCCCGAGGTGTCGTACGGCGACTCCATCGAGGAGGACCTCGTCCGGCGTGACTTCACGGTCAATGCCATGGCGGTGGCGCTGCCGGAGAAGGAGTTCATCGACCCGCACGGCGGGCTGGTCGACCTGGCGGCTCGTGTGCTGCGGACCCCGGGTACGCCCGAGGACTCCTTCTCGGACGACCCGCTGCGGATGATGCGTGCCGCACGCTTCGCGGCCCAGCTCGACTTCGAGGTGGCACCTGAGGTCGTTGCCGCGATGAAGGACATGGCCGGGCGTCTGGAGATCGTCTCGGCCGAGCGGGTCCGGGACGAGCTGAACAAGCTGATCCTCTCCGCTCATCCCCGCAAGGGACTGACGCTGCTCGTCGACACCGGTCTCGCAGACCATGTCCTGCCCGAGCTCCCCGCCCTGCGTCTGGAGAGTGATGAGCACCACCGGCACAAGGACGTCTACGACCACACGCTGATCGTCCTGGAGCAGGCCATGGCGCTGGAGGAGAACGGTCCCGACCTCACTCTCCGCCTCGCCGCGCTGCTGCACGACATCGGCAAGCCGCGCACCCGCCGTTTCGAGAATGACGGCCGCGTCTCGTTCCATCACCACGAGGTGGTCGGCGCGAAGATGACCAAGAAGCGCATGACGGCCTTGAAGTACTCCAACGAACTGGTGAAGGACGTCTCACACCTGGTCGAACTCCACCTGCGCTTCCATGGCTATGGCGCTGGGGAGTGGACGGATTCGGCGGTGCGCCGCTATGTCCGTGACGCGGGCCCCCTGCTCGACCGTCTCCACAAGCTGACCCGTTCCGACTGCACCACCCGTAACAAGCGGAAGGCAGTGGCGCTCTCCCGTGCCTACGACGGCCTGGAGGAGCGCATCGCCGAGCTTCAGGAGCGGGAGGAGCTTGACGCCATCCGTCCGGACCTCGATGGCAACCAGATCATGGAGATCCTGGGAATCCGGCCGGGGCCGGAGGTCGGCAAGGCCTACAAGCACATGCTGGAGCTCCGGCTGGAGAACGGGCCGATGGAGCGCGACGAGGCGGTGGCCGCGCTCAAGGAGTGGTGGGCCGATCAGGGCTGAGCGCATGGAACGGGTCATGTTTCACGTGAAACATGACCCGGCCGCGATCGAAGAGGGGCGATGTTTCACGTGAAACATCGCCCCTCGCGGTGTCGGAATCGTTGCCGTAGGCCGGAGGGATTCCCTGACTCTGCCGGGACCCTCAGTGGCGCTCGAAGCGCGCCATGCCCACCGCGACCCCCGCGTAGATGAGGGCGACGGTGATGACGAGGGTGGCGGAGCGGCCGTCCGGCGGGAGCATCAGGGCCGCGACGCCGGCGGCGCCCACGAAAGCCACGTTGAAGAGCACGTCGTACACGGAGAAGATCCGGCCGCGGAAGCCGTCGTCGACGGAGGACTGGACGATGGTGTCGGTGGCGATCTTCGCGCCCTGGGTGATCAGCCCCAGGACGAAGGCGGCGACGAGCATGGGGACGGTCGTGAACGGAAGACCCAGAGCGGGCTCCAGTACGGCGGCGGACGCGGCGCACACCACGATCCAGCGCCCGGGGCCGAGTCGTCCCACGGTCCACGGCGTCACCACGGCCGCCGCGAAGAAACCCGCGCCGGAGATCCCCAACGCCAGCCCCAGCAGCCCGAGCCCGTCGTCAGGGTCGGAGGAGAGGGCGTAGCGGCACAGCATCAGCACCAGGACGAGCAGGGCGCCGTAGCAGAAGCGCATCACTGTCATGGAGAGCAGCGCCCAGGCCGCCTCGCGCCGCCGGGGCGCGGCGAGGTGCCGTATCGCCTCCAGGAGGTCGCGTGCGGTGGTGATCACGGCCGTTCCCAGGCTTGGTTGTGCCGGATGCCGGTCGGGGCCGAGGAGCCCGGGGGCCATCGTCATCGAGGTGAGGGCTGCGGACAGGTACAGCGTTGCGCCCAGCAGTACCACCGCGGCATCGGAGTCCGAGGCCAGCAGCCGTACGGCGAAGGCGAGGCCTCCGCCGACGGTCGCGGCGAGGGTTCCCGCGGTCGGGGACAGTGAGTTGGCCAGCACCAGACGTTCGGTGTCGACGACGCGCGGGAGGGCGGCGGACAGCCCCGAAAGGACGAAGCGGTTGACGGCCGTGACGCACAGGGCGGAGACGTAGAAGAGCCAGTCGGGGACATGGGCGGCCATCAGGACGGCGGTGACCGCAGCCAGCAGTGCGCGCAGCAGGTTGCCGTAGAGGAAGACCTGGCGGCGGCGCCAGCGGTCCAGCAGGACGCCGGCGAAGGGGCCCACGAGGGAGTACGGGAGGAGCAGGACGGCCATGGCCGAGGCGATTGCGGCCGGTGAGGTCTGTTTCTCCGGCGAGAAGACGACATAGGCGGCGAGCGCGACCTGGTAGACGCCGTCCGCGCCCTGGGAGAGCAGACGGACGGCGAGCAGGCGGCGGAAGTCCCGCAGGCGCAGCAGGACACGCAGGTCGCGGACGACGGGCATGGGGCACAGCCTCACACACGGGGAGAGTCCCCGGGTCGGGGGACCCGGGGACTCTCACAGCCCTGGCAGGAGCGTTCTTTTGCGAGCGACGGACGTCAGCGCTCGACGTCGCCGCGGATGAACTTCTCGACGTTCTCGCGGGCCTGGTCGTCGAAGTACTGGACCGGCGGGGACTTCATGAAGTAGCTCGACGCGGAGAGGATCGGGCCGCCGATACCGCGGTCCTTGGCGATCTTCGCAGCGCGCAGGGCGTCGATGATGACACCCGCGGAGTTCGGGGAGTCCCAGACCTCGAGCTTGTACTCCAGGTTCAGCGGGACGTCACCGAAGGCACGGCCCTCGAGGCGGACGTAGGCCCACTTGCGGTCGTCGAGCCAGGCGACGTAGTCGGACGGGCCGATGTGGACGTTCTTCTCGCCGAGGTCCCGGTCGGGGATCTGGGAGGTGACGGCCTGCGTCTTGGAGATCTTCTTGGACTCCAGGCGCTCGCGCTCGAGCATGTTCTTGAAGTCCATGTTGCCGCCGACGTTCAGCTGCATCGTGCGGTCCAGGACGACACCCCGGTCCTCGAACAGCTTGGCCATCACGCGGTGCGTGATGGTGGCGCCGACCTGCGACTTGATGTCGTCGCCGACGATCGGGACGCCCGCCTCGGTGAACTTGTCCGCCCACTCCTTGGTGCCGGCGATGAAGACCGGGAGGGCGTTGACGAAGGCGACCTTGGCGTCGATGGCGCACTGGGCGTAGAACTTCGCCGCGCTCTCGGAACCGACGGGCAGGTAGCAGACGAGGACGTCGACCTGCTTGTCCTTGAGGATCTTGACGACGTCGACCGGCTCGGCCTCGGACTCCTCGATGGTCTCGCGGTAGTACTTGCCGAGACCGTCGAGGGTGTGGCCGCGCTGGACGGTGACACCGGTGTTGGGCACGTCGCAGATCTTGATGGTGTTGTTCTCGGAGGCGCCGATGGCGTCCGCCAGGTCGAGGCCGACCTTCTTGGCATCCACGTCGAACGCGGCGACGAACTCGATGTCCTTGACGTGGTAGTCGCCGAACTGGACGTGCATCAGCCCGGGGACCTTCGACGCCGGGTCGGCGTCCTTGTAGTACTCGACTCCCTGCACCAGCGACGCGGCGCAGTTGCCCACACCGACGACGGCTACGCGAACCGAACCCATTCCGGTTGCTCCCTGTGTGTACGAGTGAGGCCCTGAACGGGTCTCACGTGGCGGTGTCGTCGGGCGAATCCGGCCGGAGGATGCCCCCGGACCGGGGCAGGACGCCCGGCGCTCCATTGGTGGTGTTCTCCTGAGCGGACTCTCCGGAAGCGGAACCCTTCAGGTCCCGTCCGGCCCGCTCGCTCTCGATGAGCTCGTTCAGCCAGCGCACTTCGCGCTCCACGGACTCCATCCCGTGGCGCTGGAGCTCAAGCGTGTAGTCGTCGAGGCGCTCCCTGGTGCGCGCCAGCGAGGCGCGCATCTTCTCCAGGCGCTCCTCCAGCCGGCTGCGCCGGCCTTCCAGCACGCGCATCCGCACATCGCGCGAGGTCTGCCCGAAGAAGGCGAACCGTGCCGCGAAGTGCTCGTCCTCGTAGGCGTCGGGGCCGGTCTGGGAAAGGAGCTCCTCGAAATGCTCCTTACCTTCGGCCGTCAACCGGTAGACGATCTTGGCGCGGCGGCCGGCGAGCGGCGCGGCGAGGGCGTCCTCGGTGGTGTTTCCCGGTTCCTCGATCAACCAGCCGTTGGCGACCAGCGTCTTGAGGCAGGGGTAGAGCGTCCCGTAGCTGAACGCCCGGAAGACGCCCAGTGATGTGTTGAGCCGTTTCCGCAGCTCATAGCCGTGCATCGGGGATTCGCGGAGCAGACCGAGTACGGCGAACTCAAGGATGCCGGACCGTCGGCTCATGGTCGCCCCCTCTCGTCTCTGACGCGCTTATCTCGCTCTGATGTATCGACTCGATACATCCCGACGATAGATCGGCGATCCCGGTGCGACAAGAGGAACGACGGTGAACGGGATCACATCACCGATTCGCAGGAGGCAACTTGCCTGATTTGGGGTGAACTTCGGGCCTCGGCGGGTTTTGGTGGTGCGTAGTCTGTGCGGCATGCACACCACCGGGAACCAAGTGACGCCTGGGGGGCGTCCCTGTCCCCGGTGCAGTACGGGTGAATGCAGGACCGACCACATCCGTACTTCGGGGGGACCGGAAACCAGCCGCCGTTTCCAGGCGCGCACGGGTGCGCCTGCCCGAGGAGTAATCGTTCGATGAGCGAGCACCGTCGCAAACCGCCGCAGCCGCAGGGAGGCGGACGTGCCGCGGCCCGACGCGGCCAGTCCGACCCGTCCGCCGGCCGCCGTGCGGCCCCGCGAGGCGCCACCGGGTCTCCTTCCGACTCCTATGGGTCCCGTTCCTACGGGTCGGACTCCCAGGACTCGGGGGGTGAAGAGCGCCCCTACAGCGGCCGAGCCGAGGCACGCCGGGCGGCGCAGAGAAACACCGGAGGCCGCCGCAGAACGGCCGACAACGGAAGTCGCGGTCCGGGTGGTCCTGCCGGGCCGGGGCGTGGCAGAGGCCGGGCGTCGACGGCGCCCGGCAAGAAGCGCATTATCGACTACCCCAGGGCGAACAGGTTCGGCTGGCGCCGCTGGGTCCCCTCCTGGAAGCTCGTCTCCGGCCTGTGCATCACCTTCTTCGGGAGCCTGGTGGCGCTGGTCGGTGTCGGTTACGCCATGGTGGGCGTCCCGAACGAGAACACCGCGGCCAAGTCCCAGAACAACGTCTACTACTGGGCCGACGGCAAGCAGATGGTCGCGACGGGCACCGGCATCAACCGGCAGAACGTCGGCATCGCCCAGATCCCCGAGGCGATGCAGTACGCGGTGATCTCGGCGGAGAACAAGAGCTTCTACACGGACCCGGGCGTCGACTTCAAGGGCATCGCCCGTGCCCTCGTCAACATGGCCCAGGGCGGTGAGACGCAGGGTGGTTCGACGATCACCCAGCAGTTCGTCAAGAACACCTACCTCAGCCAGGACCAGACGATCACCCGTAAGTTCAAGGAGATGTTCATCTCCGTCAAGGTGGGCACCAAGTTCACCAAGCCGGAGATCCTCCAGGGCTACCTGAACACCTCGTACTTCGGCCGTGGCGCGTACGGCATCCAGGCCGCCGCCCAGACCTACTACGGCGTGGACGCGAAGGACCTCACCGCGAGCCAGTGCGGGGTCCTGGCGGCCCTCCTCAAGGGTGCGACGTACTACGACCCCGCGGGCAACACGGACATCGATCCCGCGGCAAACAGGGACGCCAACTACAAGCGCTCCCACGACCGCTGGGCCTGGATCCTCGAGGAGATGCACAAAGACAAGCACCTCACCGATGCCCAGTACCAGGAGGCCATCAAGAAGTACCCGTTGCCCCAGGGCCGCAAGGCGACCAAGGGGATGACCGGCCAGATCAGCTACCTCGCCGACACGGCCAAGAAGTACGTTCTCTCGCACTCCCACGTCACAGAGGCGCAGTTCGACAAGGGCGGCTTCCAGATCTACACGACCTTCCAGAAGAACAAGGTCAACGCGCTGAGCGCGGCCGTGGAGAAGGTCCAGAAGGCGCGTCTGGATCCGAAGAACCGGGAGAAGGACAAGTACGTCCAGTTCGGTGCGGCGTCGGTGGTGCCCAAGGACGGCGCGATCGTCGCCCTGTACGGCGGTGCCGGCTACGAGAACAACCACTTCACCAACAACGCCGACACCTCGGGTGTCCCCGTCGGTTCGACGTGGAAGCCGTTCGTCCTGGCAGCGGCCATGCAGTACGGCACGTACAAGACCTCTCCCGAGGGGGTCTCGCCACTGAGCAAGTACAACGGCAACGACCATCTCAAGGTGAGAAACGAGGACGGCACCTACGTCCTGAACAAGGACGGCTCGACGTTCTTCCAGAACAACGAGAGTGACCACGCCTGGGGCTACATCAGCCTGCGCAAGGCGATGGAGCAGTCGATCAACACACCGTTCGTGCAGCTCGGCTGGGACGTCGGGATGTCCCACGTGAGGGATGTCGCAAGCCGCTCCGGCATCCTGGACGGCAGCTTCGCGACCCTCAACCCGTCCTTCGCCCTCGGCACCTCGACCCCGAGTGCGATCCGCATGGCCGACGCCTACGCGACCTTCGCCGCCTCCGGCAAGCACGCGGACCCGTACTCGGTGACCGAGGTCAAGCAGGACGGGCAGCCCGTGAACGGTTTCAGCAAGCCGAAGGTGACCAGCGCGATCCCCGACGACATCGCGAACAACGTCACGGACACGCTGGAGAACGTCATCCAGAACGGTACGGGTACCAATGCCAAGGCCCTGGGCCGTACGGCGGCGGGCAAGACCGGTACCACCGACAGCAACAAGTCGGCCTGGTTCGTCGGCTACACCCAGCAGCTGGCGACCTCGGTGGCGATGTTCCGTGAGAACCCGAAGGACGCCGAGCTGCTCTCCATGAACGGCACCGCCGGCGTGGAGTCCATCCACGGTGGTGACATCCCGACCTCGGTGTGGACCGAGTACATGCAGTCCGCGCTGAAGGGCAAGAACGACCCGGGCTTCCCGGACGCCACCAAGGTCGGCGAGATCGCCGACGAGGCGGGCGCTCCGTCCCCGACGCCGACCCCGAGCATCACGCCGAGCGAGACGCCCAGCGAGACCCCGAGCGCCACGCCCAGCGAGACGGCCACCTCGCCTTCACCGACCGTGAGCGAGAGCTGCCGATTCGCCTGGAACTGCTCGACCGACGGTGGTAATACCGGTGGCAGCACCTCGGGTACCACGTCCTCGCCATCGGCTACGGAGTCGACCGGCGAAGGCGACACCAGAGGCAATGCCAACGGCGGAGGAAACCTCTTCGGCGGGACCGGCTAACCGCGAGGTCTGACCGGTAGGTGACCATTTCGCCCGCCGAAGTCTGTTTCACGTGAAACATGGGCCGCCGCATCCGACGAGGTGCGGCGGCCCTCGGCGTATTCCTAGAGAGGTACGGCAGGATGGGCCCCATGCCCAGTGCAGAGACGACGCCCGCGGGCGTGCGCGAGCCGGAGCCGGTGCGGCCGACCAGGGAAGACCCGGTCGCCGCGGCCGGTAGTGAGCTGATCGGTGGCCCCATCGGGCGGCGTGCGCTGCTCGGGACGTCCTGGTGGACGCCGCTACGGGTCGTGGTCCTCGTGGCGATCGGCATGTTCGCCCTGGGCCTGATCCAGAAGGCGCCGTGCTACAACGGCGGCTGGTTCTTCGGCGCGAGTACCCAGTACACCCACGCCTGCTATTCGGACATCCCGCACCTCTACCAGGGGCGGGGCTTCGCCGATGGTCTGGTGCCGTACTTCGACAAGCTCCCCGGTGACATGGACTACCTCGAATATCCGGTGCTGACCGGTGTGTTCATGGAGGTGGCCGCATGGCTCACGCCGGGCAGCGGCAGCATCCAGCTCCAGGAGCAGGTGTACTGGTTCGTCAATGCCGGGATGCTGATGATCTGCGCCGCCGTCATCGCGGTGTGTGTGGTCCGCACGCACCGCCGGCGTCCCTGGGACGGCCTGCTGGTCGCCCTGGCGCCCGCCTTCGCGCTGACCGCCACCATCAACTGGGACCTCCTGGCGGTCGCTCTGACGGCCGCGGCGATGCTGATGTGGTCCCGGAGTCGTCCCCTCGCCTTCGGTGTCCTCCTGGGGCTTGCCACGGCCGCCAAGCTGTATCCCGTGTTCCTGCTGGGGCCGCTGTTTCTGCTGTGCTGGCGCGCGGGCAAATGGCGGGACTTCTTCACCGCAGCGGGGGGAGCCGTCGTCGCCTGGCTCGTCGTGAACCTGCCGGTGATGATCTTCGCCTTCGACGGCTGGTCGAAGTTCTACACGTTCAGCCAGGAACGAGGCGTCGACTTCGGCTCCTTCTGGCTGATCTGGGCGCAGAACACGACCACCCCGCCCAGCACGGGCTTCGTGAACAACGCGGCGATGGTACTGGTGGTGCTCTGCTTCCTGGGTATCGCCGCCCTGGCCCTGACCGCTCCGCGCCGGCCGCGCTTCGCCCAGCTGGCCTTCCTGGTGGTGGCGGCCTTCATCCTCACCAACAAGGTCTACTCCCCGCAGTACGTCTTGTGGCTGGTGCCGCTGGCCGTGCTCGCCCGGCCCAAGTGGCGGGACTTCCTGATCTGGCAGGCGTGCGAGGTGGCGTACTTCCTGGGGATCTGGATGTACCTCGCGTACACGACCAGCGGTGACGCCCACAAGGGTCTGCCGACCCACGGCTACCACTGGGCCATCGCCGTGCACCTGCTCGGCACGCTCTACCTCTGCGCGATGGTCGTACGCGACATCCTCATGCCCGAGCGTGACGTGGTGCGGCGCTCCGGTGACGACGACCCCTCGGGCGGGGTGCTGGACGGCGCGGAGGACGTCTTCGTGCTCGGCGCGGCCGCCCGTCCCCCGCGTCATGCCGCACAGTTCGAAGGGCCGCAGGTGGAGTGGGGCAGCCGAGCCTCTGAGGACAGTTCGCTCTGAGCGAACAGCCCAGGCAGAAGGAAAGGGCCGTACACGGAACCCCGTGTACGGCCCTTCCGGCGTTCTGAGAACCCGTCAGCGATCCACGATGCGGTCGAACTGGGTGGTGGTGTGCCGCAGATGGGCCACCAGCTCCTCGCCCACCCTCGGCTCCGGAGCGTCCGTCGGCACGAACAGGATCGACACCTGCATGTGCGGCGGCTCCGCGAACCAGCGCTGCTTGCCGCCCCAGACGAACGGCGAAAGGTTCCGGTTCACCGTGGCCAGGCCGGCCCGTGCGACGCCCTTGGCACGCGGCATGACGCCGTGCAGGGCCTTCGGGGCCTCCAGGCCCACCCCGTGCGACGTGCCGCCCGCCACGACCACCAGATAGCCGTCCGAGGCCGCCTTCTGCTGCCGGTAGCCGAACCGGTCGCCCTTGGCGACGCGGGTGACGTCCAGGACCGCCCCGCGGTACTCGGTGGCGTCGTGGTCCCCCAGCCACAGCCGGGTGCCGATCCGGGCCCGGAACCGGGTCTGCGGGAACTGCTGCTGGAGCCGGGCGAGTTCGTCGGCCTTGAGGTGGCTGACGAACATCGTGTGCAGCGGCAGCCGGGCCGCGCGCAGCCGGTCCATCCACCCGATGACCTCCTCGACGGCGTCCGAGCCGTCGGTGCGGTCCAGCGGCAGATGGATGGCGAAGCCCTCCAGCCGGACGTTCTCTATGGCCGAGTGCAGCTGCGGCAGGTCCTGCTCGCTGATGCCGTGCCGCTTCATCGTGGACATCACCTCGATGACCACGCGCGCGCCCACCAGGCCGTACACGCCGTCGATCGACGACACCGAGCGGATGACCCGGTCGGGCAGCGGAACGGGCTCCTCGCCGCGCCGGTACGGCGTCAGCACCAGCAGGTCGCCACCGAACCAGTCCTTGATGCGCGCGGCCTCGTACGTCGTACCGACGGCGAGGACGTCCGAGCCCAGACGGGTGGCCTCCTCCGCCAGGCGTTCGTGCCCGAAGCCGTAGCCGTTGCCCTTGCAGACCGGGACGAGGCCCGGGAACTGCTCCTGCACGTGCTTGTGGTGCGCCCGCCAGCGCGCGGTGTCGACGTAGAGGGTGAGCGCCATGGCCGGACCTGGGACCTTTCTGGATGGCTGGGGTGTATCAGGGCTATAGAAGCACGGAGCGTGACGTCAGCGGCGCGACATGTAGATGTCGAGCGCCTTGTGGAGCAGCTTGTTCAGCGGGAAGTCCCATTCGCCGAGGTACTCGGCGGCCTGGCCGCCGGTGCCCACCTTGAACTGGATGAGGCCGAAGAGGTGATCCGTCTCGTCCAGCGAGTCCGAGATGCCACGCAGGTCGTAGACGGTGGCGCCGAGCGCATAGGCGTCGCGCAGCATCCGCCACTGCATGGCGTTGGACGGGCGCACCTCGCGGCCGATGTTGTCGGAGGCGCCGTAGGAGTACCAGACGTGCCCGCCGACGATCAGCATGGTCGCCGCGGACAGGTTCACCCCGTTGTGCTGGGCGAAGTAGAGCCGCATCCGGTTGGGGTCCTCGGTGTTGAGGGCCGTCCACATGCGCTGGAAGTACGACAGCGGGCGCGGCCGGAAGTGGTCGCGCACGGCCGTGATCTCGTACAGCCGCTGCCACTCCGCCAGGTCCTGGTAGCCGCCCTGGACGACCTCGACGCCGGCCTTCTCGGCCTTCTTGATGTTGCGCCGCCACAGCTGGTTGAAGTTCTTGTGGACCTCTTCCAGGGAACGGTTCGCCAGCGGCACCTGGTAGACGTAGCGCGGCTGCACGTCACCGAAGCCGGCGCCGCCGTCCTCGCCCTGCTGCCAGCCCATCCGGCGCAGCTTGTCGGCCACCTCGAAGGCACGCGGCTCGATGAAGTCGGCCTCGATGTCGCGCAGGCGCTTCACGTCCGGGTTCTGGATGCCGGCCTTGATGGAGTTGGCCTCCCAGCGCCGGATGATCACCGGCGGGCCCATCTTCACGGAGAACGCGCCCTGCTGCTTGAGGTGGGCCAGCATCGGCTGGATCCACTCGTCGAGATTCGGCGCGAACCAATTGATGACCGGGCCCTCGGGGAGGTACGCGAGGTAGCGCTTGATCTTGGGCAGCTGGCGGTACAGCACCAGGCCCGCGCCGACCATCTCGCCGGTGCGGTCGTCGAACCAGCCCAGGTTCTCCGAACGCCACTCCGCCTTGACATCTGCCCAGGCCGGGACCTGCATGTGGCTAGCCGCCGGCAGGCTCTGGATGTAGGCCAGATGCTGTTCGCGGCTGATGGTCCTCAGGGTCAGACTCATGTCGGGGCGCTCCTCGGGCTGGTGTGTCCCCATGGGTACAGGGGCTCCGGCTCTCGCGCCGAAGCCTACTGCGCCTCGCTCGCGGCCCGACTGGGCGTACACCACCTACGCCCCGGCTCCGGTGCGGCCGGGGCGTTGCGCGGTGGTACGGAGGGGTTCGGAGGCCTATCCGAACAGGCCGCCGTTCGCCATACCGATGAAGAAGCCGATGCCCGCGGCACCGAGACCCAGGATCGTACCGAAGCGCTCGCGCGTGGTGATCGAGACCCACTGCCCGAACAGGCCGGTGAAGATGCCGATCAGACCGGTCCAGGCGCTGAGCAGGTGCAGGCTGTGGAAGAACGACGTGATGAAGGCGATCAGCCCGAGCGCCAGCGTCACGGCCATCAGGGAGTCCTGGAGCGGATGGGTCTTGCCGTCGGTGGCGAACAGGGAGCCGGCGGTGTTGGGTCGCAATGCCTGTGCCATAGGGCACCTCCTGCGGAAGGCGGCGCATCGTAGCGCCGTACACACCCGATGGGTACAGATTGAGGGGCCCGGCGGTCGGATTTCAACCGGAAGCAGGTGTGCGGGTACTCTGTACCCTCTGCACCGGTGTCTGCCCAGGCCCGCGGCTGGGGATCCCGAGGGAAGCCCCCCGCATGTCAGTGGCGGCCGATACCGTTGCGTACGCATCACAACCCTCCTGCCACGGAACGACCGTGGCCGCTGAGTCCAAAGGAGGTGGGTTCCACATGCGTCACTACGAGGTGATGGTCATCCTCGACCCCGATCTGGAGGAGCGCGCTGTCGCCCCCCTGATCGAGAACTTCCTCTCCGTCGTCCGTGAGGGCAACGGCAAGGTGGAGAAGGTCGACACCTGGGGCCGTCGTCGTCTCTCGTACGAGATCAAGAAGAAGCCTGAGGGCATCTACTCGGTCATCGACCTGCAGGCCGAGCCTGCGGTCGTGAAGGAGCTCGACCGCCAGATGAACCTGAACGAGTCGGTCCTCCGGACCAAGGTCCTCCGTCCCGAGACCCACTGAGCTCCCAGCTCAGCTGATCTCGGGTTTCGAGTAGCAGCAAGCAGCCAGCAGCAAACCCGCCGAGAGGTTCCCCCATGGCAGGCGAGACCGTCATCACGGTCGTCGGCAATCTTGTCGATGACCCCGAGCTGCGCTTCACCCCGTCCGGTGCGGCGGTCGCGAAGTTCCGCGTCGCGTCCACTCCCCGCACCTTCGACCGCCAGACGAACGAGTGGAAGGACGGCGAAAGCCTCTTTCTGACCTGCTCGGTCTGGCGTCAGGCGGCGGAGAACGTCGCCGAGTCGCTCCAGCGAGGCATGCGCGTCATCGTGCAGGGCCGGCTGAAGCAGCGGTCCTACGAGGACCGTGAGGGTGTCAAGCGCACGGTCTACGAGCTGGACGTCGAGGAAGTCGGCGCCAGCCTGCGGAGCGCCACGGCCAAGGTCACCAAGACCGCCGGTGGTGGCGGCCGCGGTGGCCAGGGCGGCGGTTTCGGCGGCGGTGGCGGCCAGGGTGGCGGCAGCTGGGGCGGCGGCTCCGGCGGCGGCCAGCAGGGCGGCGCTCCCAACGACGACCCCTGGGCCTCCGGCGCTCCCGCCGGCGGCGGCAACCAGGGTGGCGGCGGTTGGGGCGGCGGCTCCGGCGGCAGCGGCGGTGGCGGCGGCTACTCGGACGAGCCCCCCTTCTAAGGGCAACGGGCTCGCATCCCCACTTCTTGATCACACAGGAGAAACACCATGGCGAAGCCGCCTGTGCGCAAGCCTAAGAAGAAGGTCTGCGCGTTCTGCAAGGACAAGGTCCAGTACGTGGACTACAAGGACACGAACATGCTGCGGAAGTTCATTTCCGACCGCGGCAAGATCCGTGCCCGCCGCGTGACCGGCAACTGCACGCAGCACCAGCGTGACGTCGCCACGGCCGTCAAGAACAGCCGTGAGATGGCGCTGCTGCCCTACACGTCCACCGCGCGATAAGGGAAGGGTGACCGACACATGAAGATCATCCTCACCCACGAGGTCTCTGGCCTCGGTGCCGCCGGCGACGTCGTCGACGTCAAGGACGGCTACGCTCGCAACTACCTGATCCCGCGGAAGTTCGCTATCCGCTGGACCAAGGGTGGCGAGAAGGACGTCGAGCAGATCCGTCGTGCTCGCAAGATCCACGAGATCCAGACCATCGAGCAGGCCAACTCCGTGAAGGCCCAGCTCGAGGGTGTCAAGGTCCGTCTGGCCGTTCGCTCCGGCGACGCCGGTCGTCTCTTCGGTTCCGTCACCCCGGCCGACGTCGCCTCGGCGATCAAGGCTTCCGGTGGCCCCGAGGTCGACAAGCGCCGCATCGAGCTGGGCGCGCCGATCAAGACGCTGGGCGCCCACGAGACGTTCGTGCGTCTGCACCCCGAGGTTGCCGCCAAGGTCAACATCGAGGTTGTCGCGGCCTGACGCTGCGCTCGCATTGAGCAGTAGCTGAAGGGGGCCGTACCCGTCAGGGTGCGGCCCCCTTTGGTTTGCCATCGATGCGGTGGTTCGGCGGGTGTTTCACGTGAAACATGGCGGCTCACGGTGTTTCACGTGAAACACCCGGGGACGGCGGCGGTCAGCGCGTTGCGCCGGTCACGATCCAGCGGCCCGAGCGGGTACGCAGCCAAAGGGTCAGCATCCGTGTGGCCATCATCAGGGTCATGGCTCCCCAGAGCACTGTGAGCCCGCCGTCGAAGGCGGGGACCAGGAGCGCCACCGGGGTGAAGACTGCGAGGGTCACGACCATGGCCCCGGCGAGATACGACCCGTCTCCCGCGCCCATCAGAACGCCGTCGAGGACGAAGACCACGCCGGAGATCGGCTGGGAGAGCGCCACGATGAGCAGCGCGGGCAGTGCGATGTCCTTCACGGTCGGATCGCTGGTGAACAGCGGCAGGAAGAGCGGTCGGGCAGCCACCACCAGCAGGCCCAGGACGACCCCGGTGGCGACGCCCCACTGGACCATGCGCCTACAGGCCTCACGGGCGCCGACGGTGTCGCCCGCCCCGAGATAGCGGCCGATGATGGCCTGCCCGGCGATCGCTATCGCGTCCAGAGCGAAGGCCAGCAGGCTCCACAGCGACAGCACGATCTGGTGGGCGGCGATGTCGGCATCGCCCAGCCGGGCGGCCACGGCCGTGGCGATCATGAGGATGGCCCGCAACGAGAGCGTCCGGACGAGCAGAGGCGCACCGGCCTGTGCCGAGGCCCGTATCCCGGCGGCGTCCGGGCGAAGGGACGCTCCGTGCCTGCGGGCTCCCCGCACGACGACCGTCAGATAGACGGTCGCCATTCCGCACTGAGCGATGACGGTGCCCCAGGCAGAGCCTGCGATACCCAGTCCGGCGCCGTAGACGAGCCCGGCGTTCAGTCCGGCGTTGGCGACGAAGCCCGCGACGGCGACGTACAACGGGGTTCGGGTGTCCTGGAGGCCACGCAGGATGCCGGTGGCGGCGAGCACCATCAACATGGCCGGGATACCCAGCGAGGAGATCCTGAGGTAGGTCGTCGCGTAGGGTGCCGCGGTGGCCGAGGCTCCGAAGATGTCCACGATGCCGGGTGCCAGGGGCAGAGTGACGGCGATGACGCCGACACCGAGCAGCAGTGCCAGCCAGATACCGTCCATGCCCTGACGGATGGCAGCCTGGAGATCGCCGGCCCCGACCCTGCGGGCGACGGCCGCCGTGGTGGCGTAGGCCAGAAAGACGAAGACGCTCACGGCGGTGGTGAGGAGCGCCGAGGCGATGCCTAGACCGGCGAGCTGTGCGGTGCCGAGATGGCCGACGATCGCGCTGTCGGCCATGACGAAAAGCGGCTCGGCGACGAGTGCGCCGAAGGCCGGGACGGCCAGTGCGACGATCTCTCGGTCGTGCCGCCGTCGGGTGGCCTCGGGGATCGCGGGAGCCTGTGACATGGGCACTAATCTAATCGTCCACAGGTAAGAGATGCAATTGCATACTGACCCTTACTGAAGCTTGTGCGGGCCATGCTTTCGCGTATCGTTCGGAGCGATCTTGATCCGACTGGGAAAGTTTTTCTTCTGCACAGCCGGTGGACGGGAAAGGTGCAGGTCAGAGCCGATTGAGGAGAGAGATCGAGGGCTTGTTCACAGGGCTGTCCACCGCGTCGTGCACAGGTTTTGGGGGGTTCTCCACAGCATACGGGCCGTCGTCCACATGGCCTGTGGATAACCAGATTGGCTGACGGTGCCCGCGGGCCTACCGTGGTCCGGCGCCCGCTCCTCCTTATGGCCTCGGAAACCTCACAAAACCGACGTGCCCGGAACCGGAATGGGGCGCCTTGGTTTGTCAGTGCCGTGCCGTAGAAATGAGGCCACGGCGAGGTCCGCCGGGCGGACGGGAGGAGGTGGCTCGGTGAGCATTTCCGAGCCCTTGGACGATCCGTGGGCCGAGGCCGGTCCCAGTGATCGTCTGCCCGCCTCCCGTGGACGCGGCGAGGGCGGCCGAGGCCGGGACGACCGGCACGATCGCGGCCGGGACAGCGGCGACTGGGACGGCGGAGGTACCACCTTCGAACGGGTCCCCCCGCAGGACCTTGACGCCGAGCAGTCCGTGCTCGGCGGCATGCTGCTGTCCAAGGACGCCATCGCCGACGTCGTCGAGATCCTCAAGGGCCACGACTTCTACAAGCCCGCCCACGAGACGATCTACCAGGCGATCCTCGACATCTACGCCAAGGGCGAGCCGGCCGACCCCATCACCATCGCCGCCGAGCTCACCAAGCGCGGCGAGATCAACAAGGTCGGCGGGGCCTCCTATCTGCACACCCTCGTCCAGACGGTGCCGACGGCGGCGAACGCCGAGTACTACGCGGAGATCGTCCACGAGCGGGCCGTGCTACGCCGTCTCGTCGAGGCCGGGACACGTATCACGCAGATGGGATACGCGGCCGACGGCGACGTCGACGAGATCGTCAACAGCGCCCAGGCGGAGATCTACGCGGTCACCGAGCAGCGGACCAGCGAGGACTACCTGCCGCTCGGCGACATCATGGAGGGCGCCCTCGACGAGATCGAGGCGATCGGCTCCCGCACCGGGGAGATGACCGGTGTGCCCACCGGCTTCACGGACCTGGACTCGCTCACCAACGGCCTGCACCCGGGCCAGATGATCGTCATCGCCGCCCGGCCCGCCATGGGTAAGTCCACCCTCGCGCTGGACTTCGCCCGGGCCGCGTCGATCAAGAACAACCTGCCCAGCGTCATCTTCTCCCTCGAAATGGGCCGCAACGAAATCGCGATGCGTCTGCTGTCCGCCGAGGCCCGGGTCGCCCTGCACCACATGCGCTCCGGCACGATGACCGACGAGGACTGGACCCGGCTCGCCCGCCGGATGCCGGACGTCTCGGCCGCCCCGCTCTACATCGACGACTCTCCGAACCTGTCGATGATGGAGATCCGCGCCAAATGCCGACGGCTCAAGCAGCGCAACGACATCAAGCTCGTGATCATCGACTATCTGCAGCTGATGCAGTCCGGGTCCAAGCGCTCCGAGAGCCGTCAGCAGGAGGTCTCGGACATGTCCCGAAACCTCAAGCTGCTGGCCAAGGAACTGGAGGTCCCGGTGATCGCCCTCTCGCAGCTGAACCGAGGTCCCGAGCAGCGCACGGACAAGAAGCCGATGGTGTCCGACCTGCGTGAGTCCGGCTCCATCGAGCAGGACGCCGACATGGTCATCCTGCTCCACCGCGAGGACGCCTACGAGAAGGAGTCACCGCGCGCGGGCGAGGCGGACATCATCGTCGGCAAGCACCGAAACGGCCCGACCGCGACGATCACCGTCGCCTTCCAGGGTCACTACTCCCGCTTCGTGGACATGGCACAGACCTGATCCGCACCACTGAAATGAACTCGACGCGGGTCCGTCCACCGGGTGGACTGGGCGCATGACGACATTTCAGGAAGAGCTGCTGCCCGCCACCCGGCGGGCGCTGCTGCACCGGATCGCGGTCGCCCAGTCCGAGGGACGGGCGCCGTCGCTGGTGGCAGCGGTCGTACGCGGCGGGCGGGCCGTCTGGCACGGGGCGCGAACCTCGGTGGAGGGGCACGGGCCGGACGAGAACGTGCAGTACCGAATCGGCTCGATCACCAAGACGTTCACGGCCGTTCTGGTGCTCCGGCTGCGCGACGAAGGGCTGCTCGATCTCGGCGATCCACTGGAGAAGCATCTGCCGGGCACCGGCGCGGGGGAGGCGACGATCGCCGAGCTCCTCGCGCACACGGGCGGGT
This sequence comes from Streptomyces sp. NPDC007157, assembly GCF_040634235.1. Lineage (NCBI taxonomy): Bacteria > Bacillati > Actinomycetota > Actinomycetes > Kitasatosporales > Streptomycetaceae > Streptomyces > Streptomyces sp. NPDC007157. The sequence goes on from NZ_JBEYFE010000005.1 coordinate 288,535, forward strand.
TGGCGGCCGAGTCGCCCGCACCCTGGTGGGAGCGCACTCCGGGCTCGCTGCGTCCGGAGCTGAGTGATGTCCTCGGCGAGCAGCCCCTCCTGCACCCCGTCGGCCGCCGGCACCACTACTCCAACCCCGGCTACACCCTTCTCGGCGCCCTGGTCGAGGAACTCCGCGGTGCGCCCTGGGAGGAGGTGCTCCGGCGGGAGGTGCTCGAACCGCTGGGCCTCGACCGTACGAGCACCCAACCGCAGGCGCCGCACGCGGGCGGCTGGGCGGTGCATCCCTGGGCCGACGCGATGCTCCCGGAGCCGCTGGAGGACCTCGGCCGGATGGCGCCGGCAGGACAGCTCTGGTCGACAACCGATGACCTGGCCCGCTTCGCCGTGTTCCTGGCGGCCGGCGACAACCGGGTCCTGAGCGCGGAGTCCGTACGGGAGATGCGCATTCCGGCGGCTCCTGCCGAGCCCGCCGATGTGCTGGACGGCGCCACCTACGGACTCGGTCTTCAGGTCCAGCGCCGCGACGGCCGGCTGCTGATCGGGCACTCCGGCTCGCTGCCCGGTTTTCTGGCCAGTCTCACCCTCAGCGTGGACGAGGACGTGGCGGCCGTGGTGCTCGCGAACTGCACCTCGGGCCCGCTGCTGTCCGCCGTCGGCGCCGACCTCGTCCGCATCGTCGCGGAGGCCGAGCCGCGCATTCCCGAGCCATGGCGGCCCCTGGCCCAGGTCGAGCCGTCTGTTCTGGAGCTGGCGGGCCAGTGGTACTGGGGTACGCACCCCTTCGCGCTGCGGGTGACGGCCGACGGACTGGTCTCGCTGGGGCCGCTGTCGGGCACCGGCCGCCGTGCTCGCTTCCGGGCCAATGGTGACGGTACCTGGACCGGCCTTGAGGGCTACTACGCCGGAGAGCTTCTACGGCCCGTACGGCGGCCGGACGGTGCTGTGAGCCACCTGGACCTCGGTTCGTTCGTCTTCACCCGTCAGCCGTACGAGGAGACGGCTGACGTCCCCGGTGGAGTGGACCCCGATGGGTGGCGGGGGATCGGCTAGACGAGCCGGGGGGGGGGGGGTTTTGGGGTAAAAAAAACCCCCCCCCCCCCGGGGGGGGGAGCGGGGGCGCCGGTGGAACAACCAAAAATTATAACACCGGGGGGCCCCGGGAAA